>JBGCGF010000007.1:0-144881 GCA_045110575.1 Saprospiraceae bacterium
AGCGCTAAAGGGACTGAAGACTTCTGTGCGATACGCAGTGTTATCGCTACTGCTATCAAACAAGGCCTCAGACCAATCGAAGTACTACTCTTAAAGAAGCAAATAGCGCTAGACCTCTTCAGGTAGCTGAATAGTTACAAAGAAATTACTTTCAATCTTTGGAATAATCTCTTCAAATCTTTCAAGGACTGGGTTGACGTTTTGATAATCTCCTTCATCCCAATATTTGTATGTGGTCATAACTTTCTTGTCTTTTACAAATACTCTGAATTCCTTCGTTAATGGCATACCACTTTCTGAGTGGTTTGTAAGTTCTTCCAATTCAACGAATCTTCTAAAAACCAAACCTTCATTCAAATCTGAATCTTGTAATTCTATGAATTTCTTTACAATCGAATTCACCATTTCGGTATTTGACGAATCTGGTATAAAGCAAGCTTCTTTCCAATAGTGCTTTTGAGATTTGACATAGTCTTTAATGACTATTGGATTGTCTTCAAATTCTTCGATTTGATTTTTGAAATCCTGTATATTAAATTCTCCTTTCAATTCTTTAAAAGTTGACTGCGGAGTATAATCTTTAATCGTTTCATAACTTTCAGGCAAGTAATGGCAGAATTTATATTGATCTGGTTTGTTGATTAACTCTATGTTCTTATCAAGAAGAGCCTCGTATAGCAAGCGATATTGATTGGGTTTGAGCATCCAACCTCGATATATCCCTGCCTCTTTTTCAACGTTTGATCGAACTCTTTTAATTGCTGAATCAATATTGCCCTTTTTGATCTCCTCAAAGCTTATCAGCGATACTGACAAGAGGCTTTTCTTTGCAGATTCATATTCTTCTGCATACATATAATCGACCTCTTTAGGGCTGAATCCACTATCACAGAATATTACTCTCATTTTTTTATTTTTTGCTTGTGTATAACTACCCTATATACCCACCTTTCCTGTGGATTCGTTCCTGTTTTGTCGCTTGTACATATGTCTTATGCTCGAAAAAAATGGCATTACACCGTATCATTCGAAATGTAGCAAAAATTCCTCAAACCAACCCCTTCGCCAACTCCCCCAACCCCTCAAACCGCACCTCTACCCTATCCGCACTCGGCACCTCCTGTCGCGCCGAATAATGCGCATACGCCTTATCGTAATAAGCCAACACCAAATCAGCCACCGCAGCAGCATCTCCGTTATTCGCAGCTTCAATCGCTTGCTTGGCGGCCAAACCACCCAAACGCTTCTGAATCTTTTCAACCGTAGCAATAATCTCTGCAGGAGGATACGCACCATACATGTCTACGATGTGCGCCAAACGGTCTTCCCGCGGAACGATGAGCATCAACCGATGAGAATCGGCCAACTTATCGTTGATCGCATGAGGCAAAAACACACTACCAATGTTGCGGCTCTCATTCTCCGCCCAAACGGTTTTGGAGACATCAAACTTTCGTAGCTCGTCGAAAATCAGATTGGTCGCATGCTCCGAACTCGGCTGCACCGTACCCGGAACCAACCCAAAGGCACTGCCCCGGTGATTCGCGATTCCTTCCAAGTCTAACACTTGAGCACCTAGCCTTTTAAGCTCATGCAACAAGACCGTTTTACCAGAGCCTGTGCTACCATCAACCACCGTTAAGGTGTGCGGCAGATTCTCCAGGTACTCCCGACCGTGATTGCGATACGCCTTATAGCCACCCTTCAACCGCGTGACCTTAAAACCAGCCTTCTCCAACAGGATCGAAACCGAAGCCGAACGGTCTCCACCACGCCAACAATAGACGCCGATTTCATTAGGCAAACCTCCCTTCTGCGAATACTTGGCAGCCTCTTCGACCAACCAACGTAACTTCGGGCCGACGATCTCAAGTCCTTCTAAGAACGCTTGTTTCGGATCTTTTTTCTTGTACGTCGTACCTACTTGCGCACGCTCTTCATCTGAGAAAAGCGGCAGTGGCTGGGCGCCAATAACGCGACCTTGCTCAAACTCTCCCGGAGAGCGAGTATCCAGTAAAACCAAGCCTTCAGCCTGCTTCTTGAGAAATTCTTCTGGCGATACGAGGTCTATCATTCACTAAACGCCTGACAGGCTTTTACTGCACGTTGCCAACCCGCATACAGCTTGTCGATTTCCGCAGGAGGATTACTTACTTCAAAGGTTTCGGTCGGGAGTTTTAGCGAAAGCAAATCACTCATACTCCACATCCCTACACCAAGGCCAGCAAGGAACGCTGCGCCCATGGCCGTAGCCTCGCCGAAGGTACGTCGCACCACCGGTCGCTGAATCATGTCCGACTGAAACTGCATCAACCAATTGTTGGCCGAAGCACCTCCGTCTACCTTCAAATTGACGAGCTCAAGACCGCTATCCGCAGCCATCGCATCAATCAAATCACGTGTTTGGTAGGCAAGACTTTCAAGCGTTGCACGCGTGAGGTAGCGCTTATCCGAACCTCTCGTCAAACCGAAAATCGCTCCTTTCGCATTGCCATCCCAATACGGCGCACCAAGTCCCGCAAAAGCAGGAACAACATACACGCCTCCGTTATCATCAACCGAACTTGCAATCGCTTCGCTCTTCGCCGCATCATCAAACAGGTTCAAGCCATCACGCAACCATTGCACTGCAGCACCCGCAACGAGGATAGATCCCTCAAGCGCATAGTGACGCTCACCATTGATCGTCCAAGCAATCGTCGTTACCAGTCCATTTGTACTCGGTCGCGCCGTCGTACCCGTATGCATAAGCATGAAGCAACCTGTACCATACGTGTTCTTCGCCTGCCCTGCCTCAAAGCAACGCTGACCAAAGAGCGCAGACTGCTGATCACCTGCGATACCTGCAATCGGGACCGCTGCACCAAAGAGTTTCTCATCGGTCTTCGCCAAAACACCCGAACTCTCTACAACGGTAGGTAGCTCGTTTTGGCGTAAGCTGAACTCAGACAACAACTCTTCTGCCCACTGCCCTTTATGGATGTCAAACACCAACGTCCGCGATGCATTCGTCTCATCCATAATGTGCGACGCACCTCCTGTGAGCTTATGTACCAACCAGGTATCAATCGTTCCAAAACGCAAATCATCCTCAGCGCGCGCCTGCTTCACACTGTCCACATGCTGAAGCATCCACTCCATCTTGCTACCGGTGAAATACGCATCGACGATCAAACCTGTCTTCGCAGTAAACTCATCTCCACGATCAGCACGCAGCTTCGCACAACGATCAGAAGTACGCTTGTCCTGCCACACGATTGCGCGCGTCAAGGCTTTGCCCGTCTTCGCACTAAATGCAACGCACGTTTCTCGTTGGTTCGTAATACCAATCGCAGCGACATCCGACATCGTAATGCCTGCCTTTTTCATGGCCTCGTTCATCGTCTCAGACTGGGCCTCCCAAATCTCTTCCGCGTCATGCTCCACCCATCCAGGTCGAGGATAATGCTGCTGAAATTCTTGTTGAGCGAGTGAGACGAGTTTTGCGGAAGCATCAAAAATGAGCGTCCGGCAACTCGTTGTGCCTGCATCTAGGGCCAAAATGTACTTGCTTGTCGACATATTTTTATCTTGATGATGAATTGGAAAACCGAACGGGTTGGTAGTAGGTTGTTGCCGTGAAGCTAATGCCTTAAGCGTGTGTTTCCAGAATCAGGTTCTGGCGAGATCACTCAACTTTAGGCGAACGAGCTTTTTCTAATCCGGCGCTCATGATTCCAACTCCAACGGTCAAGGTAGACTACCTAAGTTTTCGCGAAAGCGGTCAATTTTCAGCACGCGACATCGCATACGCCGAACAGGATTCAGCATTGGCGCCTTTCATGGCCCATTCGCCTACTATTTCAGCTTTCGCCAAAACCATCGAGACGCGCCTTCAACACCCTGTTGATCGCAAGACGTTGGTTGAAGTGCTCACCGAGCAATACGCTTCATACGGTGTGAAACCACCTGAGAATTTAAGTGCCCTTTCGGAAAAACACACGTTTTCGATCACGACTGCCCACCAAGCTTCGCTGTTCTTAGGTCCGTTGTATTATGTCTACAAAATCCTTAGTGCCGTCTCGCTAGCGCGTTCGCTCAAGGAAACGTATCCAGAACATGACTTCGTTCCTGTCTTTGTACTAGGAGCAGAGGATCATGATTTGGACGAGATCGATCACGTGCGCCTCAACGGCAAAACCATCACTTGGAAGACACAGCAAACAGGATCTACGGGAGCAATGTCTTTGTCCGAAATCGGTGAAGCACTCGAGCAAGTAACCAGCGATCTTGGTCCGAGCAGTGCTGCCAAAGACCTAAAGGCGCTTCTAGAAAAATGCTACACGCCTCAGCGAACACTTGGTGTGGCAACGGCGCACTTTGTGGCAGCCCTTTTCAAAGACTACGGCGTTGTGGTGGCAAACTTGAACGATCTTCGCTTCAAGCAAAACTTTGCGCCCATCATTGCGCGTGAAATTCTAGAGCAAGCCAGCCAAAAACTCATTGCAGAAGCAGTTACAGAACTCGAAGAAGTCGGCTACTCGCAGCAAGCGCATGCACGCGACATCAACTTCTTCTACCTGCAACCCGGTCGCCGAGACCGCTTGGTGGTAGAAGGCGATCGCATAGAGGTATTGGATACCGACATCTCTTGGTCTACCGAAGAAGTAAAAGCAGAAATCGCTGCTCACCCCGAGCGTTTCAGTCCGAACGTGGTCATGCGTCCTCTCTTACAAGAAAGTGTACTCCCCAACCTCGCCTATGTAGGTGGAGGTGGTGAGCTCGCCTACTGGCTAGAGCGCAAGCAGCAATTCGCAGAATTCGGCGTGCCGTATCCTGTCCTCGTCCGTCGCGACAGTGCATGGTGGGTAAGTCAAAAGCAAGCACAACGCTTAGAGAAACTTGACATCAGCAAGCTCGACCTTCTTGGTGATGAGCACCAGTTACTCAAGCGCTACGTGACGAGTCACAATGCCGACAACCTTGATTTCTCCGAGGAATTAGAAACCCTCAACCGCATTTTCGAAGGCCTTGCTGAGCGTGCAAAAGCAGTCGACCCTACCCTAGCCCCTCGAGCTTTATCCCACGGTGCGCTCGCCGAAAAGCAGGTCACCAAACTTCAATCTCGATTGGTCCGCACTTTAAAAAAGCAGCAATCTACTTCTGTCGAGCAGATTCAGGCCTTACGCGCAGACCTCCTCCCTGGCGGCGGTCTACAAGAGCGTAAAAACAGCTTTATGGAGCAGTACGTGCTATACGGCCCCCATTTCTTCGATACGTTGTTGGAGCATTTTGATCCGTTGGATATGCGTCTTAAGGTGTTTACGGAGGTGTGAGTTAAGATTTGAGATTTGGGATTTGGGATTTGAGATTTGAGATCGCTACTAGGGACGCTCGGGCCAGACGTCATAACCAGACCATGGTATAAAACCATATCCTTAACGTCATTGCGAGGCACGACGAAGGAGCTGACGTGGCAATCTCTCCTATCGAACAGCCGGATTGCCACGCCAGCCATTCGTTACTCATGTCCTCTCGCAATGACGGAACGTTCGCGCTATGGATAAACGTCCAGCTCTTAGCAGCAGGCTCCCTGCGATGAAAACTTCCAATTCGAACGCCTGAGCAGAGCTCAGATGCCGCGTTCTTCCGTGCAATAAAATGCCTGACAACACCTCTAAAAGCCTACGCGCTCTGAACGAGCATCCTGCATTGTCGCCCCGCAGTATTGCGGGGTGATCCTCGCACTTGTTGCGGGACGTTCTCTGCTCCCTTGCGCAGTCTGCGGAGTCCCGCGAAGCGAGGATCTCCGACAGGTTTCCCTGCGATAAAAATTTCCAATCCGAACGCCTGAGCAGAGCTCAGATGCCGCGTTCTTCCTTAAGATAAAATGCTTGACAACACCTCTAAAAGCCCACGCGCTCTGAACGCACCTCTCGACTCTGCGCCCTCTGCCCCTCTGCGAAAGCCCGCAGGGCACTCTGCGTGAACCCGCTTGACAACACCTCTAAAAGCCCACGCGCTCTGAACGAGCATCCTGCATTGTCGCCCCGCAGTATTGCGGGGTGATCCTCGCACTTGTTGCGGGACGTTCTCTGCTCCCTTGCGCAGTCTGCGGAGTCCCGCGAAGCGAGGATCTCCGACAGGCTTCCCTGCGATAAAATTTCCAATCCGAACGCCTGAGCAGAGCTCAGATGCCGCGTTCTTCACTGCGATAAAATGCTTGACAACACCTCTAACGTTCTTCCCTGAATTAAAGACCTCCGCGATCCACACACCCATCTCGGCATTAAAAATTATCAACTAACAATTATCAATCAAGCCTCATTACCTTTGCGACATGCGCCCATCAATTTTCACGTTAGTCTCATTGGTATTTGTTGGCTTTTTCGCCCGCATGGTACCTCACCCGATGAATTTCACGCCGATTGTGGCGATGGCACTTCTCGCAGGGGTATACGCAAAGCCGCGTTGGCTAGCGCTTGCAATTCCATTCGCAGCAATGTTTGTGAGCGACTTGGTATTGAACAACACACTTTACGCAGCTTACTTCGAAGGCTTTTCATTCTTCGGGATCTGGGGCGTTTACGCAGCACTAGCCGCGGTAG
Organism: Saprospiraceae bacterium; assembly: GCA_045110575.1. Classification (GTDB taxonomy): domain Bacteria; phylum Bacteroidota; class Bacteroidia; order Chitinophagales; family Saprospiraceae; genus CALDTK01. Next base: position 6,588 of record JBGCGF010000007.1, read on the forward strand.
CACTTCTTCCATTGATCCTCAAGGCAACAAAAGGCTCAAGTTTATTGAAGCTGACAGGTGTTGGTGTAGGTGGCGCGACCATCTTCTTTTTGGTAAGCAACTTGGCCGACTGGGCGACGTATGGAATGTACCCGATGAACCCAGCAGGCCTACTGGCATGCTACGTTGCAGGTCTTCCATTCTTCCTCAACACACTCCTGAGTACGCTTCTTTTCGGTAGCATTGGTGTTGCAGTAATGCGCGCTGTAGAGTTGAAGTTCGGGAAGCTTCAGGCCGTTCGTGCCTAACACAATTCTCACATTTACGTAAACGCCCTGTATACATGAAAACCATGTGCACAGGGCGTTTGTAGTTTCACTACATTCGTGGCCCCTTACCAAGTAATAGAAATGACAGCAACAGCAGAAGCTCAAGAAGCATTGGACATGATCCGCACATCGGCTCGCGATTTCGCAGAGGCGCATATTCGTCCACACATCATGGAGTGGGACGAGGCTCAACATTGGCCAAGAGAGCTGTTCACTAAGTTAGGTGAGCATGGTTTTCTAGGCGTGCTCGTTCCTGAGCAATATGGAGGATCTGCACTTGGCTACCAAGAGTACATCACCGTTGTTGAAGAGATCTCGAAAGTTGATCCTTCTATTGGCTTGAGCGTCGCTGCACACAACTCACTTTGTACCAACCACATCTTGATGTTTGGTAACGATGAGCAGAAGCAGAAGTACCTCCCTAACCTAGCGACAGGCACCCACGTTGGTGCTTGGGGCCTTACTGAGCCAAACACTGGTTCAGATGCAGGTCGCATGGAAACGGTTGCAGTACGCGATGGTGACGACTACATCATCAACGGAGCAAAGAGCTGGATCACCCACGGTAAGAGTGGTGAGGTTGCAGTGGTCATTGTTCGTACGGGTGAGAAGTTAGATTCTCACGGAATGACAGCGTTTGTTGTCGAGCGTGGAACTCCAGGTTTCCGTGCAGGCAAGAAAGAAAACAAGCTAGGCATGCGTGCCTCTGAGACGGCTGAGATGATCTTTGAAGATTGTCGCGTGCCTGCTGCTAATCGCCTCGGCGCAGAAGGCGAAGGCTTCATCCAAGCAATGAAGATTCTTGACGGTGGACGTATCTCCATCGCAGCGCTTTCTCTCGGTATCGCCAAAGGTGCTTACGAAGCAAGTGTTGCATACAGCAAGGAGCGCGAGCAGTTCGGTCAGCCGATCTCGAAGTTCCAAGCAATTGCATTCAAGTTGGCTGATATGCAAACAACAATTCACGCCGCAGAAGCGCTCACGCGTCACGCTGGTGGATTGAAAGATGCAGGTCTACCGATGACAAAAATTGCAGCAATGGCGAAGTACCAAGCCTCTGAGGTTTGTGTGGCTGTTGCTACCGATGCGATTCAAGTTTTCGGTGGATACGGTTACACGAAGGATTACCCGGTAGAGAAGTTCTTCCGTGACTCAAAGCTTTGCACCATTGGTGAGGGCACGAGTGAGATCCAGAAGTTGGTGATCTCTCGCATGTTGCTGAAGGGACAAGAGTAAGATGTGGGATATGAGATTTGAGACGTGGGATCGCTAATAGGGACGCTACGACTTGATTTCTAACTGCTCTTCAAACAAAAAAGCCCGTGACTCGATGAGTCACGGGCTTTTTTGTTGAGCTTTTGAAGCCTGCGGCGCTGCCTTTCACGATGTTGTTTAGCCTGCGGCGCTTGCCCGTCATTGCTAGGCGCGACGAAGGAGCTGACGCGGCAATCTCTCATAACGATGCAGCCAGATTGCCACGCCAGCCATTCGTTCCTCATGACGGGTTGCAATAACGGGTTGCTCGCGCTGTAAAGGCCAACGCGCCCTAAACGAACATCTCGACCTAGCGCCCTTTGCCCCTTTGCGAAAGACCGTAGGTCGCTTTGCGTGAACCTGCCTGACAACATCCAGAGCATACAGCCTTGCGATCTCTTCTCCCTTGCGCAGTCTGCGGAGCAGGCTTCCTTGCGATAAAATTTCCAATCCGAACGCCTGAGCAGAGCTCAGATGCCGCGTTCTTCCTTACGATAAATTGCCTGACTACTTCTCTAAAGGCCCACGCGCTCTGAACGAGCATCCTGCATTGTCGCGCGCAGCGTGATCCTCGCACTTGTTGCGGGACGATCCTTGCTCCCTTGCGCAGTCTGCGTAGCAGGCTTCCCTGCGATAAAAACTTCCAATCCGAACGCCTGAGCAGAGCTCAGATGCCGCGTTCTTCCTTGCGATAAAATGCTTGACAACAGCTATAAAGGCCCACGCGCTCTGAATGAGCATCCTGCATTGTCGCGCGCAGCGTGATCCTCGCACTTGTTGCGGGACGGTCCTTGCTCCCTTGCGCAGTCTGCGAAGCAGGCTTCCTTGCGATAAAAACTTCCAATCCGAACGCCTGAGCAGAGCTCAGATGCCGCGTTCTTCCTTACGATAAATTGCCTGACTACTTCTCTAAAGGCCCACGCGCTATAAATGAGCATCCTGCATTGTCGCGCGCAGCGTGATCCTCGCACTTGTTGCGGGACGATCTTTGCTCCCTTGCGCAGTCTGCGGAGTCCCGCGAAGCGAGGATCTTCGACAGGCTTTCCTGCGATAAAACTTCCAATCCGAACGCCTGAGCAGAGCTCAGATGCCGCGTTCTTCCTTACGATAAAATGCTTGACAACACATAGCCAGCCCGCGCGGAGCACGGAAGCCACTGGCCACCACCTTGCTGTTCAAATACCCTAAGGCAACACAACCAACCGCTGACTCCCTCTCGAAAGTCCACTCGCATCAACTAACTGTAACGTGTACACACCACTCGCAAGCGAAGCATCAAATAACGTAGTGTTGCCTTGATAGACGAGCTGTCCAGTGCTCGTGAATACAGTCAGGACATCCGTAATCTCAACATCTCTAAACTGAAGCTGACCTTGTGTCGGATTAGGGAACACCGTCCAGGTTTTGGCGAAAGCTGAAGGACGACTCGTATTAACGACCCCATCTCTTCTGAAAGCCTTCAATCCACCACGCTCATTACCAATGAGAGTGAGTTCAACGCCTTGCGCGTCTTTGCCGAAGCAAGGATCCAAATCGATTCCAACTCCTGTTTCTAACTCTGCAGAGATCGTAGCGACTCCTCCAGCACCCGCAGGTAAGCCGGTGTAAACGATCATTCGACCTTGGCCGGAACCAACGTAAAGCACAGGATCTCCATTGATTTCAATCGCGGCAGGTCGTGCATAGGCCGAATTATTGAACCCTGAAATACGGGTATCAATCTCCCCGTAAAAAGCATCTGTTGCCGTACTTGGAAATTGCGGGTTACTCGCGGAACCCTGATTGAGATATAGACTCATGCTTCCCTGGCGGATACCGACCAACAGGTCAAGCAAACCGTCATCGTTTACATCAATCACTGCGGGTGAAGATTCGACACCAGCATTCATGCCCATCCATGAAAGCGTCAGTGAAGGAAAATTAGCAACGCCTCCCGATCCAGTATTCTCCGCATAGCTAATGACGCCCAGGTCAGAACCGAGGAGAAGATCAGCATCTCCATCGTTGTCCATGTCTTGAAGCAACGGGTCCAATCCAAGCTGATTCGCCCCTAGCTCAGCATTCAGTTGAGACAACCAGGCTGGCGTTGATTCCGCATAGCCTCCCGAAGCGTTCGATGTGTAAAGCGCAAGTTCAGCACGACTGAAATTCGTTCGCGAATCATCGTAATAACGTTCGTTGCCGACTAGGATATCATCAATCCCATCTCCATTGAGATCAGCCATAGCGAAGTGACTACCACTGCCGTGATCAAAAGCTTCGTTGCTTAGGAAGTCACGCTGAGCCAACGAAAGTTGACCTGGAATTTCACCCGAAGGCTCGTATCGCCAAAGCACTTCGTAGTTCTGACTTACACCAGGATTGCTTGGGCTTACCAAATAAGAATTAACGCCATCTTCCTCGAAATCGAGCGGATATACCGCTGGAAAGAACGTAACCTCGACAGGCGTGCTCGTGCTTGGCCAATCGTACGTTACTTCTGTGAAATAAGCACTTCCGTTCGCCGGCTCATTAACGAGTTGCGTAACGAAATCACTGTTTACGTCACCCAACAGGAGATCCATGTCCCCATCGCCATCTACATCGGCAGAGGTTAGTGTCGAACCAGGATGAACTCCTGTTCTAGAACCTAAACCTCCTGTCGTAGGAGCAAACGGCTGAGCACATTCCCCAGCGACTGGCGACAAACTGATTGTGCCGTCGAAAGCACTCTCATACGCACCTCCATAGCATCTCGCGCCTCGTATAAATTTGAGAAAGTCGGCAGGATTTGAACCTCCTGTACTAATGTTCTCATAGTAGTACATGTAGCTTCCTCCGGCCTCAAAAGTGACAACATCAAGGTCTCCGTCGTTGTCAAAGTCCTCAATAGAAGGGATATCTGTGCGGAAATGGTAGACAATCAGCTGGTTCCCATTATTGTCATAGTATAGTAGGTCATCTGGACGAGCAGGAAACTCAACAAGCTCGAAGGACAGTCTACCATTTTGGCGAGAGCCCTTGTGAACCTCAATAGAAGATTTCCCTGGAACTGAAGAATACGTGAAGATGTCCATCACGCCATCGTTGTCAAAATCGCGTGGCACTACGAAACTCGCCGCTGCAGGCCAGCCCGCGGTGAGCGATGCATCATAAATGAACGGAGTCTCAGGAACGTCAGATTGCTGAAAGCCCAAGTGAATATTACCACTTCGATCGAAGATGTAGAGCTCTTCACTGCCGTCACCATCTATGTCAAACAAGTGCACCTGTGGGTTATTAAGACCACCAGTCGTCAAATGAACCTGATCGATTCCATCCTTTATCACAGTGGGGTTCCAGCCAGATTCTAGCGAGAGTCCAAACTGCGCCGAAAGGCTTGCGCAAAGAAAAACAGAGGCTAGTGCTGAAATAAGTGATCGTTTCATAGACCTTAAAGATGCAATTCATCTTGGCCTTAATCAACAAAGAATTGGATGTATGGCTTCTTTTTGACAAGTTTGGTAGAAGCTAAAAACAATTGACTGGAGTATTCCTTGGCTGTCATACGGTTAAAGTGGTCGAGAGAAGACATACGGCGAGAGAAGCTGATGTGCACCTTTCGGCAAAACGGGCGTAACCTCCATTTCAAATCGTGAATACATCGGCTCTTAAATGCGCCCCAAGACGTTTACATTCGGGCGCACATGGAAATTCAGTCCTTTCATAAGCCCTACCGCTTACAACTTCTTTCGAAGTTCTCCTTATTCTTCGTTGTCACGCTGCTGATTTGCCCGTTGTACTCCTTCGGACAGTCGACAGCAGAAGACGTTCAACGTACCTTAGGTTGGTCGCCAACCCAAGAGTTGACGTACGATGGCGAAGTCCAAACAGCATCCGCGCTGAGCGAAAAAATGCTTGCCTCCGGTGAGAGCGGCAAGCTCTTCATGGTGACACAAGATGGCTCTGCGACACTCGTTCACGCTTCTGTTGATGGAGCCCAGCGAGCTCGCATAAAGTCTATCCCGCTATGGGTTTCGATCGTTCCGCCACTCATTGCGATTCTGTTGGCGTTGCTCTTCAAAGAAGTCGTCACCAGCTTGTTCATTGGAATCTTGAGTGGCGCCTTCGTTGCAGGCGGCATGCGTCTAGATGGCATTTACTACATCTTCAAGAGCGTTTGGAATGTCTCGGCGGACTTTTTCATCCGTGCACTCAACGACTCGGGACACTTATCGGTCATCTTGTTTTCACTCTTGATCGGAGGTATGGTTTCGATCATTTCTAAAAACGGAGGCATGGCCGGGGTGGTAAAAAAGCTTTCCGTCATTGCCAAGGACCGCATGAGTGCGCAGATGAGTACTTACCTACTTGGCATTGCGATCTTCTTTGACGATTACGCCAACACCTTAATCGTTGGAAATACGATGCGTCAGGTTACCGATCGTTTTGGCGTAAGCCGTGAAAAGCTAGCCTACCTCGTGGATGCTACAGCCGCTCCGATTGCGAGTGTGGCCTTCATTACCACTTGGATTGGTGCTGAGCTTGGATACATCCAAAGCGGCATAGAAGCGATCAGTGACTTCCCGATATCGACAACGCCGTATGCGATCTTCCTTGAATCGCTGAAGTACAGTTTCTATCCCGTCATGACCTTGATTTTCATGTTCATGCTCATTCGTAGCAAGCGCGATTTCGGTCCGATGCTAAAAGCTGAACGTCGTGCTTCTGCAGCCTTTCGGCAAAACCTGTCCAAGCAACCTGCGAGCGATGCTGACGGAGACATAATGGCTTCAGGGATTGATGATGACGAGTTCACACCTGTCGTTGGTGCACCGCTGCAAGCAAGAAATGCACTGCTACCGGTACTTACCGTAATCGGCGTTACCATTTTTGGACTCATCGACACGGGCATGAACAGTGCAGGTGCAGACCTCAACATTCTTTCTGGAAGCTACAGTGAGATCTGGGCGGCACTCGGTTCTGACCTACCAAATGGTGCGGGCTTCTTCCGTAAGCTTGGTATTCTCATCGGCTCATCGGACAGTTATGTGGCGCTACTCTGGGCTTCCCTAAGTGGTGTGCTTGTGGCGCTTGTGTTGACGCTTGCTCAGAAAATAATGTCGCTCGAAAAAGCGATGGAAAGCTTACTCCATGGCTTCGGAACAATGCTACCTGCCTTGGTGATTCTAACCTTGGCTTGGAGTCTAGCAGCTGTTACTGAAGACCTACACACAGCAACCTTCATTACCGAAGCATTGCAAGGAAACATTGCACCAGTGCTGCTTCCTGCGTTGATTTTCGTGCTTGCTGCCTTCATCAGTTTCTCGACGGGAAGCTCTTGGAGTACCATGGCGATCCTCTACCCTATTGCGATTCCTACAACGTGGGCAGTGGCAACAGCTGCTGGCTTTGATGTAGACCATAGCTACGCCTTGCTACTCAATGTGGTAAGTACAGTACTTGCTGCGAGTGTACTTGGTGACCACTGTTCTCCGATTAGTGATACGACTATTCTGAGTTCGCTTGCCAGTAACTGCGACCACCTGCAGCACGTCAAGACTCAGATGCCTTATGCAATGACGGTAGGTGCAATGGCCTTGTCTGCCAATATCATTACGGCAGTATTTAACGGAGGCTGGTTACTCTCGCTTGTTATGCTTGTGGTCAGTGTCATTGCCTTCTGGGCGATCATCCGTTACTGGGGTAAAGAAATTGATCCCGTAGAAACAGCAAGCTGATCACCTAGTGTTAAACTATGCTCGTAGAATCCTGTTCTGCTTGTGTGGCAAAAGCAAAAGCGAAGAAAGATCTACCTACTAAGATGTGCCCCGTTTGCGAACGACCATTTACATGGCGTAAGAAATGGGAGCGCGATTGGGATTCTGTGAAATATTGTAGTGATCGCTGCCGTCGCGATGCCAAAACCAAGCAACCGATATGAGTTCTAGTTCAGCTTCGTCAAGAATTAACCATCCGTTCGACCATGATGGTCCATCTCCGTTTCATCCGATGAACATCATCATGATACTGTCGCTGATCGGTATTGCTGTGTTGTTTTTGGCTTTCTCAGCTGCGTTTATCTATTCGCGCATGCAGGCCGATCTCCCACCGGTTGATATGCCATGGATGTTTGGCGTAAACAGCCTTGTATTACTTGGCAGCTCCTACACCATTGGACTTGCGACCAAGGCATTCAAAGCAGATGACACAGAGGCCTACAAAAAAGCGCTACTGTGGACCATGGGCCTCAGCATGGTATTTCTCGTCCTTCAAATCGTTGCGTGGCAGACGATGTTCGACCAGAACATCTTTCCTAGCACAGACAACTCTGCGGGATATCTCTATGTGCTTTCCGGGTTACACTTCGCGCACGTGATCGCGGGCTTGCCGTTTATCATCGGGTTCTTCTTGGTCGCTAGAAAACGTATGCGTGAACCCGTTAGCGTATTGGTCTACTTTTCAGACCCTGAGAAACGCCTCAAGCTGAAGATGCTCACGATGTACTGGCACTTTATGGACGCGCTTTGGATCTACTTGGTCCTGTTCCTGTTCATCAACCGTTTGCTGTACTGATTGAAGCTTTAAAACTGCAATCAGTAATCACTTACTACATTGAGGAGTTAAGCAAGTTTAATTCACCTGCCTCACCACCGCACGAGCAGCTTGTCGCTTCGAATTGAACCTCTTGATCACAAGATTGCGTTCTACAAGAACGTGCATTAAACTGCTCTTCAATTTGATAGAACCCGTTTAGCTTGAAAACTGGCATTAGTACTGTGTACTTTTCGCTCGTTCCTAGTGTGTAAGATATTTTGAGTTGAACGCCTTTGCCTTCTTTCTCAACTAGCTCTGCTCGTTCTGTCGTTAGATTAGAAGTGAGTCGAAGTACATTTTCTAGTGAGTTCCCGAGGGCTTCAGACATTTTTGAGGCATCAGAACCTGCATCTGTCAAGGAAATTCTGTGAGCCTCCGTAAGATCTGCTGAAACTGGTGCTAGCTGATAGGCTTTAGCTGTAGTAGCATTTGGAAGTATGTTTTGCGCTTGCAATGCGTTGTGCACTAGAAATAAGCAGATTAGAAGAAAGAAACGAGACATAGTTGGCGATTTTCTTTTGTAAATTTAGTCCTCGACAGCGATATTTCACTGTCTTTCTCAAACTTCAGCTCACTTCACTCAAGATGTACAAACCTTCACTCAGATTTACTCGACTTTCACTCGCTGCTTTTTTGGTTGCATTTATGCCCTACGGGACTGTTTTTCCGTTTGCTTTTGTATTCGCAGGAGACAGTAATGGGATTGACGTTGTAGCTCACCCCCATGGGTACACAGGCACTGGCGGTGCTCTGACCATAAATATTGGAATAGACATCACAAGTGTCAACGCAGCAGATATGGCTATACCTGTTCAGAACGTTGTCAACACTTTCAATGCTTTATCATCCACTGTTGGAAATATTGCCACCGGTGCTGCCAATAACGTCCCCTTTAGCGAGTATGATTTTGAATCTGTCCTACTTCATGAAATGGGTCATTCATTAGGTCTCGCACACTGCAACATTGGATTCTCAAGCGCTAACCCGTCAGGCATTGAAGAATTCTCAAATTCTACAAATGGACCTGATAATACATATGACACTAACAATGGGGCTGACAATATTGATGGTACAGCAGACGACCTCAGAGATGACGATGTCAACCTGAATTACTTTAAAATCTCAGATAATGATCCTTTTTCATTGGCTGGTACTTTCGACAATTCGACTTATTCTCGGGACATTGCGGTTCTGCCTGGAACAGACAGTTACTCTGAAAACGCGTCCTTGCAGGCAGGTCCAGGGCTATCTGAAGCTGCGCTGCAGCAAGGTTCGCCAAACGGACAGGCCCAGCGCGAACTGCACCCTGACGACGAGGCGGGACTCCGCTATGCAATGTCTGGACTTGACGAAATTCAGGGTAATTCTGACGATTATACCATAACCCTCAATTATGTAGGTGAGGTTACCGCCGCATCTGGGTCTGCGGACATTCTTATTGACTTCGATAGCGGACAAACTGGTTTTGCAGTTTCCCAATCAGGTGGAACCTTCGTTTCAGCTGATCACGTCAGTATTACAACCAATTCCATCTTTTTCCATCCAACAGTCGTCACTTGGTTTTTCAACAATGTCCCTCTTCCCGTTAGTTTGGTTTCTTTCGATGCAGAGATCCAAGACAATGTTGTCAATCTTTCATGGAAAACAGCTTCCGAAATAGACCACAGCCACTTCGAAGTTGAGCGTACGCAAGACCTCCAGAATTGGAAAGTAATCGCCAACGTCACTGATCATAACGAAGAATTACAAAACGGAGCTAAGAACTACAGTGCTACAGACAAGGAAGTAGCATTGCTTGGTGGTGACTGGTACTACAGACTAATAGCTGTAAGTAATGATGGACAGCGCGCTCCTAGTCGTTTGCAGCATGTCAGTGTAGTTCCTTCAAAACTAAACTTGCGTGTTGGACCAATTCCTTTAGTCTCTTCTAGTTGTGCAGAGCTCGAACTAGATGTGCCTGCTACAGTAAATTATCGCATCATCGATGAGGCTGGAAGAATTCTCATCGCAGATAGTTTTTCTGGGCAAATTGGCTCGAACGAAATTGATATTAGCGCAGCAATTCAACCTGGTCATGGAGTGCACTTTCTCACTGTTGAAGCTGGCGGGCATCAAGTGGTCAAGCGACTTATCCGTTAACACATAGAGAAAATATTACGATTGGACAGCTCGTCCATAAAGCGACCTCGCCGAGTATCAAAACTGGGCGAGGTCTTTTTAGAAGGAATAAATCCTTCAGAAACGGTTTTAGGGCTATTCACCCTTCTTTTCGCCGAAGTGGCGCACTCATCAGCGCAAGCGGTTGTAAAGACGGCTTCGCTAGATTGGTTATAAGGCTAATGAATCTAGCCCATGAAAAGTTCCCCGAAACCGTCTTTTATTTCAAATAAGATGAAATACCACACATAAACGACCGCAAAAACTACGCTTCGCAGCGCATTCGCACTGACCTCCATGCGTTATCGAAACTATGCGAACCTACCCTCTCGTCAGCGCCCAAGCGACCACACCAGCAGCTACACTGACATTAAAGCTCTGCTTGGCGCCACCTTGTGGGATCTCGATAACCTCATCTATTAGGGCTAAGGTTTCTGCAGAAACACCGCGAACCTCATTTCCAAGGATCACGACTGTTCCTGCATACTTCGTCGGATCATAGTCGTCGAGCATCGTCGAATTTGACGTTTGCTCGAGCGCAGTGATACGATAGTTGTTTTGGCGAAAGCTGTCAAGACACGCCTTCAAGTCTTCTGCCTGTTGCCACGGCACAGATGACTCTGCACCTAAAGAGGTCTTTAAAATCTCTCTATGTGGCGGACATGGCGTGTAGCCTGTCATAACGACAGCTTCCAATACAAATCCATCTGCGGTGCGCAATACAGAGCCCACGTTGTTACCTGAGCGGATGTTCTCGAGCACAAAAACAACGGGTTTCCGCTGCTGAGCCAAGGCATCATCAGGTGCTAAACGATCGTGATCTTGAGCGCTTTTCTGCGTAAATTCAGACAAGGCTTAAGACTTCGCTTCTACGACAGTATCTGCCTTCGCCACTTTCTTTTCGCGCTTCTTGTTGTAATCAAGCGATGCTTTTACGAAGCTCACGAATAGCGGGTGAGGAGTTTCTACGGTTGACTTCAATTCCGGGTGAAATTGAGCGCCGAGGAAGTACGGGTGTCCTTCAAGCTCAACGATTTCAGCGAGCCCTGTCTGTGGGTTCGTTCCAGTAATGTTGAGTCCAGCTTTCGCCAAAACATCCTTGTAGTTATTGTTGAACTCGTAGCGATGACGGTGACGCTCTTCGATCTTTTTCTTGCCGTAGGCTTTGTAGGCCATCGACTTTGGAACGAGACTGCAATCGTATGAACCGAGACGCATCGTTCCTCCTTTGACGGTGACGAGCTTCTGGTCTTCCATCAGGTCGATGACCGGATCGATTGTCTCAGAATTAACCTCGGTGCTAGCTGCATGCTCGAGACCAGCAACATTGCGGGCAACTTCTACAACAGCGCATTGCATTCCGAGACAGATACCGAAGAACGGCACCTTGTGCTCACGGCAAAACTTGATGGCGTTGAGTTTGCCTTCGATTCCGCGACTTCCAAATCCTGGAGCGACGAGCACTCCATCATATTGATGAAGCATTTCAAGTACAGTCTGCTCATCTTCTTGCAGCGCTTCACTGTGGATCGGTGTTACGCGAACCTTGCACTTGTTCATCGCACCTGCGTGGATGAAAGATTCGTAAATCGACTTGTATGCGTCTTGCAGCTCGTTGTACTTACCGACAAGTGCAATTTTGATCTCGCGGTTAGGGTTCTTCAGCTTAGAAAGGAATCCTTTCCATGCTTTGAGCTCTGGCGCTTTGCGATCAAGGAGGCGAAGCTTAGAAATCACGTTTGTGTCTAAGCCTTCCTTGAGCATGTTGAGTGGCACATCATAGATGGTCTCCGCATCGATGGCTTCGATAACGCTAGATACCTCTACGTTGCAAAACAGTGCGAGCTTGCGACGAATCGCCATTCCGATTGGATGCTCTGTACGGCACACGAGGATATCAGGCTGAATTCCTTTGCTTTGAAGCTCTTTGACAGAGTGCTGCGTTGGCTTAGTCTTTAGCTCTCCAGCAGCATTCAAGTACGGGATCAACGTTAGGTGAACGACGATACAGTTATCTGTACCAAGCTCCCAGCGAAGCTGACGTAGCGCCTCCAAAAACGGAAGGCTCTCTATATCACCTACGGTACCTCCAAGTTCTGTAATCACGATATCGTGATCGTTGCTTGCGCCAAGTAGTTGGACGCGACGCTTGATCTCATCGGTAATGTGAGGGACAACTTGTACCGTCTTACCGAGGTAGTCACCGCGGCGCTCGCGCTCAATAACGTGCTGGTAGATGCGACCTGTAGTTACGTTGTTGGCCTGGCTGGTGGGTTTGCCAAGAAAACGCTCGTAGTGACCAAGGTCTAGGTCGGTTTCGGCGCCGTCGTCAGTGACGTAGCACTCACCGTGCTCGTATGGATTGAGCGTACCTGGATCGACATTAATGTAAGGGTCGAACTTCTGGATCGTGATGTTAAAACCACGCGCCTGAAGAAGCTTCGCGAGAGAAGCGGCAATGATGCCTTTACCTAAAGAGGAAGTCACCCCACCGGTGACGAAGATGTATTTGGTCATTACCGCAACTGTTGATTACGGGGCTTAAAGGTAAGGTGCCTTTCTAAGAGCTAGACTAAGAAATACCAACTCGATTAAAAATCGGATGAATTAAGACTGATAGCCAGCCCTGAGTGCAGCCGAATGGGTTGCAAGCGTGCGCTTTAGCTTAAGAATAGGGTTTGCTTAAACTAGGTTTTCCTCCCAAAGAGGCCCTCCTGATCACGCCCCAACCCCATTCGTGCGTGTATCAATCTCAAATGCTCTCTAACTCGTCAGGTATTGAACTCTGACTCTGCCTGCTTTCGCCAAAACTTCAACGTACCGCCTCCAAATGTGAGAAACGTATCCACAGTGCATTCTCACGGCAGCACGTAGCTGTCCTCCTGCCTCTTCCAGCGCTTAGACTGTTGAAGGCCCTAATCGAAAGTGGTTAGCCCATCAGTGGTTTCATAGAGCGGCTTTGAAAGACATGGAAAATGTATGTAAACCGCAGTTTAAGAATAGCTCCTAACCTAGTACACACTGAGTTAACACTTACTGACAATCAGCCACTTACGCCCACCTCAACCTTTCCTTAGGGGTGCTTTACACAGCCTTAACCTATGCGCAAACCTGTGGTGACAAGCTCGGAAGTTCTTTGCAGTGCAAAGACGGAATAGACAGACTACTCCAACACGAAAACTCTTTTCAATGCGTATTTTCTCTCACCTTTTACTCGCAATTATTTTTTCAGGCTTCTTCGTTGCTTGTGGCGACGATGACACCCCTGCCCCACCAGTTAGCACTACTCCTTGCGAGGAAGATGCTGCTGCAACCTGTACAATCTTTGCCCGAAGCACGCTAGACTTTACTGACGGAAGTGGCACAGCCCACGCTGTTGATGTTGTATCAATTACTGACCGAGGAGAAGGTACAGGGTCGATTACAATGCACAATGACACTACTTATGTACTCAACGGACTTGTGTTCGTGAATCCTGGCCAAACCCTAATTATTGAGCCTGGAACTGTTATCAAAGGCGAACCTGGAACTGGCGAAGAAGCTAGTGCTTTGATCGTTTCAAGAGGAGGCATGATCAACGCCCAAGGAACATCAACAACTCCTGTCATCCTGACGGCCTCAGCTGATCCAACTTACTCTGCAAGCGCGGGTATTGTAACCACTGGCGGTCTGCCTTCGAGCACAGCTGGTTTGTGGGGCGGACTCATCGTTCTTGGTAATGCGAGCCTGAATAGCTCTCCTGGAGAATCTGCAATCGAAGGAATCAACACAGGTGAAGTCCGCGGACTTTACGGTGGTAGCGACGATGCGGACAACTCTGGAACAATCCGCTATGTATCTGTCCGTCACGGCGGTTCTGACATTGGAGGAGGAAACGAGATCAATGGTGTCACTATGGGTGGCGTAGGAAGCGGTACGATCATCGAGTATGTCGAAGTATTTGGCAACAAGGATGATGGCTTCGAGTGGTTCGGAGGAACAGTTAACACGAAATATCTCGTTTCTGGTTACAACCAAGACGACGCGATGGACTACGACGAAGGTTGGAGAGGAAACAACCAATTTTGGTTGGTCTTCCAAGTTGGTTCTGCAGACCGTGGTGGAGAGCATGATGGAGGTACGGACCCAGAAACGGCTCCTCCTTACGCAACTCCTACCATTGCAAATGCATCCTACTTTGGTCTTGGCTCGGCAGAAGGAAAGCGAGCGCTCACATTCCGCGACAATGCTGGAGGACACTACCTCAACAGTATTTTCAAAGGCTACGGCAAAGGAGTAGATATCGAGTACCTCGGAGACGCAACCGTAGAAGATAGCCACAACCGATTCGTCGCAGGTGAGCTTACGTTTAAGTCAAACATTCTCAATGATGTTGGAGCAAATGCTTGGACCCTCGCTGATCCAGACAGTGTAGGTATCTCACAGGGAGACCTAGACGCATTTAGCATCTACTTCGGAAATGAGGGAAACACCTCAGTTTCTGATCCAATGTTCGCCGCCGACGGTGTTACCCCGATGACAGGTGGCGTAGCTACTTCTGGTGTTACTGCCAACCCAGCAGGATCATTCTTCACTACAGTGAACTACAAAGGTTGTGTTGACCCAGCTACTGGTCCTACATGGATCGCAGGCTGGACCCGCCTTTCACAGGAATTCTAAGCTAGCGGGATAATTCGCTACCCTACTGAACCGTCCGGTTTTACCACTTGCAAGTCCAAGAGACTTAAAAAAAGGTAAAACCGGACGTCTCAGTATCCAGACAATAGACCAATCAGACAGACAAATTAGACACATGAAAAACAGCTTACTACTCTTCGCGGCAATCCTATTTAGTTGCTCCGTTGCGCAAGCTCAAACCATCGTTCGCGGTAAGATTATCGACGAAACTGGTTTCGAAGTGATCGGCGCAAACGTGTACTTCTCTTCAGATGTTTCTGCAGGTACCTCGACTGACATCGATGGAACTTTCGAACTCAATACAGAGCGTTCAGGAACTGACACCATCGTCATTTCATACATCTCTTACAATACAGAGCGCCTGCCTGTTGCCCTTGATGGAACAACACAAGCACTCGGAGAAATTCTCCTTGCTGAGCAAGGTGTTGCTCTTGCTGATGTTGTCGTCGTAGCTCGCATGACGCGTAACAACGATCGTGCAATGCAGACGATTGAACGCAAATCACTCAATACGGTGAATGCGATTTCAAGCCAAGCCTTTGCTCAACGTGGAGACAGCGATGCAGCGAGTGCTGTAGGTCGCGTAACAGGCGTAAGCGTTGAAGGAGGCAAGTACGTTTATGTACGCGGCCTCTCTGATCGTTACTCTAAATCTACGCTCAACGGAGCAAGCATTCCGGGGCTCGACCCGAATAAGAATGCGGTTCAGATGGACTTGTTTCCAACGAACCTCATCGACAACATCGTTGTCTACAAGAACTTTACGCCAGATCTTCCAGGTGACTTCACTGGAGGTTTAGTGGACATTACAACAAAAGACTTCCCAGACGAGCTAACGGTTCGCGCAAGCGCAAGTGTTGGAGCAAACACCAATGCACACTTCGGTGACGCTTACTTGTCTCACCAGACGCCTTCAGGCGCAGCTTTGGCGATGGGTGGCAACGACCGAGCTATTCCAATTGACTTGGCAACACTCCCTAGTCAAACAGATATCCTCGTTGACCAAAACCGAATCAGCGAACTCAGTGCAGCGACACTAGCATTGAACAATAACCTTGTTCCTGAATCGACGACCGCAACACCGAATCACAACGTCGCATTTAGCATCGGAAATCAAAAGAAAGTAGGCGGTAAGCCACTAGGCTTTATCGGTGGATTCACTTACAACCGCAACGCAAGTGGATATAGCGGCGGAACTCAAGGACGCTACAAGTTGACGCAAACAGACGCAGCCACACTCAATACATTGCGCACAGTTGATGACGCTAGCTTCACTGACGAAGTTACCATCGGTGCGCTTGCAAGTGCCTCTATGAAGTTGAACAAGCTCAACAAGATTGGCATCAACCTCATGCACAACCGCAACGGACAACAGGTGACACGTTTACAAACAAATGGACGTATTCCTGATGCTTCTGGAGCTTATTACGAAGCTCGTACACTTGGATACACAGAACGCGCTCTTAGCACGGTTCAACTTCAAGGTGAGCATGCTACAGGAACGGAGAACAGTGATTGGAAGATCGACTACATTTTGGCAGCTACCCTTAGCCAAATGGATCAGCCAGACCTACGCTTCATTAATAACTTCTACGACATCGATGCAGACGGCAATAAAGTTGACCAGTTTATCGAGGCAGCAGAGGACATACTTCCTACACGTTTTTCTCGTGACATGACGGAAACGAACCTTGACGGACACTTCAACATGTCTCGTGGGTTCACGCAGTGGAACGACCTCGAAAGCCGCCTCAAGTTCGGAGCAGGGTACCTCCTTAAGGATCGTACGTTCCGTGAGACGACCCTACGCTACCAGAACGAGAACGACGGCAACGTTGAAGACTTTAGCGACTTTGCCAATGCATCAAACGTGGTCGGTGGCGAGTCAGGAACAGATCCTAATCAAGGTGTTTACATCGCTGACTTCACACAAGAAGGCAATCAGTATGATTCACAAATGGGCATCGGTCATGCATATGTGATGACAGAGCTTCCGATCAACAATAGACTCAAAAGTGTCGTTGGCGTTCGTGCAGAAACCACAACACTTGACTTTACGAGCCTTCGTGAGCAGAACAACTTGAATAACACGCGCCTCATTGAAGGCATTGATGTTCTTCCAAGCGCTTCGATGGTGTACACAACAGAAGACGAGTACACCAACATACGTTTCGGTTACAGCCGCACATTGGCTCGTCCTACATTCCGTGAAGTTGCTCCTGTATCTATCTACGACGAAGTGCTCAATGCATTTGTGCTAGGCGATACAGAACTACAGCGAACGCAGATTGACAACATTGATCTACGCTTCGAGAAGTATGCAAAATCTGGGGACATGTTCAGCGTAGGAGGATTCTATAAGCGTTTCACGAATCCAATCGAGTTGACCATCAACCCTGAGGCAATTAACCTAGAGCTTCAATATCGCAACGTTCCTAATGCTGATCTCTACGGAGCCGAAGTGGAGTTCAACAAGCAGCTCACAAGCTTACTTCCAGGATTAAGCGCCGGAGCAAACGTAACGTACGTGCTTAGCCAGGTAGATATTCCTGACACTGAGCTTGAGACGATTCGTGACCTCAACCCAGAAGCTGATGATACGCGTCCAATGTTCGGTCAGTCACCATACATCGTAAATGCGTTCCTCAACTTCCGCAACGACAAAGGTCTGACTGGAAACTTGACGTACAACGTTCAAGGTCAGCGTCTTTCTCTTGTGAGCCGAGGAGGTACACCAAATGTATTCGAGCAGGCTTTCAATAGCCTCAATGCGAAGATGAGTGTACCCGTAGGCAAACAACTCAAGTTGAGTGCTCGCGTTGCGAACATCCTTGACAGTGAACGTCGTTTCACTCAGGAGTACAAGGGAGCGGATTACGTTTTCCAGAGCTTCCGTCCAGGCCGCACCTTCTCTGTTGGAGCTAGCTGGAGTCTTTAGAAGTTGATAATTGTCAATTGGTAATGAGCTGATAGGGATGCTAACCAATTGATAATTGTCAGTTGATAATTGGTAATTCCTACACCTTGCTCGGCTGCGCCTCGTAAGTGCGTCAAGAACATTATCAATTGACAATTACTAAGACCTGTCTTTTTGTCTTGGGCCACCTCTATGTCAGTAGGGTTGGCCCTTTTTTATTTGTATGCCGTCAATTGACTTCGTAGGTAGTCGATGGTAAAGGATTGACTCTTCCAAAACGCCGGACCTAAAAGTCCTGCAACGCTTGGCACTTCAGCTTGAACGTCTGCAAGATTTGCAAACAGGAAAGGACGGTCAGTATGGACGCGCTCCTTAAGCTGAATTGACCGTAATAACGCGCAAGGAACTTGAGTAGGATTATTGTCTATCCCTGCAAAGGTTCGAGATGCTGGTCTCCCACGCATGTTATCCTCCATGGATTCGAAATACGCTTCGTCTATCACATTGACGCCACTCCCCGTATCAAACACGAAATCTAGCGCTTGACCTCCAATGCTAGCTTCAAGTATTGGAAGGTGACCAGCCAACTCAAAGTCGTACTGAGCGAGCATCGTCTTACTTGTCGTTGCATTTCTGCTTTCGCCAAAACACAGGCTGTTTTGCGAAAGCGAAACATGCACTGGAAAGTCTTTCAGCTGAGCAAAACCAATCACACCTAGAATCTTCAGATCTAAGTGCTCTTCCGTAAAGCTCAGGTCAAGTGCAAGTGCTGAGATGTTTGATTGCGTAAGCCCAGCAACTTGAAGTTTACTGACTTGAAGTACCTGAAACGGTGTTTGGCCTGTTGCTCCACCGATGGTCCCATCTGCACCTTTCTCAGAGATAGAAGGATCGTTTATGAGGAGTCCAGGAGATCCTGTATCAAGGATGAACCAGCCATTCTGCTTGTCTCCAAGACTGCCATTAACAAGCAGAAGGCCTCCTCGACGGATCAGCTTTGCAGACTGACTATCCGTATCAATGCTTAACGCACTTTCTTCTGCATTCAGACGTACACCACTAGCGAGAACGAAAGCACTGTGCTGGGCAAACAGCACACCTCCGATAAGGCTTAGAATGATGAAATAGAGAAAGCGGATAATGTGAAAATTGAAGAAGCGTTACGCTAAGTTAACCCACAGTTAACATTGAGTGCTGCTTTTTCTTCCGGAATCTACTCTAAACGACTGCTAACTCCTGATTACCAATGGTCTTTAACTTGTGTAAACGAGTTAACTCTGCCGTAATACTGCACAGGTACCTTGCTGTCTCAACAGCAGATTACCATGGACGCAACGATGCTCATCATGTGGGGAGGATTTCTCCTCTCCGCCTATGCAGTAGTAGGGAATGACTCTATTCAAACCCTCGGCACCTTCCTCACTTCTAACGAGGATAGACCATGGTGGATGCTCTGGGCTTTTGCTGGTAGCATACTTACAGCAACACTCGTTTATGGTTGGGTAACACATGGTGGAGACGTGAGCTACGGCCGCCTTCTCGTTTCATCTAAAGTTGATCCTACTGCGCTTCGCTACCCCAACCCAGCGGAAATTGAGGGCTTCGCTTGGCCGTACATTCTTCCTCCATTGATCTTGATGTTACTCACGCGGACCGGTATTCCTGTGAGCACCTCTTTTCTGATTTTGACCTTCTTCGCGCCAAAAGGTGTGTATGACATGATTTTCAAGTCCATGCTGGGCTATGGACTGGCCTTCGTCGTTGCGATTGTGCTGTATGTGGTCATTGCACGATCGCTCTCTAAGAAGTTCATCACTACCCCACTCAAGCCAGATCAGAAGAAGCTCTGGACATTCTTGCAATGGGGAAGTACTGGCTTCCTGTGGAGCATGTGGTTGATTCAGGATTTTGCGAACATCTACGTGTACCTCAATCGCCAGATCACAGGCTTAGAGCTTGCGATCTCACTGGCGGTTCTGCTAGGTATGCTAGCCCTCATCTTCTACAGAAAAGGTGGGTCGATTCAGAAGATCGTCCGTGCAAAAACGAACACGCACGACATCCGATCGGCAACGATCATTGATGCTACGTATTCCTTGCTTTTGCTGTTTTTCAAAGAGTACAACGACATCCCAATGTCGACCACATGGGTATTCTTAGGCCTCCTTGCAGGTCGTGAAATTGCTATTCGCTGGCGCTTGGGCGACCGGAGTGACAAGAACGAGTACCTCGATGCGGATGAACCAGGCTTTGCATTAGATGCCGATCAGAACATCCACCCGATGTCACTCGGCAAAGACACTTGGAAAATGGTCGGATCTGACCTCTGGAAGGTGTTCCTTGGGCTAGCGATTAGTGTTGCACTCGTGTTTGTAATGCAATGGTTGACAGGTCAGGGCGCAGGATTTTAAGAGCCATGTAATGCTTCTTAGCGGCGAATTGTCAGTTCTTCAGACAAACATCAGGCTACTGTTAAACTGCATGAATTACATCAAGCTAAGTTCTTCGGCTAACTGACAGTTCTAGCGACAACACATCAGGCTACTTTCGATTGGCATGAATAACATCAACCTAACTTCTACAACGAACTGACAGCTCTGGCGGCAGTCGATGAGGCTCCTATGTTATCGGCGTTATGCTCATCAATATTCGCTAACCACATTTGCGCCACTTGAAAAGGAGATAGCCCGTAGCGCGCGATGTGCTGATTTAGTGCATTTGCGATATACGTCTCGCCATCAAAAAGCATAAATAGGTCTTGAAAACCTTCAATCCACGCTGCTTTTTTGGGGTGCAACAAGGCTTGTTTTGGAATTGCTGGTTGTTGAGCTAAGAACTGCATGAGTTCGGCCTCGTGTTGCTGTCGGTCTGCGATTTGATCAACTGTGCAACGGTTATGAAAATACTGGTCTAGCCAGTTGCCGAGTTGGGTTTTGGCGAAAGCTGAAATCCATTCTGGACCACACTTAATGCCATGTAAAGCGGCAGAAATTTCGGTTAGGCAATCTGTCAATCCGGTCGTGCTAATTCCATGACTCGCGACGATTTGCGTACTGGTAACATGAAGGTCTGTCAGACAATCTTCATCGATATCTGCAGGCATGATCTCAAACTTCGGGCTAATGCTTTCGAGGAGTGAGTTCGGATGCACGCGTCGTGAGGCCAAATGACCAAATCGTTCTTGCAGCAGTGGCCTAAGAATCGTATGAACCGCGGAACTGTCCGTTTCAAGATAGACGTCAAATAAAGGGCCGCGACGATACACACATTCGAAATACCATTGGTTGATCGCCCCTGTATTATCCGCAGATTCTAATAGTGGATGGACCTCGCGAACGAGGAAATTTTTCCAGTTGGCGTCCACTGGCAGTGCCATGCGGATCCAACGCAAGTGTGTTTGTGTCATAGTGTTTGTCGAGTCTGAACCCTTCACTATCACAAAAGTCCGACCGCATAGAAAAAAGGATAATATCTAAACACAAAGAAGCCCCTCCGTCCTTAGACGAAGAGGCTTCAATTCTTTCAAGAAGAGACTAAAAGCTTACGCTTTCTCGTCCACTTCTTCGAACTCGACGTCAGTAACGTCTTCTGCAGCACTAGTGTCATCACCAGCTTCTGGAGCAGCAGCTTCACCTTCTGCGCCTGGGGCGTTTCCAGCAGCGTACATCTTCTCTGTAGCGATTCCCCATGCAGCATTAAGATCTGCAGTGCCTTTCTCGATACCGTCCATGTCTTGAACCTTGTGTGCTTCCTTGAGCTTCTCGACAGCAGCTTCGATAGTCTCCTTGTCTCCTTCTTCAACCTTGTCGCCAAACTCCTTGAGTTGCTTCTCGGTCTGGAAGATGAGTCCATCGGCAGCATTGAGCTTGTCGATTTGCTCGCGGGCAGCCTTGTCAGAATCAGCGTTTGCTTCCGCTTCGTTCTTCATGCGCTCGATCTCCTCTTGGCTCAAGCCTGTAGAAGCCTCGATACGGATCGTTTGCTCCTTACCGGTGCCTGTATCCTTCGCAGAGATGTTGAGGATACCGTTAGCGTCCATGTCGAAGGTTACTTCAACTTGTGGTACCCCACGTGGTGCTGGTGGAATGCCTTCGAGTACGAACTTACCTACAGAGCGGTTTTGAGACGCCATTGGGCGCTCACCCTGAAGGATGTGAATCTCAACACTTGGTTGGTTGTCGCTAGCTGTAGAGTACGTCTTAGACTTCTTTGTAGGAATCGTTGAGTTAGACTCGATCACTACATCGTAAACACCTCCCATCGTCTCGATACCGAGACTAAGTGGAGTTACGTCAAGAAGAAGTACGTCCTGAACGTCACCAGAAAGTACACCACCTTGAATTGCTGCACCAATTGCAACAACCTCGTCTGGGTTTACCTCACGGTTTGGCTTGCGGCCGAAGAACTTCTCTACTGCTTCCTGAACGGCTGGGATACGCGTTGATCCACCTACGAGGATAACCTCATCGATGTCACTGTTGCTCAATCCTGCGTCCTTCATCGCCTCTTTACAAGGTCCGAGGGTGCGCTTTACGAGATCTTCTGCGAGTGACTCGAACTTAGCACGTGAAAGCTTCACCGTAAGGTGCTTTGGAACGCCGTCTACAGCCGTGATGTACGGCATGTTGAAGTCGTACTCAGTTGTACTAGAGAGGTCCATTTTCGCCTTCTCTGCTTCTTCCTTCAAACGCTGAAGCGCCATTGGGTCTTTGCGGAGGTCAATGTTCTCTTGGTCCTTGAATGTACTAGCGAGCCAATCGATGATTACGTGATCGAAATCATCACCACCAAGTTGTGTGTCACCGTTGGTAGACTTCACTTCGAATACACCATCACCGAGTTCGAGGATAGAGATGTCGAACGTTCCACCACCAAGGTCATAGACAGCGATCGTAAGATCCTTGTCACTCTTGTTGAATCCATAAGCCAATGCCGCAGCAGTAGGCTCGTTGATGATACGCTTGATGTTGAGGCCGGCGATCTCACCTGCTTCTTTCGTTGCTTGACGCTGCGAATCGTTGAAGTATGCAGGTACAGTCACAACTGCCTCTGTAACTTCCTGTCCGAGGTAATCCTCAGCAACCTTCTTCATTTTCTGAAGAATCATTGCGCTGATTTCCTGTGGTGTGTAATCGCGATCGTCCACTTTTACGCGGGCCACATCGTTCGCACCTTTTACCACATCGTATGCTGTGTTAGCGAGGTCGTTTTTCACTTCTGAAAAGCGACGTCCCATGTAGCGTTTCACAGATGAAATCGTACGTGTTGGGTTGGTGATGGCTTGGCGCTTGGCTGGTGCTCCAATTTTGCGCTCGCCGTTATCTAAAAATGCGACCACCGAAGGAGTGGTACGCTTGCCTTCGTCGTTGAGGATGACTTCTGGCACGTTACCTTCCATCACTGCTACGCAGGAGTTAGTTGTTCCGAGGTCAATTCCGATGATCTTTCCCATGTTATTATTGGTTTGTGCCAATACAACATCAAACTATGGGCCTTTCGGTAAAACCTGCCAAATCGCCTTAAACCGAGATCGTCGGGTGCAATTTCGTCAGTCGTTTTGACGAAAGTGATGACAACTCGGCAGGAGATTCGGCTGGGAGCCGAATTCAATTTTGAATTTTGAATTGGATAATTTTGAATGGCCTTCAGGACGCTCGGTAGAGACGCCCATTAATAATGCAATCAACTAGGCAGTTCTTTAAAATGAGCCGCAGGCGAGCAAAACATCTCGGCATTCAAAATTCAAAATTGGCGGAGCGAAGCTTCGAACACTAATTCAAAATTAGAGTAGGCATAAGCCTACACGCTTCTCGGCATTCAAAATTCAAAATTTGAGACGCGTAGCGAAGAAGTCTAATTCAAAATTCCTTAAAGCCCGAAGTCAATCCCTGGACAACGAGTTACAAGCTCATCTGCCGAGTCAATTGTTAGACCTGCGATGGTCTCTTGCTCGAGTTGAGTGATACCACCGAACAATCCGATACCGCCTTCGATATTAGAGAACGGAGGAAGCTCACCTGTTGAGGTAATGCCTCGGTTCGCTTGGATCAAATCGCGATAAGCAGAAAAGCTCTCGTCTCCGCCGGTGATGACCATCTTGACGGCAGGAACACTGTAACTGTATCCCTCTAGACTTGTCTTTAGCTCTCCATTGAGGAAATCGTAAAAGCCACTAAGTGGGCCACGGAATACATTTGAAGAACCATCTAGATTACGGCCAGCTGCCCAATATAGATTGACCTCAGAAACGCCATTTGGTCCAGTCTCAGTGAGCATAATATTGAATCCGAACTCATACGTTCCTATTTCAACACCAATAGCGGTTGTAGCTTCTTTAGTCCAACTAAACGAATAAGGCGTTTGAGAACTAAACGGATATTGGTCTAGTGGCTCTCTTGAGCGCTGAAAAGCCAACGTTGGAAGTACAGGCGCATTTCCAGATGCGAGGATCGCCCCATTTTGCTCAATGAGCAGGCGAATCGTATCACCAGGTCTTGAATTCAAGCCTGTTGAATCGAAAGTGTAGAAAAAATTAGGCGTAGAAGGGAATACTCCTGCTCCTCGTGGCAAACCTTGATCTGCAAGATTGACGCGCGTCATCGTAGCTCTATCAGCTGTTCGACTATTCTCCGCATAAGCGTTGATCTCATCAATGCCGTAGTAAAGGGAATCTTCTTGCTGTGCAGCCTCAAAAGCCCCACCTTCTGTACCAAACTGGAACGACTTCGAGATATTTACAAACTGTGCCTGCGAAGCAGTATTGTACAATCCGTAAACAATCGGTAAAGGAGATGCATCTTCGAGAAGCACTACCTCGTTCTCACAGGAGAAGAAGAAAAGAGAACTGCAAAGCAGTAGTAAATAGCGGGATTTCATCATTGCACCGCAAATGTAGTCCATCTTCTAACGTTTAAGATGACTGCTGGACGCTACTTTGCGCAAAAATCTATTACAATGTCAGTACATGCCGAAGTAAAACGCGTCACAACGCACGTGTTACAAGCCATGAAAAGTAAGAATGAGCCCATCGCGATGCTCACAGCTTATGACTATACCATGGCACGCATCCTCGATGCTGCCGGAATCGACGTACTTCTAGTCGGAGATTCTGCGAGTAATGTCGTCGCTGGCCACGAGACTACCCTACCCATCACCTTGGATCAAATGATCTTTATGGCTGGTGCAGTAGTGAGAGGTGTACAACGTGCACTCGTTGTAGTGGACCTGCCTTTTGGTAGCTATCAAGGAAACTCTGAACGAGCACTTGACTCTGCTATCCGTATCATGAAAGAAAGTGGCGCCCATGCGGTGAAGCTGGAAGGTGGTGCCGAAATAGCAGAAAGTGTCTCTCGTATCCTTTCTGCAGGCGTTCCAGTTATGGGACACTTGGGCCTCACGCCCCAGTCGATCTACAAATTCGGAACGTATTCTGTTCGCGCTCGTGAAGAAGAAGAGGCTGATCGCCTGCGTTCTGATGCGAAGTTGCTGCAAGAGCTAGGCTGCTTTGGCCTCGTACTCGAGAAAATCCCGAGAGACCTCGGTAAAGAAATCAGCAATGACCTCATTATCCCTACCATTGGTATTGGTGCAGGTTCTGATACTGACGGACAAGTGCTCGTAACGATGGACATGCTTGGACTAACCAAGGATTTCAATCCGCGCTTCATTCGTCGCTACCTCGATCTTGCGTCTGTCATTGAAGGCGCAACCGCAGAGTACATTCAAGATGTTAGGGGACGCACCTTCCCGAGCAAACAAGAGTCATACAAGTAGGACATGACCTCAGCCACTAGGAAATTCGCATACGCTTTTGGCGTAATTGCGCTGCTAACCGTTGCATGGATTGGTTCACGTTTGTACGCACTGCGTATGGAGCCTCTCACGGAGAAGACTGCCGTCATTAAGCTGCCCAGAACGGGCGACATGACGAACGTTCTAGACTCATTGCTTCAATACGGAATCGTAACCGACACCTCAAAATTGATCGCTGCCATTGATCGATATGGCCTCCGGTATCGTCCAGGGCAGTTTGAAATCGAAGAAAACTGGAGTGCTAAAAAGCTGATCGATCACCTCAGGGCTGGCGCACAAGAAGAAGCACGTGTAGTGCTTACCAATGCTCGTCTGATTGGCGATGTCGCAGCTAAAGCAACGCGATTCATAGAACTGGACAGCGCTGAATTGCACGATGCGGTACTTGATAGTGTTTGGCTAGACAGCGTTGGCCTAACCCGCGAGACGGCAATGACCATTTTTGTTCCGAACACTTACAATGTCTATTGGTCGGCAAGTGGGAAAGAGGTGCGCGATCGACTTTACAATGAGTCGAAGCGCTTTTGGGATAAAAATGACCGGAGATCTAAAGCAGATAGCCTAGGGCTAACGCCCGAAGAAGTCTATACCGTTGCTAGCATCGTAGAAAGCGAGAGCAATCACAAGCCCGAAAAGCCTACCATTGCTGGCGTCTATCTCAATCGCCTCCGGTTAGGGATCAAACTTGACGCAGATCCCACCGTTATTTTTGCGATCGGAGACTATGGAATTAGACGTGTACTCTTCAAGCACCTTGAGTACGATTCGCCTTACAATACATACCTGTACGCAGGCGTGCCTCCAGGTCCGATATCGATGGCAGGAATATCTAGTATCGATGCAGTGCTCAACCCGGAACAACACGATTACTTATTCTTTGTAACCAAAGGAGATGGAACAGGTACCCACATGTTTGCTAAAAACATGTCAGGACACAGCCGCAACATTCGCACGTTTCAGCAGACGTTGCGCCGCAGAGGCATAAGAAGGTAAGACGAAGAGGCTTTCTATGAAATGTAGATTTGAGCGCTTACGCCAAAACCGGCTGCTTCAAACCCGCCTTCTCGCGAATAATCGTAGCAACGGCTTCTACCCATTCCGGCATGTCGTTAAGACTTGGGACGAGGTCTAATATCTCGCCACCCATTTCTATGAATTCCTCGTGATACTCATCACTGATCTCGATCGTCGTCTCTAGGCAATCCGAAGTAAATGCCGGACAGAGCACCAATAGCTTTGTGTCGCCTTCTTCGCGGCGCTTCTTGATGATGTCGGTCGTATACGGCTGTGCCCACTTATCTCGACCGAGACGCGATTGGAAACAGACGCTGTATTGATCTGGCGAAAGTCCTAACTCAGCAGCGATGAGCTGAGCAGTATTGTGACATTGTGCGCTATAGCAATACTGATTGTGCTTCCCAATAACATGACAGCAATTTTCATTCTTTGCGCAATGGTCATGGCGGTCTGCTTTGATAAGCTGACGCTCTGGCAACCCGTGAAAACTGAACAACACGTGGTCGTAGCTCGGAATGTCAAACTGACGCGCATTCTCCGCATAGCAATTCACCATTGCCGGATTGTCGTAGTAGTCGCGAATTAAGACCAGCTCTGGAATATTGATTTCCTCACGAAGAAGTCGCATCACCTCATCGTGCACGCTTCCTACGGTCGCACTCGCATAGTGTGGGAAGAGCGAGAAGACGACGAGCTTGTCAATATCCTCTTCAAGCAACTCCTGAAGGGTGTCCTTGATGCTCGGGTCTTGATAGCGCATTGCTAACTTAACGATGCACTCATCGCCCATTATCGGCTTTAGCGCATCGACGAGACTCTCACCATAGACTTTTAGCGGACTGCCTTCTGGTGTCCATAGGTCTTGGTAGAGTTTGGCAGATCCTCCTGATCGGAACGGTGCAATTACACCTTGAACAAGTGCCTGTCGTGGAATCCACGGAATATCAATAACGCGGCGATCTGTGAGAAACTCACGGAGGTATCGATACACATCATAATGAGAAGGTGAATCGGGAGTACCAAGGTTCACGATGAGTACGCCAGTTTTTCCAAAAGAAGCCATAGTGCAAAGTTAGCGCGCAAGGTAGGTTTTGGCGAAAGCCTTATCCCACTACGCAACTAACAAATGACTTAAACCTGTGAGTGGTTGCAGCTTTTTATAAAGAGTTTGTGTACGTATCCTTGCCCTATGGCCAAACCACTCATTCTTATCACCAACGACGATGGTATTTCTGCTCCTGGACTCAAAGCACTTGTTGAAGTTGCGAGAGAGTTAGGAGAAGTTATCGTTGTCGCGCCCGACAGTCCACAATCTGGACAAGGGCACGCTATTACACTCACTGCCCCACTGCGTCTCCACCCTACGTCTGTGTTCGAAGGCATTGAGGCTTACGAGTGCTCAGGTACGCCAGTGGATTGCGTTAAGCTTGCTAAGCACGTCTTAGCGAAAGGTCGAAAAATTGATTTTTGCCTGAGTGGTGTCAACCATGGATCAAACCAAGGCGTCAATATTTTGTACTCGGGTACCATGTCTGCAGCAATGGAAGCTTCGTTGGACAACATTCCTTCTATCGGCTTTAGCCTTTTAGATTTCACTTGGAAAGCTGACTTTTCGGAAGCAAAACCGTTCATTAAAGTCTTGGTCGAGTACGGATTGACGAATGGATTCGGCCCGACGAATTTGCTCAACGTCAACATCCCAAAGCCAAGTGAAAAACCTATTCAAGGCATAAAAGTCTGTCGCCAAGCCAATGCGCGCTGGGTAGAGACGTTCCAAGATGGTACCGACCCACACGGCCGTGATTACTATTGGTTAACAGGCAATTTCATCACGGACGATGAAGGTGAGGATACCGATACCTGGGCCTTGGACAATAATTACATAAGTGTCGTTCCTTGTGGACACGACTTGACGTTGCACGCTGCACTTGAGCCGCTTGCTGCAATAAGTACCTTAAAAGTCAACTAGACTATGCTAAAAGAGGACAATATCATGATTGGAATCGCCCTCGGCGTTACAATCCCTGTGCTTGGTTATTTGCTCGTCGACGGACTTCTCGGTCTACTCGAAACGATTGGCGTACGTGGCTTTGGTAATTCTGTGATCACCTTCAAGGAGCGCACTACAATGCTCATTGCTTTGTGCAGCAACCTCATTCCGTTTTGGATCATGAGCAAGATGCGCAACGACAATACAATGCGCGGTATCCTGATTGCGACAGCTATCTACGCGATCGGCTGGTTCGTCTTTTACGGATCTGATATCCTCACCTCTGTAGACTAACGCTGTGCGCTACTTCATCCTTGCTGGCGAAGCTTCTGGCGACAACCTCGGTGCGTTGCTCATGGAGCGCATGCGTGACTTCGATTCTGAAGCCGAATTCGGCTTTTGGGGAGGCGATGCCATGACCGAAGTTGCTCAGCAAACTCAACCAGGGATTTTACCTGGGCGTCATATTAAAGAATTGGCGTTCATGGGATTCGCTGAAGTCGTGGCAAACCTGCCAACGATTCTCGGTTTCATCAAGCAAGCAAAAAAAGATGTAGCCAAGTTCAATCCAGATGTATTGATCTGTATTGACTACCCGGGATTCAATTTGCGAATGTCAAAGTGGGCGAAAGCACGCAACATTCGCGTTGAGTTTTATGTCAGTCCGCAGATATGGGCGTGGCGTCAATCGCGGGTTCATAAAATCATGAGAGATACCGACAGGGTGATCTGTATTCTCCCTTTCGAACAAGGCTTCTACAAGAGCTACGGCTATGACGTTGCCTACACAGGCAATCCACTTCCAAAGCGGATTGACGAGCATGTTGCTCCTGAAAAATTAGTGGTCCAAAGTTTATCGGGCGAGCAGGTCGTCGAACATAAAGTCCTCGCGTTGCTGCCTGGCAGTCGCGTTCAGGAAGTGTCTAAACACCTGCCGATCATGCTGGAGGCTTTGCAGGTTTTGCGGAAGCGAAATCCTGAACTCGCCGACTTGCAACCTGTGATTGCTGCGGCTCCCGTGTTGAGTGACGAGCAGTTAACAGCTTTCGCCAAAACCTATGATGTCACCTGGGTAAGGAATAGTTATGACCTGCTCAGCCATGCAACAATGGCCTGCGTAGCCTCTGGTACAGCCACGTTAGAAACTGCATTATTTGGCGTCCCTCAAGTAGTTTGCTACAAAGGGAGCAGCCTCTCCGTCATGCTTGCGCGAAAACTCATCAAAGTAGATTATATCGCTCTGGCGAATCTGATCTGCGATGCACCTGTTGTTCCGGAATTAATCCAAGAAGATTTCACTGCGGAAAAGTTAGCTGACCACCTACTGAAGCTATATGCCGGCAAAGCCCGGACAGAACAGGAAAACGGTTACACTGAACTCCGAACACGTCTTCTCCCTTACGATGCTACCGAGGCAGCGGCAAAGCTCATTTTTGAGGGTTGTAATTGAACAAGAAAGCTGGGTTTATAGATTCAATAGTTACACCTAAGCAACTATCAGATCTTAGGTAAGAGTACACTTTCGTAGGATTTTGTAGAAGATTGCTCAGCCTAAAGCATCAATACGGTTGTGCAACAATGCTTTTTCTAGATGTTCACCTCCTTTGCAGTACCATTTTCGGACAAATGCACGTTACGTCAAATTAGAAAACAAGTAATCGTTGCATCTTTCAGGCTAAACCGAAACCGTGTCAAACCAAGACCAAGAATACGTACAACCCATTAGCTTCTCTCGTGTGGGAGCTTTTGTTGGGTTAGTTGCGCTGAGTCTCTTCGGCGCAATTTGGGCGAAGCCGATCTTGGTTCCGATCGTATTTGCCATCCTCTTTTCGCTAATGCTGAGACCATTGTGCAACTTCCTTGGACGTTGGATACAACCTGAATGGCTAGCGATAACGATAACATTCTTGATCGCAGCTCTACCTATTGCTGCAGCAATCCTGTTGTTCACTTTCCAGACCATTTCCGTCGTCGAGGATCTACCTACGATTACAGAAGAGTTCCAAGAAAGTATCAATCGCATCGCAAATGTGATCACCGATGAGTTCCCAATCGACATCGAAATATCGGGAACTGAATGGGTGCAAGAGCAGTTTGGAGACGCCCTCGATGAACCCTTCGTTTACATAAGAGGCTTAGTCGCCGGCGGAGCAGGACTGATCGCTTCTTTGCTGCTCATTTTCCTGTATACGTTCATGCTCTTGCTGTATCGCCAGCCGATTTACCACTTCGTTCTTGGACAGTTTGGGATTCCAAACCGACGCCGGATGGAATTGGTAATGGCGGATACCCAACGCATGTCTTACACCTATCTCAAAGGATTGGGATTGGTCATGATCATTCTTGGCTTTCTGAATAGTGCAGGACTCACCCTCATCGGCATTGAGTACGCTTTTTTCTGGGGGTTCTTCGCAGCTTTCCTAGCGATCATTCCTTACGTAGGTACATTCCTAGGGGGCTTGATGCCGTTTCTATACGCGCTGAGTACAACGGACACCACTTGGCAGCCTGTTGCTGTCGTTGCACTCTTCACGGTAGTCCAAGCAATTGAGGGAAACATCATCACACCGAAAGTTGTGGGCAGCTCCATCCAAGTCAACCCATTGGCAGCCATTCTTGCCCTTTTCATTGGAGGATTTATTTGGGGCGTAGAAGGCCTAATTCTGGCGTTACCTGTTACTGCGATGCTTAGAATAGTGTTGGTACACTCAGGTCGATTCCGTCCATTTGGTCTACTCCTAAGTGACGAATTACAAGACCGCGAAAGTGAATTCCTGACCTTGTTGGACAAGCCGCGTTATCGGATCATCAACCTTTTCCGAAACATTCCATCGCAAGTAGTTGAGATGAAAGATCCTACAGGAGACTCAGACGAAACAAATGTTGACGCTTCGTAAAACGAAGTCGCCTAGCTACATCTGACCTACTTACCTTACCGGCATGGCGAAAAGAGGTTTCGAGCTAATACATGTAGATGAAGATGTTATCGTGGTCAATAAAGATCCGGGCACACTCACTATTCCTGATCGATTTGATCCATTCAAGCTGAACTTGCTTGGCGCACTTCGAGAGAAGTTTGAAGAGGTTTTTGTCGTGCATCGTCTCGATAGAGACACTTCTGGTATCGTGGTCTTTGCACGAAACAAAGAGGCGCACAAAGAGCTTAATCAGCAATTTCAAGAGCGGGAAGCAGACAAGTTCTACCTCGCGCTAACCGTAGGTGTACCACACCCCGAAGAGGACATGATCGACAAACCTATCGGCCCTGACCCACGTGGTGGCGGAAAGATGCGTATCGACTATCATGGAGGCAAGGAGAGTACAACCGCCTATGAGGTCGTTGAACGCTACAAGGAGCATGCGCTTATCCGTTTACAACTCTTCACGGGTCGTACACACCAGGTACGCGTTCACATGGCCTCAGTCGGTCACCCACTTGCGGTAGATCTTCTTTATGGCGGAGCTGAAGGTCTTTTCCTTTCAAAAATTAAGTCCAAAGGCTTTAAGCTTAAGATAGGAACCGTTGAACAACCGATTCTTAGACGGGTAAGTCTTCACGCGTATCAGCTTGCTTTCACGCACCCGACCACCGGCGAACGCGTAGATTTCATGGCACCTCCACCTAAAGATTTCAGAAGTGCAGTGAGACAGTTGCAAAAGTGGGCTGCGGTCTAACCGTTACATTGCTACTCAATTGGCAATCATGACTCCACTAGCCGAACGTTTACGACCTAGAGACCTTGATGAGTACATCGGGCAGACGCACCTCGTCGGCGAAGGTCAAGTATTGCGAAAAGCGCTAGATGCAGGCAGGCTACCGAGTATGATCCTCTGGGGACCGCCAGGCGTTGGAAAAACGACGTTGGCGCACATCTTAGCTTCTAGTCTTGATCGTCCTTTCTATGAGTTATCAGCCATCTCGGCAGGTGTTAAAGACGTACGAGAAGCCATTGACAAAGCGCGCAAGTCTCGCTTTTTCAATAGTCCAGCT
The DNA here is from genome assembly GCA_045110575.1 of Saprospiraceae bacterium. Classification (GTDB taxonomy): domain Bacteria; phylum Bacteroidota; class Bacteroidia; order Chitinophagales; family Saprospiraceae; genus CALDTK01. Next base: position 39,266 of record JBGCGF010000007.1, read on the forward strand.
CCGGTCTTGTTCATTGATGAGATTCACCGATTCAGCAAGAGTCAGCAAGACGCTCTTCTGGGTGCAGTCGAACGTGGTGTCGTTACGCTAATCGGTGCGACCACTGAAAATCCAAGCTTCGAGGTGATCCCAGCTTTGCTTTCACGAGCGCAGGTCTACATCCTCAAACCCTTAGAAAGAGATCAACTCATTGGTCTGATTGACGACGCGCTAGTGCGCGATAAGATCATCGGTAAGCAAGGCTTGCAAGTCAAAGAGTACGATGCGCTGCTTCGTGTAAGTGGAGGCGATGCACGTAAACTTTACAACGCACTCGATCTCGTTGCTCAACAAGTCGATGCTAGCGAAGGAATTACGGATGAACTCGTACACCGCGTCGTACAAAACAACCTCGCGCGTTACGACAAAGGTGGTGAGCAACACTACGACATCATCAGCGCATTCATCAAGAGTATCAGAGGCTCTGATCCCAATGGTGCGCTGTATTGGTTAGCACGAATGCTAGCAGGTGGAGAAGACGTGAAATTCATTGCTAGAAGACTCATCATTGCGGCCTCTGAGGACATCGGTATGGCTAATCCCAATGCGTTGCTCTTAGCAACGACTTGCATGCAATCCGTGCAGATGATCGGAATGCCTGAGTCGAGAATAATCCTTTCGCAAACCGTCGTGTATTTGGCGACTAGCCCAAAGAGTAATGCGAGTTACGAGGCGATCAACATGGCCATGGCTGAAGTTGCTCAATCGGGCGACCTTCCTGTTCCGCTGCACCTACGCAACGCGCCGACCAAGTTGATGAAGCAGGTTGGATACGGCAAAGGGTATGGATACGCCCATGCGCATGCAGGCAACTTCGTAGACCAAGATTTCACTCCTGAAGAGATCGGGAGACCGACCTTCTATACGCCGGGCAACAATGCTGCAGAGAGTAGTATTCTGGAACGCTTGAAACGTTGGTGGCCGAAGAGGTATCGCACGTAGTGCGAACACCATTCCTTGTTTGCTCCGCTAACTTCTCAATGCTGGTGTTCAAGGTTCAGCATGTAGGAACCTTGAACTAAAATTGTTGACGTGCGAAGCACAAGGCAAGTTGCAGAACCTCGAACCAACTCTTCACTACTTGCAAGTTGAACGTCCTACTCCTCTTCCTCAGGGTATTCCACCCTTGCATGGTACATGCTCTTCAACATGCCTTTGAACAGTTCGCGAACCTGCTGCAGCTCAGCGAACGTTAGGTCACAGTTATTCAGCTGACCGTTTTTCACCTTCCCCTCAACGATCGCATCGACAAGGTTTTCGATTCCCTCGTGTGTTGGATCTTTCATCGCTCGACCAGCAGCTTCTACGCTGTCTGCTATCATGAGCACACCTTCTTCTTTCGATTTAGGTAATGGTCCTGGATATCTAAACGCGCTGTCATCGATGGTTCCTTCAGGTTGGGTTTTGGCGTAAGCTCGATAGAAATACTCCACACGAGTTGTACCGTGATGACTCGAGATAAAGTCAATGATCACCGTAGGCAAACCGTACTTCTTCGCAAGACGAACCCCTTCAGGAATGTGATTAATGATCACCTGCGCACTCTCTAAAGGTGAGAGATCATCGTGCGGATTTCTACCTGCCTGGTTCTCTATGAAATATTCAGGTTCAACCGTTTTACCTATGTCATGGTAAAGTGCTGCCACCTTGACCAACAACGTGTCACCTCCAATCTTACGGACGGCGGCTTCTGCAAGGTTACTCACTGCCAAACTATGCTGTAAAGTTCCAGGTGCACGAAGCCCAAGCTCCGTTAAAGCAGGCCTGTTGACGTCAGACAACTCAAGTAAAACCACATCGCTTGTGAAACCAAAGAGACGTCCAAGTAATGGAACCAATGGATATGCAAGCAGTGTCAAGAAAACATTGAGCCCAAGCCAAGTCAGCATGGTCCAATCGATAGCACGCCAGTTTCCTTCTTTGATGAGCTCCAAGCCAATGTATCCAAGCACATAGGTCGCAGCCAAGATGCCCATGCTACGCAAAATCTTGGACCAATCTCTAGGCCCTGTTGGAGACAGTACGGCTACAATTCCGGCAACGATTTGCAGGAAGGTAAATTCATATCCAAGGCTCGAAAGGAAGCTTGCAATCAATACAATCACCAAGTGGGTAAACAGCGCTATTCCCGGCTGGTAAAAATTCTTGATGACAATCGGAACGATCGCAAGCGGCAACAGATAAATGCTGAGCGTATTGAAGCTTTCAATGCGATACACCGCAAAACTCGTCGCCAAAACAAGAATAAGAATGAACACCAAACGGTTGAACTTACTGAACTCTCCAGGGTGAAACATCCTGATGTACAGTAGCAAAACAGCCATAATGAGACTGGTCAACATTAAGTGCCCCAAAAACATCAACCATCCTCTGGCGTCGTCTACCACCGCAGACTCATACTGCTGCTTATAGCTTTCTAGTTTCCTGAAGATGTCGTCGGTAATGATTCCATCGTCAGTAACGATGAGCTCCCCTTGTTTCACCATGCCCTTCGAGGTGACAATCTGCGCAAGCTGGGCATCCACAAACCGATTGGTAAGTGAATCAGAGTAGAAAACATTGGGATGAATGGACTGCTGTACCAAAGGCAGTAGGTATGCAACGTCTCCTAAGCGAAGTCGCTTCAACTGACCACTTATGCGATCTCGAGCTTTCGCGACATTGAGTAAGCTGCCCGGCGTCTGCTCAATGATTGTGTGACCTTTCACAATGTTGACGATGCCATTTCTTGGGTTCTCCAAGGCTTCATCAGGAGCCACTACTCCTGTTGCATAAATATCAGAAAGCAACTTTGATCCTGCTGCTAAGTATACGTTTGGACGTTGTCTCAGGTCTGGAAAATCAGCATCGGCGCCTAGCCCTTGAAACTGTGCTTGAAAACTTGCTTCGAACGCTGCTTGCTCTTGGTAAACAGTCGCATCATCGAACAGAAAGTATGGGTCTTTAGACTCAAGAATTTCAGTCTGCTCTGTCTCTAATTCTAAAAATGTCTTTTGAATCGGAAAATCAAAAGGTGCGATTAGATCATCGTACTTCCAACGCTGTCCCTGCTCGTAACTATAGTCAAACTTGATGCTCGTTGGGAACATGAAGCTGATCAAAACGATCACCCCAAGCACCATCCCGACCTGCGCCCATGTAGGGAGGTCGTTCCAAAAGCGTCGCATGCGGGTGCGTAATTTCATAGTGGAAAGCTACTCGGTTAAACTTCGGGATGCCAAGCAATGTCAGCAATACCGTCCCAATTTCCAAGCGCTCTTGAAAGGGCAAAGAAGTAATCCGATAAACGATTCAGGTAGTGAATCAAAATTGCATCAACTGGAGCTTCATGGTGAAGCGCAACTACGCATCGCTCGGCTCTACGTGTAACCGTTCGACATACGTGACATTGGCCTACAACTACCGATCCTCCTGGAAGGACAAAAGAAGTTAGTCCTGGCAAATCGACGTCAAGTCGGTCGATCGCGTCTTCTAAAACCTTGACGTTGGCCTCTGCTACTGGCTTAATGGTCAACTCCTTTTCGGGAGGTGTCGCCAGTTGGCTACCAATCGTAAATAACGTCGACTGGGCTGCTTTAAGTAGCGCGAGGTCGTGTTCAGCTTTCGCCAAAACCGATGACCCACTTGCATCTATTTGAGCAATGAGCAAACCTACATGGCTGTTGAGCTCGTCAACAGTGCCATAGGCATCTATGCGAATGTGATCCTTGGGTACGCGCTTGCCTCCGTAGAGTCCAGTTTCGCCGCCGTCACCTGTTTTTGTATAAATTTTGAAAGACATACGGGGAAAGGTAGCATGTCCTGACGAGCTACATTGTAATCAATAGGAAATCTTAATAGGTAACCTTGAGCACCTATGGCTTAGCTACAAACTCCAACCCATCGCCATTGATGCAGTAGCGGAGTCCTGTAGGCTTTGGTCCATCATTAAAGACGTGTCCTTGGTGTCCGTCACAACGTGCGCAACGAATTTCTGTGCGCACCATTCCGTACTTGTTGTCGCTCAATTCGATCACGTTGTTCGCGTCTACTGGAGCATAGAAACTTGGCCATCCCGTACCGGACTTGAACTTCGTATCGCTTTCAAAAAGCGGCAATTGACAAGCTGCACAGACAAAGGTGCCTTTGTCTTTAACCTTCAACAGATCGCTCGTAAAGGCGCGCTCAGTGCCGTTTTCGCGAAGAATGTGGTATGCGTCTTTGCTAAGCTTCTCCTTCCACTCCGCATCAGATAGACGGAGCTCTTGTAGCGGTTCGCCCGCAAGACCTGTAAAGGCACGTTTTGCCGTTGCTTCTCCTGCTGGAGCAGAAGCTGTTGTTTGGGCTTCAGAAGTTGCTCTTGTGCCACAAGCAGCAAGAAGAATAGCAGCGAAAATCAGAAGAGCGTAGCGAGACATAAGCTTGAATTTGATGTAGTAACATCAAAATCAGCTTTTGTGTTGCCACGATAAGATGGTTGTTGGTTAATCACGTTGACGTGGCTCATTCCATTCTTCACGCTCAGCGAAGTTGACGATGTTCTTCATCGCGCTTACAATGCTAAGTATGACCAAGTAGCCAATCGTTAGTACGATAAAGATTGATTTGTAACTACCTGCTCCTGGATCAGTAATCCAGTGCCCTGTTTGTAACCAGGCTAGCATAATGCCGATACCAGCCACTCCCGCGTAGCAGATAAAGGAAGTACCCCAATATCTGTTGATGTTATCCGCGCTCAGTGACATAAGGGCATTGCCCATACCGAAGAGCAGCATTCCAGTTGCTGCGGCTTGATAGCCCCAGCGTTCTGACATCTCGCTCCCTGCACCTGACATCATTGCTCCTCCTAGAATGAAGATGACGATGACTCCAATACCAAAACCAGCCTGAATGTGTGGCTTCTTAAGGTTTTCGAACCATTCGTCCTTTGGGGCAGCTTCTTTCATATGGAGTTCAACACAACTAGAAGTGAGTTGTTGCGTAGAGCCTGAAAGTAGCCTATTGAAAGTTCACGGGCGCCTCAAAAAAAGCGCTTTGTATAACCAGTACAGAATCAGCCGAGCGAAGGCTTGGCTCTAAACAGGATTGGTCCAAATACAGTGTTGCACTAAAAGATCCTCTCATTATGTTACGCTTCTCATTGAATTCTGTGACTGCAAATTCCACATCATACCTATCCATATTAGGCTTGTAAGATCCAAGAGGAGCATCATGATCTACTAGACCATAATTGAAGGTTGGCGTTTGAAAAGTGAAAGATGCTAAAGGATTACAGTAATAAGATACTGAATCTATTTCTAGAAGACTCTCTTCTGATTGATACGTAAAATTCCCAATCGAGCTCAAGATTCCTCGGTAGCATGTTTCATCATATTCACTCCAAGAGAGATCATAAGCTCCCCATGACCTTTTGAAGATTATGCAGGGAACTATATAGAACGAATCATTAATTGTCAATGAAAGATTACCAAAATTGTCCTCATCCATATCTGACTGAAACTCTTCACAGTCAAATAATCCTGTTGGATTATCAACTTTATCACAGGAGATCACCTGTAAAATTAGCACCAGAAGAAAAAAGCTTTTACTTGACATAAATCTTCTTTGAAGACAAGTTATCACCATCAGAAAAACTCACGATAACGATATTACCGTGATCGACCCCGTCTAGACTAATTGTACTACTTACTTCATCTGCATCAACAGTCCCTTGCCATAATACTCGACCTAAAATATCTGAAACCTGTACTGCGCCTCCTAGGTGTTCGTCCCATGAAATCTGCACTTGCGTTTCATCTGATGAAACAATTTGATACTCGACTTTAGTAGCTGGAAATTCATTAGAACTCTTAGGAGCATTTCTGAAGAGCACACTTGGTCCACAAGGTTGCCGAATATTCACGGTATGAATGTCAGTATAGGAATTACCAGGGCTGCAGGTAATTGTTGCTCTAAACTGCACAGTATTAACAGTATTATTAGGCACGTTGAAAGATATTGAACTACCTCCAGTACCGAAAACAGTAAACGGCCCACCATCTACAGAGGCCTCATAGGTTACAACGGGTGTTACTCCTCCGTTACATCTTCTGTCGCTGTACACCCTAATTATTCCACCAGGCGTTGACCTAAGAGGTCCATCAAGCGTTATTCCTTCAATGAGTGGGTCTCTTAAATCCGCTAATGTGCATCCATAAACACTCATCTGAGCGGCGTTATTATTAGCAGCTGTGCCTGTAGGGAATGAGGTATCTCTAACCCAATCATACCAAAGTACGTTAGGGTTTGAAAATCTTAATACGCGCTTTCCGTCAACCTGTTGGCCTTCCGAACGATCACGAGCATTTATTGCCATAATTGTTCTCTCTACTATTACATCGTCATCATCAGGGTCGTTTGGATCTATCCTATGCCCTCTAGCCGACAATACGAGTAGCCCAATTGTGCCAACAGTAGGGTCAATTCTATGCTTACAACCGTGGTTGTGACCTAATTCATGAACTCCAGTAAATTGGAATGTCAAATTGACTTCTGCAAGAGATAAATCTCTACCCGACGGCGCAGCAGTACCTATCTCAGACCATCCTTTTGTGCCTTGCAATCCTCCATTTTGATAAAAAACCAACACTACGTCAGCACCATAATCAGTATAAATATTTAAAATTTCTTGATTTGCGGAGGCGATTGTTAATGTTGCAGCGGGAATACTTCCATTTGCAAAGGAAAAGGTTGAAAGTTCTTTGAACCCCACTAATCGGTAAGACAAATTTTCAATTCCACTATTTCTAATCGCAAGGTTCATGTCGTGCTCTGTGGAAAGGGCATCAGACTTAGCCCAGCCAGGGTTTTATTCTGCATTTGGTGTAACTGCTGCAACGAAATCAATTCTGCACCTTCTGTCACTTTGAAAGCTTGATTTTAACTTTGGAACGCTATTGCCTTTTGCATCAAGATGGACACCTTCTTTCTCTTTATTTAGTTCAAACGAATGAGAATGACCTCCTTCTCCTTCCTGGGGAGCGGTACAACCGTCGCATACAGAAGCACCTGTTGATTCAGCCTTAAACACAACGACCTTTGAATCACTAAGAGCTCTTACAAGAAAATCTCCTACAGCTGTATTAATTCTTCCATTTATGTTGCCATTATCAACAGTTAGAAAATAATGACCGATACATGGATCTCCTCCGCCGACAATTAAGCCGTGGATATCGTTCCCTGTTAAAATATCAACAATATCCCCCTCTAAGTTCCTTGTACTATGCTCTAGAATTATAAGAGTTGCAAGTCCTTTGAAACCAGGAAGTGTAAGTTCAACAACTTTTTCTCCCTCAGAGTTACCTACATTCTCTTGAATAATAGTTTGTACTACAGGCTCTGAAAGGTAGGGAAGTTCACTTAGAGAATTGAAGTAAACCGACTCGCTTTCGGTAAGATTATCCGTATCTGACGCAAGAGGACCAAGTTTAATCCAAACATCTTGAGCTTTTACCAAGTTTGGTAAAAACAGAATAATTACAAGCAGGCCGAAAAGTGAGGCCGAAAAGTGAGGCCGAAAAGTGAAGTTTTTCATAATCAATGTTAATTTGCTGTAATAGTAAACTAATATCTACCACAAAACCAAATCTTATTCCAAACTACAACACTAACTCAGAACATTCTATCACCTCTCCCTAGATGTTTTAGCATCTCTTGGGAAGAGAATAATTTATTCTAAAACCGCTACTGCAGCTTCCTGCGCTCATCACGAACCGGAGCTTCAGCATCTTCACTAGCTGCAGCACCTGCAACCTCGCCGATCAAATCGTACTCCGTTGCTTCGGTAATGAGTACATCAGCGAACATACCAACGTCAAGGCCATCAGCAATTGCGATGTGAACCTCATTGTCCACTTCAGGAGAATCAAACTCCGAACGTCCAATGAAGTAACCAGCCTCTCTTCGGTCTAAAAGCACCTTCAAGGTCTGACCGACAAGTGCTTCGTTTTTGCGTAAGCTGATGTCTCTTTGGATGTCCATCAGACGACTCGCTCTCTCTTCTTTTACTTCTGCAGGAACATCGTCCTCCATTAAGTGTGCGCTCGTATCCTCCTCGTGGCTGTACTGGAATACGCCTAGACGCTCGAACTCCATCTCTTCAACAAAGTCGCAAAGCTCTTGGAAATCTTCTTCGGTTTCACCTGGGTGTCCGACCAACATCGTCGTACGAATCGCAATACCTGGAACGCGCTTTCGGATCTCTGTGATCAAGTCCTCCGTCTCTTCGCGGGTAATCTGACGCTTCATTGCGTCAAGCACCCTGTTAGATGCATGCTGAAGTGGGATGTCGAGGTAGTTGCACACTTCCTTGCGCTCAGCCATGGCATCAATGATGTCAATCGGAAACTTGCTCGGATATGCGTAATGCAGACGAATCCACTCGATACCCTCTACATCAGAAAGAGCACGAAGAAGCTTAGGCAACTCACGTTTCTTGTACAGATCGAGTCCGTAATAAGTCAGCTCTTGCGCGATGAGCATCAGTTCTTTTACGCCGCGAGCAGCAAGGTGCGTAGCCTCATCAACCAATGAATCGATGCTACGACTGACGTGCTTTCCACGCATCAACGGGATAGCACAAAACGAACAGGTTCGGTTACAGCCTTCAGAAATCTTCATGTACGCGTAGTGAAACGGTGTACTTGGAAGACGCTCTCCGAGGAGGTCTTTCTTATAATCGGCCTTCAACGTAGCGAGAAGCTGTGGCATTTCCATGGTACCAAACCAGCCATCAACCTCTTCAATTTGCTCGCTCAGTTCGTCGCGATAGCGCTGCGTGAGGCAGCCCGTCGCATACAGTTTACTGATGCGACCGGCCTTCTTTTCCTCCGCATATTGAAGGATGGTGTCGACAGACTCTTGCTTCGCCAAGTCAATGAAACCGCAGGTATTGACGATAATCACTTGTGCATCCCTATCGGAATCGTGGGCGACATCGTAGCTGTTGGCTTCGAGTTGAGTGATGAGGTTCTCGGAGTCGACAAGGTTCTTTGAACACCCTAGGGTGATGACATTGACCTTGTTCTTTCGAAGCGTTTTGGTTTTCATAAGCTGCTGCAAAAGTACCGTTCACAGCATCAATAACTTAGTGCTTTACTAAGAAATCTCAGTTCGGCTAAAAATCGGATGATTTTGACCTGCTTATTGTTGAAAATGCTCGATTTAGCTAGCTAAACTTTGCGCTTTCCACCTAAATCAGATCCAAATCTGCTCAATTTCGCCAGAACCAGATTCCTTAGTTAAGCACTGCCCCTTTCGGCAAACTTTCGAACGGATGCATTTGGAGTTGCCAAAACGAGAGGAGTGAGGCAAGAGAATCGTAATTTTGCCGTTCTTGCAGTATGCGACAAATCCTCTCCAACCTTTTTGTTCTCCTTCTTATTGCATGTCCAGTTTTGGCGCAAGCCCAAGGAATGGGACCGACGGCACCAGATGAATGGGAAGTCAGCATTGAGGGAGGCAATGATTTCAGAAGCGCCTTCGCAAGAGTTGCAACCGATCGACCAACCATCATTCTAGTTGAAAATAGTGAACAAGCCTCTTTTTCTCCAAGTTTTGGAGTGAGCTACATGAGACGCATCACAAATCTTCGCGCATATTATGGAGTCAGAATAGAGGGCCACGTTACGACCTGGGAAGGCTCAGAGTCCATTGTTGAGACAATAGAAGGAGATACTTATACTGCGTCTGCCCTAATTGCTTACAAAGCGTTCTTGTTTGACATGGAAGGGGATTGCAATTGTCCGCGGTGGGATAAAACGAACTTCTTCAAAAAAGCCTTTTTCGTTGAATTCGGTGCAGGTGGAGGCCGTCAAAGTTTCGGCAGAAAAGAAATGGAAGGAAGAATACTTCGCACTGGCTTTGCATACATGGCGCGTGCAGGTTTTGCTATTCGCTTAAAAAAGCAGATCGATGTTACTCTTGCTGGCGGAGCGCATGGCCTTTTCGCAAGTAATATGCTTTTTGGAAAGCACGATGTCGCAGTGAGACCAGCGTTGGGGGTTACTTGGAGGCCATTTTATAGCCGAAACTAGTTAGGTTAATTTAGACTTTAGAACGGCAATTGTTAGTTGATAATTTTTAATTGATAATGTGCGAGACGCCCTAACGAGGCGAAGCCGAGCAAGGTATCGGCATTACCAATTATCAATTATTACAAGTGGATTGGATCGGCCTTCGGCCTATCCAATCCACTTGTAATACCTCGCCCCCATCTTGTTCTCCTCTTTACCCAGGTGATCCAACACAAAGGTGTTTTTCGGCTTGGCGAGTGGTTTCTTCAGCTGTCCTCGGTGCAGCTTTTCGTAGGTAGCATAATCCACGGGTGTGCGTGCATTCAAGCCTTCAAAGAGTTTCCAGTTTTTAACGATTTTCTCCCAAGGACTCCGAACGGACCCGGCAAACACCTTACTCTTAGAACCGCTACCATAGCCGATCAAGCCGATTGTTTTACCTGCTAATTGATCGCCCATTTCTTCTGCGCGAACAAGTGTCGACATCAGTGCCATGAAGATCGATCCTGCATAGAGGTTACCCGTTAAAGAACTCGCATCTGCACTTCCTTTTAGCTGTTCTGAAACGAAACTGATATAGGCGCGCGTCTTAGATACTGCTCGCATGTAGGTATCCCAAGCGGCATCAAAAGCTTGCTCTGTTTTGAAATCAATCATCCGAGGAATAGGATCTATTCGACTCGAAGAGGCGACATCATCCCACATGCCTTGGCGATCCAATTCACGCACAAACGTATCCATGAGCATACGACGCCCATGTGCTGCATAGGGCAAGTGCATCACTGCTCGTGCCCAGGTGAAAATCGGTTGCTCATCAACGGGTTGGTCCACCTGCTCTACGAAGTGATCATATGCCTCGCGGACCCGACGTTGGTACGTCCAATTGCTGTACGGACCATCGAAAGTTGGCGTCATGACATGAACACCAATTTGCTGATCATTAGAATCCAAAACGCCAGATTGCTCAAAGCTTTCAGGTAGCTGACTAAGCACATCTTCGGCTTTGTCCTTTGTGGGCAATAGCTTAAGCACCTCTTTAACGAGGTCTGCCTTATCCACTTGGCGTATTGGCTTAAAGAAGTCATGTACACCCCGGGTAGCCACCCCAACTTCAGGCATGATGCTGAGCAGCGATGGACTCTCTTTTACGAGCATGGCAATGGCACCTGCACCTTGTGTGTATTCCCCTGTCGAACCTAGTTCATACTTGGCGAAGTCACTTGCGATAACGATTCCAATACGGCCTTTACCAGCGCGCACCCAATCAACGGTGTTGAGCAATGCATCTACTCCTCCAATGCAAGCGAACGTCATGTCGATCACATCACAGCGAGTAAAGCAATCAACCCCGTGATCCTTGCGGTAGTAACGGCGCAGCATCTCAAGCGCATAGGTTGCGGTAGGCTTGGCGCCATCTAATGCGCTTTCAGTACCGAGATAGATTCGCCCGATGTCTTGCGGCTTAAGCCCGCTTCGCTCTATGAGTTGACGCGCGGCATTCGCCGCCATAGTTGCCGTGTCTTCGTAGATGTCAGGCAAAGCCATAGCGGACAAACCCAACCCTTTAGTCAGCTTGTCAGGATCGATTCCACGCTCAACAGCGAGGGTTTCGATCGGTAGATAATGTCTAGGAATGTAAGCGGCGACATCGTCGATGCCTACAGGCGAACTGTGTACGGTTTTGTTACGCATAATAACGTTGGCGTTTAGGGCCGTATTTGGGTAGGGTGCGACAAGTATACCACCAAACTTGATCTGGTTTAGCTAGAAAAATGCGATTGGCAACACTTTGAATCCTAATCGTTGGAAGGCACTATTTGTTTGGCCTACGCGCTCACGTTTTTTCATTGTTGCAAGAAATCTTGAACACTGTCCGCCAACCAACGAACCTCAGTTGAACATCCTACGTAGAAAAGGTTACCCCTTCCCAGATAAAAGTGATGAAAAATAGATCCCCAGATCCAAATGGAAGCAGTCGCGCAGACCATCGCGCACTATACTGCCTAGTGGCCAAGCATTGGCATGAAGAATTAGTCAATGCTGATGTTTCCGATGAGTGGCTTACACAACACGCAGGCGACGCTCCTGCAATCGTGCGCAAGCTAATTTTAGAGCTCAAGCAAAAATCCGAAGTCTGTCACGAGCTTTTGCGCAATCGACTAACCGACCTCAACCTTGGGCTTAAAGAAGACGAAGCGTTTTCCAAACTTAGACCAGGTGTACAACTATACGGATTGATGGGCAAGCTCGAAGAGCTTTATACATCAAACGCAATGCTTACCGGTAGATCTGAAGAGTTAATCGCCTCTATGAGAGGAGTTCAAGATGGACGAACCGCGTCTCTTCTTGCACGAATGCGCAACATCCAACTGGATCGCCACAAATTATACGCGAGGTTTTTCCAGCCAGGACATTCAAACGTTGAAGTAACTAAACGCGACTTCGGCTACACTCCTGGAGACAACTAAGCCGCCGATTCAAGATTTTCTTTGATGAGCTGATTGCTCAGTCTATTCCATCGTGCGACCAAAAGAACCGCAGCGACTGCTAGTCCTACGACAAGTCCTATCCAAAGTCCTTCTGCTCCCTGTTTTAGCGAAAGCGAATAGCCCACACTAAGTCCGATAAGCCAATAGCTGACCAAGCCGATTATCATCGGCCAAAAGGTATCCTTGAGTCCACGCAATGCGCCACCAGCCGTTGCTTGAATACCATCAACGAGCTGAAAAATAGCAGCCAAAGCGAGCAGCCTCACCGCCAGCTGAGCAACCTCGATTTCGGTAGTCAACGCCTTTTCGCCAAGGAATAATTCAATCAGCGGTCCAGGGAATAGGACAAAGGCAATTGCACTCACACACATAACCAAAGCCCCCAATCCGATTCCAAGCCAGCCGGCATGCTTTGCTGAACCATAAGCCTTCGCTCCAATCAAGTTTCCGACACGAATCGTACTTGCCAAAGCAACCGACAGCGGTACCATAAACGACAAGGAAGCCAACTGCAAAGCAATCTGATGCGCGGCTAAGGGTATCGTACCCAATCGCCCGATAAGAATTGCCGTAATCATGAACAGACCTGATTCGATTCCAAAAGTCACTCCCATCGGTGCTCCAACTTTGAAGAGGTTCCACAAATACGTAGCATCTGGAGCACGCCACTTATCGAAAATCTGATACTCCCTCAAGGACTTAATGCTCAACGCATACGTGACAAGCGCACCAACCATGTAGAAATAACTCAAGGTCGTAGCATATCCTGCACCTACAGCTCCAAAAGCTGGAAAGCCGAAGTGACCATAGACAAATATGTAGTTACCAAGCAAGTTGACAAGCACTGCACTAACGGCTATAAACGTCACGGGCAATGGCCGAGACAGCGCTTCAAGCCAGCTCCTAATCGCTCCAAAACATAGAAACGGAAGGACGCTCCAAGAAACCGCTCGCATGTATTCGCCGGCAACCTCAACAACCTCAGGTGTTTGGCCGAGCAACTTCAGCCAATAGAATGCGCTCCAATCAACGAGCATGACAAAGGGAGTAAGAAAAGCGGCCAACCACAATCCTTGTCTCGTGTACCTTCTTATCTCTGTTTGATTCTCAGCTCCTACCGCTTGCGAAACAAGCGGTCCAACGGCCAATACCGTCCCCAAACAAAGAAGAAGTGCCGTAAAGTGAATCATTGATCCAAGCGAAATACCAGCCAAAGGCACAGCACCTAAACGACCTACCACGACCGTGTCCACAAACCCCATAGAGGTCTGAGCCACTTGCGATAGCGCTATCGGTCCAGCTAGTTTCAGCAGGACAGGTAGGTTGTTAGCCTTGGAGGTAAGTGTCTTCACAATGACGCAAAGCTAGACGATCATGCCACACACATCGCTGTGGTAACTACATTGCCGCCATGCAACAAGAACCGTCTGTAGCTATTTACTGGGATTTCGAGAATATCCATGCTTCTGTCATGAACTTCGAAGTCGGAACCGATTGGTTCGAGCGCCTCAAAGACAAGAAGCTTCGTATTGAGAATACAGACGTCCTTGACGTTGCAGGTATCATGCAGTATGCCAACACGTTAGGCGAGGTTGTCATCAACAAAGCGTACGCAAACTGGACCAACTTCTGGCCATATTCTGATGTGACCAACGAGTATTCGATGGACCTCATCCAGCTATTTCCGTTGGGAAAGAATGCTAAGAATGGAGCTGACATTCGCCTCAGTTTGGACATCGCGGAGGACATCCAATTGCATCCTCACGTCGACATTGTCATCCTCGTGAGTGGTGATTCTGATTTTATTGCCATTGCACAACGCGTCCGCCAAAAGCACAAACGCATCATCGGACTGGGTGTAAAAGAAACCAGCAACCGTTACTGGCAGATGTCCTGTAATGAGTTCAAACTCTACCGAACGATTGTAGCTCAGTTTGGTGTGAAGTCAAACCAGGAAGACGATTACGAAGAAGTAACGTCGAATAACGACAAGGATCGTTCAGCTTCTGCCAAAACCCCAGTCAAGTCCATCAAGCCGCAAACGCCGATGGAACAACGTTTGCTTCGTCGTGCCATTGGTGCATTGGAAAGTCGGGAAGGCAGTCCTTGGATTATGCGCGTTAAGATCAAGCCGATGATGTTGCGTTTGGATCCTTCGTTTGATGAAGCCAATCACGGACACTCCAACTTTACGGCCTTTCTTGAAGCGAGTACAGACGTAATTGAGCTCAAAGAAACGAACAGTGATGTGCTCGTCCGCGTGAAGCCTCGTACCAAGGTGAAAGCAAAGCCTAAAGCGAAAGCTGCTCCAAAGAGAAGTGCCGCACCAGCGCCTAAACGAGTGGCTGCACCCAAAAGAGCGGCTACACCACGAAGGAAAAAGCAAGGCTAATTCACTAATAAACAGGCGCTTTATAGCTGCTTGACGGGGTAGCTCAATACGGCTTGCAATACGTTGAAACCTTGCCATACAAAACAGCGTCTCAATTCGTACTTTCGCGGCCATGTCAGCAACCCCTGCAACCGCACCAGCCGTAGACGTTTCCGTCGCCGAATCTTTAGGACTTACATCAGAAGAATTTGACGTCATCTGTAAGGAGATGGGCAGAACGCCCAACTTCACAGAGTTGTCTATTTTCTCAGTGATGTGGTCAGAGCACTGCTCTTACAAGAACTCAATCAATCTTCTCAAAACGCTCCCTAGGGACGGTGAGAAGTTGCTCGTCGACGCCGGCGAAGAGAATGCAGGTCTTGTCGACATCGGTAATGGCTACGCATGCTGCTTTAAGATTGAAAGCCACAACCACCCAAGTGCCATTGAGCCGTTCCAAGGAGCAGCTACTGGAGTTGGTGGAATTCACCGTGACATCTTCACGATGGGTGCACGTCCAATTGCAGCGTTGAACTCGCTTCGCTTCGGTGATTTGAGTCTTCCACATACACGTAAGCTCGTAGACGGTGTCGTTTCAGGCATCTCACACTACGGCAATTGCTTTGGCGTACCGATGGTTGGTGGCGAGGTGTACTTCGACGAAGTGTACAACCAGAACCCACTCGTTAATGCAATGAGTGCAGGTGTAGTTAAAGTTGGTGAAACAGTTAGTGCTGCGGCCGACGGACCAGGTAATCCTGTATTCATTGTTGGTTCTGCAACTGGTAAAGACGGTATTCACGGAGCGAGCTTCGCTTCGAAAGACCTTACCGAAGAGTCTGCTGAAGATCTTCCTGCTGTTCAAGTGGGTGACCCATTTCAAGAGAAGCTTCTTTTGGAGGCAAGTCTTGAAGTAATTGCAACCGGCGCTGTAGCTGGAATGCAAGACATGGGTGCCGCAGGTATCACTTGCTCAAGTAGCGAAATGAGTGCAAAGAGCGAAACAGGAATGAAGATCAACCTTGATCTTGTTCCTACTCGCCAAGCCAACATGGTTCCATTCGAAATTCTCCTTTCAGAAAGCCAGGAGCGCATGCTCGTTGTTGCACACAAAGGACGCGAGCAAGAAATCCTCGACGTTTTCGATAAGTGGGATTTAGAGTGCGAGCAGATTGGAGAAGTTACCGAAACAGGCAACGTTGAATTCTGGTGGAGAGGCGACAAAGTCGCTGAGATCAATGCAGACCTGCTTGTCCTTGGAGGCGGCGCACCTGTATACACAAGAGAAACGAAGCGCCCGACCTATATGGATGAGGTCGCAAAGTTCTCGATCGATAACATCACTGAGCCTGACGCAAAAGGAATTCAAGAAGCAGCCCACAAGCTTTCTGCTGATCCTACGATTGCCTCTAAGAATTGGATCACCGATCAGTACGATCGCATGGTTCGTACAAATACGGCTACGACCAACATGCCCTGCGATGCAGCAGTTGTTCGCGTAAAAGAAACAGGAAGTGCACTCGTACTTACGACTGACTGCAATAGTCAGTACGTGCACTCAGATCCACATACAGGAGCGATGATCGCTGTTGCAGAAGCAGCACGTAACATCACTTGTGCAGGAGGATCACCATTGGCTGTGACAAACTGTCTCAACTTCGGTAACCCTTACAATCCAGAAGCTTACTTCCAATTTAGTGAAGCTGTTCGAGGAATGGGAGATGCATGTCGTGCATTCAATACGCCTGTAACGGGTGGAAACGTGAGTTTCTACAACCAGAGCGTCTTCCCTGATCGCACAGAGCCAGTCTACCCTACCCCAACGATTGGAATGTTGGGTGAGATCAATGACATGACGCGCATTACGACGTCAGCTTTCGCCAAAACGGGTGATACTATTTACCTACTTGGTACCTCTCGTAACGACATCGGTAGTAGCCGTTACGCTCGAGTTGTACATGGTGTGAAAGAAAGCAACTGTCCTCACTTCGACCTTGATGAAGCGCTAGCACTCAACAAAGTAGTGAGCAGTGTAATCGAACACAAATTGGCAAATTCCGTACATGATTGTTCAGAAGGTGGACTCTTTATTAGTCTACTGGAAAGCGCTATGTACAATAACCTTGGTTTTGATGTTGCTGCGGCACCTGCTGGAATTAGAACTGATGCATACCTCTACGGCGAAAGCCAAAGCCGGGTAATCGTGTCTGTTTCTCCTGCAAATGCTGAAGCCTTCGAAAACTTGGTTAACAATAGCGGGTTTGCTATGTCGAAGCTTGGTAACGTAACCGAAGGCAGTATCACTGTTGGAGAGAACGTATTTGGCAACACAAGCGACTTTGTTCCTGCATACGAGACCACCTTGGCCACTCGTTTGCAAGGGGAATAATAGAAAGTGTGTTTCGAAAGAAGCGAACTTAGCTCAACTTTGTAAGACCCTCAACCGGTGATGTTTATGAAAAATTTCATTTCTACAAGTCTCTTTGCAGCCTTCTCGATTTTGTTTCTCGCCTCGTGTGGGAGCGCTGAGCCATCGGGATTTATTGTCAAAGGCAAGCTCGAACAAGCGGGTGATCTTCAAGTATTCTTGGACCAACTTCACGGTCCAGGTGCGGCAACCAATATCCTAGGCAGTACTTCTGCTGACGGAAGTGGAGCCTTTGAGATTGCATTACCTGCAGCTCCTGAAGCTGGTGTATACCGTCTTCGCATTGGCGCACGTAAGCTTCCTCTTGTACTTGACGGAATGGAATCAGCAGTAACCGTAGGCGGAGTACTCGAAGGGCTTCAACGCTATGAGTACACCGTAGCCGGATCCGGTAGCTCTCACAGCTTCCAAAACCTACTCGGAAGCCTCGCTAAGCGCCAGTACACCGCAAGCGATGTGACCAACTACATTGATACGGTTGCCAATCCATACGGTGCTGTTTATGCAGCGGAGCTTTCACTTGGTTCAAATGGCAAGTATCTCAGTGCATTGAAAAAAGCGCAGTCACGCTTAGAGACTGCGCACAGTGGTACACCTTACGGAATAAAGTACGGTCAGTTTGTAGCGCAAACACAGACGAAATATGCATCTAGTCAAGCCAACGAGTTGGTTAAGGTTGGTGCTCCAGCTCCAGAAATTGAGGCAACTAGCCCTGATGGCAAGAAGTACAAGCTAAGTGACTTGAAAGGTCAAATCGTATTGCTAGACTTTTGGGCTAGCTGGTGCGGACCTTGCCGTCGTGAGAATCCAAATGTGGTGAAGACGTACGACAAGTACAAGAGTAAAGGCTTTACCGTGTTCAGCGTTTCACTCGACGGACTTGATGAGCGCACCAAGGCACGTTTCAGCTCACAGGAGCAGATCGATAAACAAATGGAAGCCCAACGTAACCGATGGGTATCAGCGATCGCTAAGGACCAGTTAAAGTGGCCTTACCATGTCAGCGACCTCAAGAAGTGGAATAGTCTTCCTGCACAGACGTATGGCGTTCGTGGCATCCCGAAGACTTTCCTTATTGACCGCGAAGGCAACATTGCAGCTGTAAACCCACGTGGGCCAGCGCTTGAGCCTGCGTTAGAGCGTTTGCTTTAATAGAATTTTGAATTTGAGTTCCAAGCTCCGCTTGGACAATTTTGAATTTTGAATGTTCGTGACGCGAGCCACATGAGCCCAAGAGGAGCAGTTTCGATACCTCTCGGCATTCAAAATTCAAAATTACTTCCCCCAGCTAGCAAGCAGTATTGCTCCGGCAACTCCGGCGTTTAAGCTCTCTGTGAGCTGACCTTGGGCACGCGGTATTGTGATTGGTTTTGGCGAAAGCTGAAGTAACTCCTTACTTGGACCGTGGCTTTCACTACCAATGGCAAGTATGGAGTGCTCCGACCATTCAAAAGAACCAAACGAATCTCCCGCTAGATCAGCGACGACGAGCTGATGATCGGCGACGTGGTTTGAGATTTCTTCCAACTGAATGCTCAGGTGTGGCATCCGAAATAAACTGCCACGAGCCGCAGCAACGACTTTGGGATTGTACCATTCGACACTGCCAGGCAAGGAGAGCACTCCTTCAATCCCGAACCACTCGGCTGTACGAATAAGCGTACCCGCATTTCCTGGATCAGCTACGCCATCCAAGAGAAGAAGCTTCTTCGCAGAAGAAAAAGTAGACCAATCGTATGTCGGCATTTGAACCACCGCAAGGACACCATCTGGTGATCGCTGGGTACTCAAGCGCTCGAGTTCGGATTGTCCGACCTCAAAAACCTCTATGCGATTCAAGCTTTCGCGAAAACTTGCGTTTTGGCGGAAGCCCTCTAAAAGCTCGGGTAGACCGTACAGTTCTTGCACTTCTAGCCCACTAGAAAGTACTTCTAAGACGTTAACACGCCCTTCAACAAGGAAAGCTGTATACTTTCGCCGAAACTTACGTTGTTGTAGCCCACGAACACGTTGTCGTTGGGCATTGCTAATTGCCATCAGCGCTAACGTACGCAGGACAGTGTTATGCCTCAAATTTTTTCCGCAAACATTCGATTTTTCCTTCTCTGCTTTATAGCGGTGATCTTGCTCAATGCCTGTCGTTCTGCCAAGTTTTTGGGTGAAGATGAGTATCTCGTCAAGAAGAATAAAATTGAGCTGGCCGAAGACGCTGTAGTCGAAGACTGGAACAGTCTAAACATCGAACTACTCTCACAGCTATCAACAGAACCCAATGGACAGTTCTTCTTCGTCTGGCCAAGGGAGTGGTTTTACCTAAAAGGAGAAAACCGAACAGACACGACTCGCTTTAGTCGATTTGTCAGAAATGCGATTGCCGAGCAACCCGCTTACCACAAGGACGACTTGATGGAAGAGAGCAGAGATCGAATTCGATCGTTTATGCGTAATCGAGGATTTTTCGATGCTGAGATAAGCACGAGCATAGATACCCTTAGAAATAAGCGAGTCGCAGTTACCTATATCGTCAAACCGTCAAAGGCGTACATACTCGATTCGATACGCTATCAAACGGAAAATTCAATCGTGAGGAGTTTGCTCAATTCTTCAAAAAATGAGCAACAATTAACTCCAGGCGACCGCGTAGACAGTCGCACGTACGACAAGGAAACGGCGCGGATTGTAAGCCTGATGCGTAATAACGGTTTTGCCAATTTCTATGCAAACAGCATAAGCCCACTCGAGGCGGATAGCACCGGAAATCGCGTGAATGCAAAATTGAAAATTCTTCCCCCTGAAGAAAACAAACAGCATCAGACGTTTCGGATAGGAAGGATTACGGTCTTTCCAGATAGTGACCCCTTAGCTACTTCGCAAAGTGTATCTATCGACACAACTTACGACGAGCTTAGGTTTATCTACGAGTTAGATAAAATGACAATGAAGCCCGCTACGTTGGCTGAAAACATTTTCTTCCGTCCTGGAGATTTATTTGATCAATCTGCTATTAGCAAGAGTAACCTACAACTAAATAGTCTGGGTGTTTTCAGACTGGTTAGTATTCGCCAATCTCCCTCTGAAGACGACGATAATGAGATTGATTTTTTCATCTCACTTTCACTAAACGAACAATGGTCAATCGGTAGTGACGCCGAGTTGAGCTTTACGGATCGACAGGCACGAAGCGGAGGTCAACTAAGCCTTATTGGAGCTCAACTTTTAGGCTCCCTCAGCAATAACAACATCGCAGGAGGTGCGGAAAAGCTGAACCTATCTGCAGATGGAGGACTTGAATTCAACTTCGCTGAAATAGGAAATCAAAACATTCAACGACTAAATACGATAGAGTTTGGCGCACAAGTAGGATTAGAACTTCCACGGTTTACTGACTTCCTTGGCATCTACAAGCAACTAAATAGAACGAAAAGCTCCGTTGATGAAAACGGCGAGCCTACCATGTTACTGCCTAATAGTTTCTACAATGCCATCAAAGAACGTGGTAAGACCAATTTGAAGTTAGAAGCCAGGTATATTGATTTATTAGAAAACTATCAAACAACGACTATATCAGCACTTTATGGCTTCGATGTTTTCACAAAACCAACTGACCGTTACACAATCAATCATGTAGGTGTTGAGTACCTCCTCTTCACCCCTGACCCTGAGTTTATAGAGATTCTTAGAAGGACTCCGTTCTTGGCTAGGAGTCTAGGTGATCAAGTTTTCACAGGCTTCCTTCTCCGAAATATATCTTATGCTCACACCAGTAAGCCTTCGATACAGAAAGGCACATGGACGGCATTGTTTGATGTTGAGCAAAGTGGCCTTGAGGTATTTGGAGTGAACCAGGTTCGTAATTTGATTACTAATAGCCAAAGCGTTTTCACTGTCGGCCAAGGACTTGATTATGCTAGATATGGACGACTTGCATTGAGTGTTGCGTACCGAAAACAAATCGCCAGAAAGCAAGAATTCGCGGCTAGAATAAGTACTGGAACTGCCCTCACTTACGGATTTGAACGTAGAGAACGTGATGTACCATATGTTCGACAATTTTTCGGCGGTGGAAACGCTAGCCTTCGGGGTTGGCAAGCACGTTCAATTGGCCCTGGCTCTTACATCAAACCACCTGACAACAGTGGTCCTGGCTTTATAAATTTTCAGCAGGCAAACTTCAAACTGGAAGCCAATGCTGAGTTTAGAAGTGTTCTCACCAACATCTGGACGACTAGGCTTGACGGCGCGGTCTTCCTTGATGCAGGTAATGTTTGGACATGGAAAGTCGACACGAGTCGTCAAGGTTCACAGTTTCGATTTGACGAGCTAAAAGATGATGACGGAGCTGTCATCAACGAGCCTTTTTATCAGCAGATAGCCGTCAACACGGGTATCGGCTTGCGTTGGGACATCGGGTACGTCCTGTTGCGCATAGACATGGGCATCAAGCTCCGTAACCCTTATAAAGTCGATAATGAAAACGGCAATGGGAGTTCTTACTGGCCCAAATCATGGAAACCAGCAGGTCTAAAACGTATCGACAACTTTGCATTAGGCCTCAATTATCCGTTCTAGCTAGCCTTCTCAACGGACAGTTTCCGATTCAGCACCTTACTTTTTCTTCTTCTTTTCCTTTGCTGCTAGTGCTTTCTCAAATTTGAGCAGTTCACTTTTTCTACCGTACACTTTGCAAAGTGGACAGGTCCTCGGGTCATGTCCTTGCGCAGGGCAATACTCTCTACCGAAAAAGATGATCTGCAAATGAAGTTTATTCCAGCTCTCCTTTGGGAACAGTCGCTTTAGATCCTTTTCAGTTTGCACGACATTCTTCCCGTTGGTCAACCCCCAACGATACGCCAAACGATGAATGTGCGTATCCACAGGAAAGGCAGGGACGCCAAAAGCCTGTGCCATTACAACACCTGCTGTTTTGTGCCCAACGCCGGGAAGCTCTTCAAGCGCATCAAAATCTTCTGGCACCTTTCCATCGTGTTTATCAAGCAAGATCTGCGAAAGCCCGTGGATAGCTGCACTTTTACGAGGACTGAGACCACAAGGGCGAATGATGCTTTTGATAACCTCAATAGACTGCTTGACCATTTCTTGAGGCGTACTTGCTAGCGCAAATAAGGCAGGCGTTACGAGGTTAACCCTCTTGTCTGTGCACTGCGCACTCAACAACACAGCAATGAGCAACGAGTACGGATCGAAGTGATCTAAAGGGATCGGAGTCTCAGGGTATAAGTCATTTAGAGTTTTCCCAATTGAATCGACTTTTTCTTGCTTCGAAATCAGTGCAGCCATTTCGCAAAGGTGCAAAGCATAATGCAGTACCAACCATAAGATGAGAGTAACAATCTATACAATGAGATGATCCCTTCTTAAGCTACGCCATACCTTCTTCCGGTGAGGCTTTACAGCACATATCGAACATCATTTTTAGGCTTTGTTTTCTGCCTAATAACCCTGCTTTCGCTGGTTGTTTCTACCAACGCGAATGCGCAACACCAGATCAAGTTAGTAGAGATCGATTCGGACAGACTTTACCATACAACTGCCCCTAACTTAGAAGAAGTACTATCACGCACAAATTGGGAGACCACCCAGACAAGAACCTTACAAAAAGACAATGTCTCCTACTTGCTTCGTATGCCTGTCGATTCAGTTCTTCGCGGAGATTCAGCTCGTATACTGAGCATTGCATCAGAGGCTAGCCTTGTTTTTTATCTCCAAGATGGGTCAACCGTAGCCGTGCGCGACATGCGCTCGAATTCACCACTGGTTAACGACAGGATTTCCATTAAACTTACTGAGGAGCTTGCGGTAAATGGCTTCTTCATCGCATATGTCAAACCGACTGTAGTATGGGTTCCGAGCACAAAAATTAATGCTCGGTATGGGCTACACCTACTGTCAACTCCTGCGGATGAATATGAAATACTTGGAACGCACTTCGATCTAAACTTGCTGAGGTCAAGAGAGGCAAGTATGTTTTTCTTACTGGGCGGCATTTTCTTACTAGGATGCTACTTCGGTATGCTGTTCTTCAGCAATCCTGAGGAACACATCTTTGGGATTTACGCAGCGTATCTATTCTTCCATACAATTTATTGGGCGGAGCGAATTACGACCATAAGTATTCCATTCTTTTCGAGAGGCGTTGATCAAATCGTGGTAAACACGGTATCTCAAATTTGCTTCCATGTCGCCTTTACACTTCTTGCGCACGAACTCTTAAACTTCAGAAAGTACTACCCTACTATTGGCAGGGTATGGCGAATGTTTGCTGCTGCCCAGCTTGGGTTTGCGGTATTATTTACCGTATCTATTTACGCAGGTTTTGATGCGGTTGCCCTCCTCAATGCGTTCGCACTAGAGCGTTCTTTCATAGGCATCGTTGCACTCTTAACGATCTTCTACTTTGTAGTTAGACCTCATAATATTTACTGCTACTTTTTAGGCTTTGCCTCTTTTTCTTTCGTTGGCTCAGCGTTGGTTTCTTTGTTTCTAGGTAATATTAATTTCTTCGCTGTTGGACTAGGCATTGAGATCTTGACGTTCGCTTTTGCAATTGGCCATAAGATTCGAAAAGCCGACGAATCACGAATCGAAAATGAAAAAAGTGCATTCATGCTTGAGCGTGAAGTCATACGCACCAAGGATGCAGCCTTACGCGCGCAGATGAACCCTCACTTTGTGTCCAATGTCATCAACGCTCTGCGCGCACTGATCTTAGAAGGAGAGAACAAGCAAGCCTACAGCTACCTGTCTCGCTTTGCGCATGTAGTCCGAACAATGCTAGGCTCTGCTGACAAACAGCTCATTCCGTTGAGCGAAGAATTGAGACTATTAAAAGACTATGTCGCACTCGAAGAACTCCGCTTTGGTAGAAAAGTAGAGTTTGTCTTTAAAGTCTCGGATGAAATAGACGTCGAAGGTGTATTGATCCCGCCAATGTTACTTCAACCATTAGTTGAGAACGCAATGCATCACGGTCTTTTCCCACTCACAGAACGCGAGCCGCGTATTGTACTAGATGTGAGCACAGAAGAATCTTCAGATGCGTTAAATATTACGGTAAGCGACAACGGAATAGGTAGATCAAGAGCGGCTGAAACGCAATTGAAACGCAAACGTCAACGCCCATCAATGGCAATGAACATTATCCGTGAACGCATCAAACTACTCCAAGAAGGTTCGAGCGTTGAATCGCGAAAATCTGCGAAGGATGCACTAATCGTTGAGGATCTATTAGATGATAATGAGACTGGAATAGGAACTAGAATCACCTTGAAAATTCCAAGGACGATACTAAAAGACCAACTCAGAACGCTTTTAGATTCAAAGAAAAACACTTCGAGATTTAGCTTCCTTCTTCGAGAAGAGTCGAAACAGCACTTTTAAGCTCACGTTCACTCGGAACTAGGTTT
The DNA here is from genome assembly GCA_045110575.1 of Saprospiraceae bacterium. Taxonomy (GTDB): domain Bacteria; phylum Bacteroidota; class Bacteroidia; order Chitinophagales; family Saprospiraceae; genus CALDTK01. The sequence continues at coordinate 64,048 of JBGCGF010000007.1, forward strand.
CTATCGAATGCCGCTCCCGTTAGCCGTTCGTAAAGGTCGATATATCGTTCTGATACGAGCTCAACAAACTCCTCTGGCATGGCTGGCATTTGCTGCCCTTCCAGTCCTTGGAATCCATTTTCCATCAACCACTCACGTACAAATTCCTTGGAAAGCTGTTGTTGCTTTTCGCCCTTCGCTTGTCGCTCGCCAAAACCATCAGCGATGTAGTATCGACTGGAATCAGGGGTATGAACCTCGTCAATTAGGTATACAGTCCCATCGTGGATTCCAAATTCGTACTTGGTGTCAACGAGAATCAGTCCTTGTCGCTGAGCCATCTGTGTCCCGCGTTCAAACAAGGCTTGCGTATACGCCTCAAGTTGCTTGTATACACCCTCATCAACTAGTCCGCGACTAAGGATGTCCTCTCTTGCGATGTCTTCATCGTGACCTTCATCCGCTTTGGTCGCTGGTGTTATGATTGGACTTGGAAAGCGGTCAGACTCTTTCATTCCATCTGGCATCTGTACACCACAAAGAATTCGCTTTCCCGATTTGTACTCACGCCAAGCATGACCTGCGAGATAGCCTCTGATAACCATCTCAATTTTGATCGGCTCACACCTTACGCCAAATGCAGAATTAGGCTGAGGTACTGACTCTAGCCAATTCGGCACGAGGTCAGAAGTTGCTTTCAGAAAGTACGTTGCTACGCCAGTAAGCACGGCTCCTTTATGAGGAATTGGCCGCGGCAGGATGTGATCGAACGCAGAAATGCGATCCGAAGCGAGCAGTAGTACTTTATCGTCGAAATAGTAGACGTCACGAACTTTGCCGTGATATGCGCCTGTTTGTCCTGAAAAGGAAAGGTTGCTCGTATCCATTGCCATGCGGCAAATCTACGAGCAAGGGCCATTACATGTATTTCGTGGAATTCCGATCGACCAAAATCTCTCGAAGTTCTTTCAACATTCGGTATTGACCTGGCAAAAGGCGCTTGGCGACCTCCTTTACGGCTACAAATGTTCCTTCCTCAGCACTTGGAAGCTCTCTAATCTGAGCTCTTAATTTACGTGCATCGTTGAGGAAAAGACCTTTCAAAGAAGGAATGTCGTGGTAGTCGCCTTCAATAGCTAAACCTTTAGCGCGCTCTTCGTCTGTCTCAAAGGCATCGAGCTCGATACTCTCTCGGGCGTCGAAAGAGGCTGCATCGACTGCTTCTGGCAATTCATATTGGTCGTCATCACTATCTCGAACAAAGACCTCAAGGCCTTTCTCACGAACGCGATAAACAACAAGATGGAGTTTTTCTCTAATGTCCATAACACCTAATCATGCCGGTCTACAGTGACCTAATGATACAAATATAACAAAGCTTACGAACCTAAGTTTTGAGTAACGAGGTAATAGAACGTAAGTGTTTCGAGCATCGACCTGTCTGCAACAGATTGGATGTCTACAAATTCAAACGCTCTGGGAACGACTTGGTTACCTATTCCAGCGACGAGAAGGATTCCAAGTGTCCGATTTCCCGCATCGGCATGAACGGTTCGTTGATCTGGTTGGGTTTCTAATCTAGCCGTTGGAGTTGAGGTCCCTGCAGGAGTGAACTCATCGCCACGTAAAATGCCTTCTGGCGAACCATTAATTGCCACAAATACATCCAAGCCTTGTTTCCTAAAAACATACTCAGCCCCTTTGGTTTGGATGAGAATCAGGTTGGTATCGACCTTCGCTTTCGGAAATGCCTGAGAAATGAAGACGGCTACATTCTCCTGATAAATGGTTTGAATACGGCCAGCTGTTCGATTCTTTGCTTTTAGCAGCTTGCGATCAACGGCAGGTTTTTGACCGAGTAGATCAAGTTCCTCGTCTTTTAAGCTGATGAGCTCTGTTCGTTCAGGAACAAGTTCTTCTCTCCACTTTGCGAGAAGAGACTTCAATTGGGTGTCTTTTGGTGTGCCACCAGAGAACACCGAATGAAGTTGCTTCGTCGTCACGGTTGCGATACCAGCGACGATCGTTACAACGGCTACCATTGCGATAATTGATCCCATGAGCTAAAGATGTGTGTTTTGTGTTTCGTTTGCTTAGGCTTTCGCCAAAACAGGCTTGTAACCAGACGAACGCTTAGATTCTAGATTTAGATGTCGGATGTCGGATGTCGGATGTCGGGTGTCGGATGTCGGATGTCGGATGTCGGATGTCGGATGTCGGATGTCGAAAAATAAAATCCCCCGCTCTCCTATCCGACAGCGGAGCGGTCCGATATCCAAAATCCGAAGTACCAATTTAGGTTTTGGCGAAAGCTGAACAAGAGCTAAACGCAAAAACGCGCACCACCAAGAAGGTGCTGCGCGTTACAAGCGAATCTTACGTATCAGTAAGAGATCTTGACTACCCTAGATAAGAGCGAAGCTCCTCGTGGTGGTAACTCTTGCGGAGGCGACGTAATGCACGCTCCTTTATTTGACGTACACGCTCACGAGTAAGACCGAACAAATTGCCGATCTCTTCGAGGGTACGAGATTTTTGATTGTTTAGTCCATAGTAGCAGCTGATCACATCAACCTCACGCGGACTAAGCATTGCTAGACCATGTTGGACTTGCTCCTTGAGTGACTCCTTCAATACATCGTTATCCGACTGAAGGCTCTGCTCACCGTGCATGATATCAAGCATTGTGCTATCGCCGTCATCACCACCGATTGGTGCGTCGATACTCATGTGCTTGTTAGAACCACGTAGCATGTTGCGGATCTCCTTTACCGGAAGTTCCATTGCGTCAGCAAGCTCTTGGTGATTCGGCTCTCGCTCGTACATCTGTACAAACTTGATACGCGCATCTTGAAGCTTAGAGTAGCTACCAACCTTGTTGAGCGGTAGACGCACGATACGTGCGTGATCTACAATTGCCTGAAGAATCGACTGACGAATCCACCAAACAGCGTAAGAGATAAACTTAAAGCCACGCGTCTCGTCAAAGCGAGTTGCAGCTTTAATTAGGCCACAGTTCCCCTCGTTGATGAGGTCAGAAAGACTGAGTCCTTGGTTTTGATATTGCTTAGCGACAGAAACAACAAAGCGCAAGTTGGCTTTGGTCATTTTATCAAGTGCATCTTGATCACCTGTGCGGATTAGTCGGGCAAGATTACCTTCCTCTTCGGCAGTGATGAGCGAAATCTTTCCGATGTCGCTTAAATACTTCTCAAGTGCGAGGCTTTCGCGGGAAGTAATTCGGTTTGTAATTTTTAGCTGTCGCATGTCGGTAGTGTGTTGATGGGATTTGTCAAAGGGATGAACCCATGGACAGTCCGTCACAGCTCGCCGAAGCGTGTACAGCAGTGGCACCCCCGCCGCAAGGCAGGTTGGTGTAGTGTTGTGCACAGTCGTATGAGCGGCAACAGACGATCTAAAGACAGTCCGTTCCTTCCTACGACAGGTTTGCAAATAGGTTGCCAAGCCCGATTTCAAGACTTGGCTTTGTTCATGGGTTGTCCTTGCGGACACCTAAACCTACAAAGGTCTAGGGACTAATAGTTCCCCTTAGGTAGCGTAAAACAGGTATAAAGCACCAGAAATACCGTAAAACAGGCATTTAGACGAATAAGGGGATTGCGAGAAAGAAAAATACATTTTTTCCGAAAAAATGGGAAAAATCAAGGCTTAACAGGAAAAAACTTGTATAAAATTGAAGAATCCTTGTGTCAAATGAATGAGCACAAGGATTCTAAAAGTTGTTAACGTGGCTACTTTTACCAAACGCGATCTCCGCCTTCGACACAATTCTTGGCCATTAGGGTCAGCTGATCGAAGGTGAATCCACAAAGGCAACCCTCATAAAAGGACATCACGTTGGCCGTATGTGGGGTATAAAACGCACCATTTGCGTCAACGCCGCGAAAATCAAATCGGCAAGGATCCATATCGTCCGTCCAATCACCTGAGTCTGTTCCTTCGATAAATGGATCTGCAGGAGTGTCACATATACCGTCGCCGGCAGTTTCACAATTGCTGCCATCTGCTAGCTCTGCTCCATTTCTAGTATCAAAAGTGTGCAGCAAACCGAAGTAGTGTCCGAGTTCGTGCGCTAGTGTACCGCTTGTAGGAGCAATACAAGTAGCAGTGTTTCTGACCATCACAAAAGCAGAAGGGTTTCTTTGGATACCATTCAATGAAGCTCGCCCGCAGATGTATATCAAGCTATCCATGACAGGAATGTATACATCAATTCGATTTGGATCGCCGTACAGCGCAATTTGCTCACTAGTGTCTCTACGCTCGTGTGAAGCGTAACGATAGTTTTCTACGGTAAGAAACTCGCAAGCTTCAAAAGAAACGCAGATCGGCTCGAAGAAGGTGTTCGTGTAATTAACCATCGCTCTAAAAGCGGCCGTATCAAAAGTTATCGGGCCTCCTGTGTCCTCAGCAATGTGTACACGGAGACTAAATCGCTTGTTGAGACAAGGCAAATCTTCCTGTTGCGTAGTGTAATTGTTAGGTAGCTGTGCGAAAAGACTTACTGAAGTCAATAAGCACATGCAAAGCAATAAAACAGAGCGGAAATAAGGAGTCATAGAGAATTGGCCTAGTTCGACGGATTATCCAAACCTACAACATTTGTCAACGAAGCAGCAATTAGGTGCAGATTAATTGCGAACATTGTACGATACGTAGCCAAAACGACAAATAGAATTACCTCTATTCCTTTGGTTTAACGAAATTGCACCTATGCGCATAGCTCTTCTTACTCTATTTACCGCACTGCTTGGTCTCGCTGCAGTGGCACAGAACGCAAGTCCTAGTTTAGGTTGCGCACCGCTAGAAGTTGATTTCTCTCCGCCAGATGGAGGTCAAGCATTTTGGAATTTTGGTGACGGTGCGAGTTCTAGCATCTCTGCGCCTTCTCACCTGTACACAAGTCCTGGTGTTTATACCGTCACGTTTAGTCGCACCGATGGCGGCACAACGGTTGGTTCAGTGACCGTGACCGTTCTTCCAAAGCCAACCATTTCATTGACGATTGATGATAATGAAGGTTGCGTACCACATGCTGTGCAATTTGTCGCAACGGCGAACATAGATCCCTCGATCACAATCAACACGATCAACTGGGCATATGGTGATGGTCAAGGTGTGTTAGACGGAGGTACATCTGTTCGACATATCTACCGAGCTGGAGGAAGCTACGACGTCACTGTAGACCTAGAGACTAGCCAATCTGGTTGTAATACCGCAATCGCGTTTACGGATACCATTCAAGCCTTTGCGCTACCAGTGGCTAATTTTAACAGAACGCCTGCTCAAAGTTGTGATGTTCCATTAAGTGTAAGTATCACCAACAATTCAACTGGAGCAGCCCCTTTAAGCTATGACTGGGACTTCGGTAACGGTGAGGTAAGTGCAATAGAAAACCCTCCTAACGCTATCTACGGAGCAGCAGGAGATTACTCAATTAGCCTGACGGTGACCGACGGTAACGGTTGCGTATCGACTCCGCCAAGAGTACAAACAGTAAGTGCAGGTCCTCCAAGCGCTAATTTCGACCTGCCTGATACGGTTTGCTTTAACGTTCCTTATACCGTGCGCGCCTTAGGTTCTTCTATCTCGTACGACTGGACGTATGGCCCGAATGTTAGTCTCATCGAAGACCTTGGTCCGACACAAGAAATCATCTTCACTAGCCCAGGACTCACAACTGTTGCCTTAGCAGTAGCGAATGCTGATTGCGCTGGTGATACAACGAGAAATATTTTCGTACAGCAATTGATTGCAGACGCTACGAGTGATCCGAACTATTTCTGCGAGACGCCTTACACCATCAATTACACACTCAACAATCCAGCTTCAGAAATTGAATCTGTTGCTTGGGTTTTCCCTTTTGGTGAAGGAGGATCAACAGCGAATAACCCTACCGTTACCTATGAGTATGACAAAGGCGGTGAGTATGGACAAAACTGGCTTGAATACGTAAGAGCATCCGTCCTGATCATTTCACCACAAGGCTGTCGAGATTCAATCGTCATTTCGGACGTGATCGACATTCCAAATGCACTGTTCATTCCAGATGTACACAATGGCTGTGCTCCTCTTGAGGTGACATTTGCTGATTCGATACGATCAAACCCTGCAGTTACTCAAGTAAATGTAGACTGGGGTGACGGTACTGTAGAGATGGTATCAACGACAGGTCCTTGGACGCATATCTATGCGAACCCTGGCGAGTACGAACCTTACATGTGGATGGAAAATGCACAAGGTTGCCGAGACACCAGCTACTCTATTTCGATCGAAGTAGGTGCTCTAATCGGTAATTTGACCTACACCACCGATGCTAGCCCAGCCTGTCCAGGTGATACGTTGACCTTCACGAATACCACTACGGATGCACGAATTGACAATGTCCACTTCGAAGTTGAAGGCGGAAGTTCTTTTCACTGTGCTAACAACAATACGTTACAGCACGTACTGACGAATACCGTTGAAGGTGCGACACTAGATCTTACGCTTTACGTTGAGTACAATGGTTGTATTGATAGCCTTACCGAAGCGATACCGTATGCAAGTGCACCACTAGCTGATCTCAATTACTTAATTGAGTGTGACGCTCCATATGATGTGCGTTTCTATAACGACAATACTCGAAGTACATCAGATAGCCTCTACATCTACGCGGAAACGCCTGGGACATACAGAGACTCTTTCACCATTACTGATTCGCTAGACCTTACGCTTCCAGCACGAGGTGTATATCAAGCGGTGATCGTTGCAATTGATCCGAGTTCAGCTTGTGGCAGCGACCGTGACACTGTTGAGTTTTACATAACAGAGCCTATTGCCGCTTTTGACCTGGACACACTCTTTTGCTCTGGTGCTCCGCTCATCCTTGATGGATCCACTTCACAGGATGTAAACGCTACTTGCTCTAAAGGTTACCAATGGGAATTCACTTGGGATCGCCCGTACACAAGCAGTAGGTCTTCGACTGGTATGGATGTACAAGCGAATGGCCGAGGAGATGAAACGGTTTCACTCATCGTAGAGGACATCAATGGATGTACAGATACACTTACAAGAGACGTTCGAATATTCGTATCGGAAGTAACGGTGACAGCAAGCAAGACCAGAATCTGCTTGCCATCTACAGTCAACTTCACTGCGAATCCGGCAGCTTCGGATACAACAATCCTGACGTACGATTGGAACTTTGGTGGCTACGGAACGAGTACGGATCAAAATCCAACGTTTACGTTCCCCAATGACCCTAACGCACCGGATGTAATCCTAGTGACGCTTATGACAAATGATGCGTTGAATTGCCCAGCGTCATTCGAAATTCCTCTTCAAGTCTACCGTCCGATTTCTAATGTAACCGTTGATAAATCTGCTATTTGCGAAGGTGAAAGCATTACTTTCAGTGCAACAGATTTCACCGCCGAAGGAAACCAATTGTTCTACGATTGGGACTTTGGTAACGGCACAATGGGTTCTGCCTTCCAACAAACCGTTACTTACAATACTGCAGGTACTTATACGGTAACGCTCAACTATCAAGAAGATGTGACTCTTTGTGCAGGCGACACCACACTTTTCATTACTGTGGAAGGTAAGGCTGACCCGATGTTTACGAGTGATGTTGATGGGCAAACGGTCTTGTGCTTCCCACAACCGATTGTACTCACAGACGTAACTTCTTCCAGCTTTCCATACACTGGGGTATGGTCAATAAATGGTGAATTACAAATAAATGCCATTGATGACCCGGTTCTCTTTACTGGTAACTCACTCGTAAGAGGACTTAACGAGATAACACTCGAGACGATTACAAACGGAGCTGGTTGTAGAGACACCCTAACAAGAGAATTTACACTTGTAGGTCCAGAGGGTGATTTCAACTTTTCCCCTGGCGTTATCTGCCAAGGTGAAACCGTTAACTTCTCACTTCGTGATACGCTTGATGTTGATAGGTGGACCTGGGATTTTGGTAACGGTATTACCGAAGACGACACCGACCCTACTTCGGCAACCTACACGGTAGCTCCTATGAGTGGAACAACAGTTGTTAGCCTCACCCTCTTTTCAGACGGAGATGAGTGTTCTTTTGTTGTAACAGATACACTCCGCTTCTTGGAAATCGAAGCAAATTTCACTACCGATCTTGGAAGTGATTTCGCTTGTGACCCTACCGTCATGTTCATTGACGCTTCTTCAGGAGGAGATCCTGGTTCGTACTTATATGACTTCGGAAACGGCGATACAAGTACTGAAACAAGTCCGACCTATACTTTCCCGTCACCAGGTGAGTACGAGATTACGTTAAGCATTGCAACGGCTGGAGGAGAATGTGTGGATACAACTAGGCGCACCATTACCGTTCTAGCGCCTCTAGATCTTCAGGTAACGGTAGATTCTGCCTGTTTTGAGGAGACCATAGATATTACTGTTTCGACAAGTAGGATTCTTTTAGCTCAGTTCTTCGATCCGCAAAGCTTAATTGCTTTCTCAGACAGTAATGTTCATACAACTGTTGATCTTTCTGTCACCCAAAACATCTCCTTATCCGTACTTGATACTTTTGGGTGCGAAGAAGAGATCCTTGACATTGAGCTTTTTGTTGCAGAAGGTTTTGTCGGGGAAGGAGACACAATCGTAATCTTAAGCGGATCGAGTACCACCCTGGAAATTGAAAATACGGGTGGCTTTATATTCGACTGGACGCAATCACCTCCTCCTGCAGAGATATGTGATGATTGTTCGAATCCTGTCGTCATGCCAGATGAAACACAGGATTATCTTCTTATCGTTACAGACCCAACAGGAGATTGCACAAATGACTCTATCCTTTTTGTTGTGATCGTTGTTGAAGAACCTGTCGTTCCAAACCTGTTCTCGCCGAACAATGATGGCACAAATGATTCATGGGGTCCACTTTTCCCTGAAGGAATCACTCCGACAGCTGACATCTACCAAGTTTACAACCGTTGGGGTGCTCTCGTTTTTGAGAGCGAAGATCCAAATGAGAAATGGACTGGAGATAAGAATGGATCAGGTGAAGCACCAAGTGACGTCTACGCATACGTCATCAACTTCGTCTATCCAGACGGTAGTGAATTCAAGAGTGCCGGAGAGATCACCCTCATTCGCTAGCGAAGTTCTTAGTCACTTTTTAAAGCCCGCGACACATCAATCTGTCGCGGGCTTTTTTGATGTGTGTTTTGGCGAAAGCACCTTTGTGAATCCCGAAGTTTCCCCAAGGTCGAGACTGGACAAATGACAGAAATGACACGTGTGCGCTACGTACATTGCGCGTATGAGTGTTACTACTTCTTCAACCCAAGACTACATCGATCAAAACCGTGATCGTTTTCTAAACGAACTACTCGACTGGCTTAGGATTCCTTCAGTAAGTGCTGATCCTGCATTCGCCGGTGACGTAAAGCGAGCAGCCAACTTCCTACTAGAAAACCTCAAAAAAGCAGGAGCGGATAACGTAACGCTTCATTCAACAGCAGGCCACCCGATCGTAACCGGAGAGAAGTTCATCTCTGCCGACCTACCGACCGTGCTTGTATACGGCCACTACGACGTGCAGCCACCAGATCCAATCGAACTATGGACAAGTCCTCCGTTCGAGCCGGTTATCAAAAAAACAGATAAGCACCCAGCTGGAGCCATTTTCGCTCGTGGCGCGTGCGACGACAAAGGTCAAGCGTTCATGCATGTCAAGGCTTTCGAAGCGATGATGCAAGCAGGCGACATCCCATGTAACCTTAAATTCCTCATCGAAGGAGAAGAGGAAGTAGGAAGTGTCAACTTGGACAGCTTCGTGAAGTCGAACCTAGAGATGTTGTCATGTGATGTAGTACTCATCAGTGATACCAGTATCATCGCCAATGACGTTCCGAGTCTCACAGTCGGATTGCGCGGCATGAGCTATGTCGAAGTCAAAGTGACTGGACCAAATCGGGATCTACACTCTGGTGTTTACGGTGGAGCGGTAGCCAACCCAATCAACGTGCTATGTGACATGATTGCAAGCATGCATGACGAGGCTGGACAGGTCACCATTCCTGGTTTCTATGACAAGGTCTTAGAAGTCAGTAAAGAGGAGCGTAAAGCAATGAACGAGGCTCCGTTTGATCACGAAGAGTACAAGAAAGATCTCCAAATTGGAGAAATTGGAGGCGGAGAGAAAGACTACACTCCTCTCGAACGAACAAGCATTCGTCCTACACTTGATGTGAATGGAATCTGGGGCGGCTACATTGGAAAAGGCGCTAAAACCGTCTTGCCATCTGAAGCATTTGCTAAAATTTCAATGCGTCTAGTTCCTAATCAGACTCCAGACGAGACAACCGAAATGTTCGAGAACCACTTCAAAGCGATTGCTCCTGCAGGCGTAAAAGTGGAGGTTACTCCTCACCATGGCGGTCATCCAGCAGTACTTCCTACCGATAGTAACGAGTACCGTGCTGCTTCGCTTGCGCTCGCCAAAACCTTCGGCAAGGAGCCAATCCCTGCACGTGGTGGTGGATCAATTCCGATTGTTTCTCTCTTCGAGCGTGAGCTAGATGTGAAGTGTGTACTGATGGGCTTTGGCTTGAACAGCGACGACATTCACTCTCCAAACGAGCACTACGGCTTGTTTAACTTTTACAAGGGAATCGAAACGATTCCTCACTTCTACCGCGAGTACGCGAAGATCAAGAAGGGATAAAGATTAGTTGCCCGATAATCCAGATCATGCAGTAGCAATTCTATTGCATGATCTGGATTTAAGGAGCTACGCTTGCCAGCCGACCAGGGTAATCAGAGATAATTCCATCTACCCCCCACCCTACTAATTCGGTCATGCGTGTCACGTCATTTACAGTCCAAGGAATCACCTGCACACCTTGTGCATGAAGTGCCTGGACAGTAGAAGGACGTAAACTGAGGTGATAAGGTGAATACACGGTTGGCGTGAATCCTAGGTTCTCTAACTCTCTCCTATATGAAAGCGGCGTGGAACTGAGGTATGCAAGTCGCACTTCTGGATACTCCTCGTGGATTATCTGCAATGGTCGAACATTGAAGGACTGTATAATGCTCCTATCAAGTACCTCAAGCTGAGTAAGCTCCGTGATGACCAATTCAACAAACGCAGCGATCTCTGGCGTATAATGCCCCTCTTGTCCAGGCTCCGTCTTGATTTCAATGTTGTAGAACGGTAAAGGCTTGTTCTTTTCTAACGCATACCGTTGTGACTCGACAATTACTTCGTAAAGAGACGGCTTATTGGCAACAACACTGACCTGAGACGGAAAATCAATATTGCCTCTGCTTCCGCAATCAACACTGGCGATTTCGGCATAAGTCATCTTAAACAGCGACTCCTTCTCGGCATAACCTAAAGAGTCAATAATGCATATTATCGGGTTAAACCATGGCTCATGACTCACCACAATGACACTGTCTGCACTCACGCAGACATCTAGCTCTAAGGTTCTCATTCCTTGGTCGATAGCTTCCTTGAAGCCAGGCATCGTGTTTTCAGGAAACCGCCCCCGAGCGCCGCGGTGCCCTTGCGTATCAAACTGAGTTGCCAACCTAGCTTCATTGGTTTCGAAGCAAGAAGAGAGACTAAACAAGAAAAAGATGACAATTAAATACACACGCATAGCTGCAAAGTACGTTCTTGTGTTGTGTACGATCTTTACCCCATGCGTGTTTTACTACTTTTTTGCTTGATAAGCCTTTTTGGTACTACCCAATTAGAAGCGCAAACCCTCACCAAAAACAGTGACGGAGAGCAGATTATCGTATACCCAGATGGCAGTTGGAGATACTTCAAGCAAACACCTCCAGGTGAAGCTCCCGCAAGCACTCCTACCCCACCTCAAGAAGAGCAATACAGCAATCAAAAGTTTGATGCAGAGGCAGAAGCTAGGGCTCGAGCTGTACTACGCAAACAAATACAGACAGAACTAAAGCAAGCAAAAGGTCTTGAAAAAACCGCTGAAAAGCTGGTCAAGAAAGAGAAGAAAGAAGAAGAGCGAGTAGCTACACTTCGCTCTTCATCAGCTTCTAAAGATCGTGAGCAAGTCAGTGTCGCTAATCGCAAGCTTCAAGATGCGCGACAAATAGCCAACCAAGCCAACCTCGATGTAGAAGCCGCGCAAAAGCGAATTACGCTTCTTGAACAAGCACTACCGATGACGCGGTCGTCTCGAAAGACCTTTTTAACGCAAGCCGGCATCTTAGAAGAAGATTTCTTTGCTAGCGATCCGGAGAATATTGACGTTGTTGCTGAAAATCCTGATGGATCAACACCCACGCCTGCATTGGTACTCGAGAGTTCTGCTCCTTCTAAACTGAAGCAGCAAGAGTACACTCCATACTCTCTCAAAAACGACCCTCGATACAATCCGCCTAAACAGGATTGTTCCTACAGCTATAACGGAGTAGATGAGTTCACGCAGAAGAAGCGTATGAACCTCACGCCTCGTCTGTTCTTTGGCCATACCAACCCAGAGCTAAAGCCCTACTTAGGTGACGAATCATTGGTCACTTGCACAGGTAACCTCTCTAAAAGTGGAGGCTATCTGATTCTGGAGCTTGATTTCGTTATCCGCTCTCAGTATGCCAACAAGGAGTTTGGGGTTTTGCCGAAAGGCAGTCAATTGACCTTGAAGCTACTCAACAACGAGAAGGTAACCTTGAGAAACCAGATGCTTAGTCAAGGAAAATTCGACCCAGTAGAGAAGATTTTCTCTTACAAGGCTCGGTATACCATCTCCAACAAACAAGAGAAGTTGCTCGAACGAAAACTTGTAGACCAAGTGAGAGTTATGTGGGGTACTGGCTTCGATGACTACACGGTTTACGAAGTTGATTTTTTCCAGCAGCAGCTTCGCTGTCTCTAAATAGATCTATGTCAACTGCTCCTAAAAGCCGCGATAATCACAAGCTAGGGCTACAACTCCCTACGGATCCGCGTTGGGTGAATCTCGTTGAGATGGACCTTGCCGAGATCCTGACAGATCACGCTTACTGCGAGCAAAAAGCAGCGCTAACCTGCATCTCAATCATTCAAGGTTATCCAGAAAAGCACGACGTCGTCAGAGAAATCGCGCCTATCGTTACCGAAGAATGGGGACACTTCCGCCAAGTGATCGCAGAAATGGACAAGCGCGGCCTGACCTTTGGTCGACAACGTAAAGACGAGTACGTAAACGCCCTATTGAAATTCCAGCGTGGTGGCGGTAGTAAAGAGCAACGACTTGTTGAGCGCTTGCTCACGATGGCGCTCATAGAAGCTCGCAGTTGCGAACGATTCCGTTTGCTCAGTCTAGAAATTGCAGAGGAAGAGCTACGCCAATTTTATCACAAATTCATGGTGAGTGAAGCAGGACATTATCGCCTCTTTCTCAAGCTTGCCAAGAGGTACGGAGACCCAGAAGTAGTCACTGCTCGCTGGCACGAATACCTCGATTTCGAAAAAGAAATGCTAGCTACGATCGAAGTTAGAGGAGATCGGATTCACTAAGTTCTGCAAGCAATTCATCTGCGAGTAAGCCTAATGGAGCTGCCGGAATTCGATGGCCTCCATCAAAGAAGCGATGTTCGAACATTAGTGAGACTTCTTCAAAACGTGTTTTAGCTTTCTCCCAGGACACCAATTCGTCTTCAGTTCCCCAGTAGCTGATCAGTTTGCTTGAGTTGAATGCTTCTGCTGGATAGACAATGTCCTCTGGCGGCGTACCTGACCACAACACAATGCGATAGTACTCGGTGCGCCTAGCCTGGAGCCAACGCATAATAGTAGCTGCCCCTTGGCTAAATCCGAAGCAGACGATACGTGCATTTGGGGCAGAGGTTTTGGCGAAAGCACACACCTGATCCATCCAATCGCAAAAGTCTTCGATCTCAGAGAGTCTTTCAGTTGACGTCATCCAAGAAGCGGCTGGCTTGCCCGTAAATCCTCCCCAATAAAAGCGACTAAGTCCTTCAGGACAGAGTACTGCATGCGGGGCTTCAAGGCTTGAAAACCACTTGGTAAAACGCTCAATATCCATCCCATAGCCATGGGCGGCTATCCAAACCAACTTGGTGTCTTGGTTCAGCTCACCGTGCTGCAAGAGGCGGGCGGTGCGAGGTGTACGTAAGCGGTGAGTTTGCATAGCTGCAAACTAAGTCCTCCTTTGGTGATTAACCGCGAGGTTTGCTTGGGCGCCCAAAAACGTCTTTGCGTTCTTTCGTCCCAAAAATAGGTTGGGGTCTCGGAGCCTCGGTGCTGATGACTCGATCAAACCACTCCATGCGCCAGCGCCATTCACCGGACTTTGCATGATAGACGTATCCATCGTAGCTCCCGTCTGGAATATAGCTTGGAGGTCCGCCTTTTCTTACTGGAGGTCCAGTCACCAAACGATCAAAGGAGATTCCGCCAAGGTCTGGATTGTAACGCAACCCTACTCTTGAATCGACTCGGTATTCTAGAATGAGACGTGCCAGACGACGAGAACTGTCTTGCTCGGTACCTACGAAAACTTCTTTTCCAAAAAGCGGCTTGCCCGCCTTCGAGAAGGTGAGAATGTCAGCCACCTTTCGACGGTGTGTGTACGCATCAGCATCGTAGCCGAATAAGACCCAGGCATCTTTCCCTTTATTGGTTTTGAAGGGCTGAACACCATAGTATAGCGCTCCATACCACTGGTCAGGTCGAAGTTCATACTCACGCTCTAACCCCAGGGCTTGCGCGCTGTCTTGCAGAATGTACAGTGTTTCTGGCGACTTTTTTTGTTGCAGGACACCTAAATATCGGTAGGTGCTATCGTTGACGAAATGCTGCCACGTAAAGATCCTCCACGCCTCTGAAGAAGGCGCCTGCTTGCTGATCGTAGTCAATTCACTCCAAGGGTAGTCGACAGCATCTTGAAGGAGTAAGGCCCGTTGCAAGGCATTGAGAACGGTGTCTGCTGCTGCTGCACGTAAGGAAGCGTCTCGGCTCCTCAAGAGCAATGTGCCTGAAGCGTTGAGCTTGGTTTCGTACTCGGCTAAGGTATTAGCGGAAGCTTGAAATACGGGGAGGTGCAGGCTATCGTGATAGGTTGAGTCTACATTGAACGCATAGGGATTTTGAGCTTTCGCCAAAACACCAATCACGCAACAAAGGGACAAAAGCAGTAGACTTCTCATTATCATGTAAAGGTCCTAACGACAGGCTTGACGAACAGGTTGCCCAAGGTGTGGTAAAGTCCTCGTTAATGGTCTCAAAACACGTCGAAAAATGCCCCGAAAACCGTGACTATAATGGGAGCACTTTGAATGTTACATTTGCGGTCCAAACAAGAATACCTGACCACAATGAATTTACACGAATATCAAGGCAAGGAGCTACTCAAGAACTTCGGCATCGCTGTACAAGAAGGCATAACTGCTGAAAATATTGACGATGCGATGGCTGCTTACAAAACCATTACAGATCGTACTGGAAACGAGTTTGCAGTAATCAAAGCCCAAATTCACGCCGGTGGTCGCGGAAAAGGTGGTGGAGTCAAAGTCGTCAAAGGCGCTGAGAAGGCTCGTGAAGCTGCGAATGACATCATTGGTATGATGCTCAAAACGCCTCAGACTCCAGGAGGAATGGAAGGAGAAGGTAAATTAGTAAGTACGATTCTCGTCGCAGAGGATGCTTACGTACCTGACTTTGATTCTTGCAAAGAGTACTACATGTCGATCCTAACCGATCGTGGTAGCCAATGCAACGTAATTGTTTACTCTACCGAAGGTGGAATGGACATCGAAGCTGTTGCAGAAGAAACTCCGCACCTCGTTCACCGCGAGTTCATCGATCCAATGCTCGGCCTTCAAGCGTTCGAAGCACGTAAGATTGCTTTCAACCTTGGTCTTTCTGGAAAGGCATTCAAGGAGTGTACAAAGTTCGTTGCGAAGCTTTACAAGGCTTACGTTGAGAGCGATGCTACACTATTTGAGATCAACCCACTACTCCACTCTGGCAACGATGACTTCATCGCTGTTGACTGTAAAGTAAGTCTCGACGAGAATGCACTTTACCGCCACAAGGATCTACTTGCTATGCGCGATACGCGTGAGGAAGATCCAACAGAAGTAGAAGCTGCTGCGGTAGGTCTTAACTACGTTCAACTTGACGGAAACGTGGGTTGTATGGTAAATGGTGCTGGACTAGCGATGGCAACCATGGACATCATCAAGCTTTCTGGTGGAGATCCAGCAAACTTCCTCGATGTAGGAGGTACAGCTGATGCTGCACGCGTTGAGCAAGCATTCCGTATTATCCTTCGTGATGATAAGGTGAAGGCTATCCTGATTAACATTTTCGGTGGAATCGTTCGTTGCGACCGTGTTGCAGAAGGTGTAATCGAAGCGTACAAGAATATGGGTAACATTACTGTTCCAATCATTGTACGACTACAAGGAACGAATGCGGACATCGCTAAGAAGATGATCGATGAATCAGGACTTGATGTACAGTCTGCGGTTCTTCTTAAGGATGCTGCAGCAGCGGTTCAGAAAGTACTAGGATAGGGAGAACGTTTTTCGTTCTGAATATCTAAGATCCTAGAGAGGTTCTTAACTAAAAAGCCCGGCGCATCTTTGCAGATGTGCCGGGCTACGTTGTTATAGAAGTCTGGGTATTGAGACTGACAAATAGATTGTCTATTTCTCGGGGAGATAACCCTTAGGTAGTTTTCCCTTGCGAGGATAGATTGGTCTATTTGCGACCAGCTACTTCCTGAAGGCGTGCATCCATGTCTGCAAGGCGTGCCTCAAGATCGCGAAGTTGTTTAGTGCTCACTGCTCCGATACTCTTCTCAGAAGTGCTACGTAGTGTAGCGTTTTCTGCTTGAAGTGCTTCTACTTGCTTGCTTAGCTCCTGAAGTGCCTCAACGAGGACTGGAGTTACTGCAGCGTAGTCAACGGTAAGGAATCCATCACCACGAGCGAAAACAGTTTGAGGAAGAACCTCTTGTATCTCTTGTGCAATGAAACCAATGTGGTTGCGATCGTCAAAGTTCTCTTTCGGGAACTCTCCTGTACGGAAATCGTAGCTCACACCACGAAGTGCCTTAACAAGATCAAGTGCGCCTGAAAGCTCCTTGATGTCCTTCTTGAAACGACGGTCAGAAGAGACAGTAGAGTTAGAAGCAACGATGTTACCTGCAACGTGAAGTGTTGCTTCAGGAGAGTTAGTGTTGATACCAACACGTCCTACTTCCGTTCCGAACGAGTTCGTTGGTGTGTAAGAGTCATCAGCTGCATAGAACAACCATGGTACACCTGCGCCTGTTTCAGAGAACGATACATCCTCGTTTGCTCCAGAAGTTACAGCAATGCTACCAGCTGCGTTGATTGCAAGATTTGCAGACAGCGCCATGGTGTAGTTAGCAGTTGCAGTGATACCTGTAGCATTGATCTGATCGGTAGCAGCACCGAATTGGAATGCTTTGGTTGCATCAACAACCATGTTGCCAACTGCATCAACGTATACATCGTTTCCACCTGCATCGTTGCCTAGGCGACGGACATAAATTCTATCTCCAGCATCAAGAACGCCAACGGTTCCTATGTCACTGTAACTCCACTCACTGTTAGATGATACCAGATCCTCTACAGTTACATACTCAACAAGATCAGTACCAGCACGCTGGAGAAGAATTTCGTCGGCAGCAGCTAGTGTACCTGTAATTTCAGCAACCGTTCCGATACTGAGTGTACCGTCGATTACTGTATTACCGTCGACGTTAACGTTCGTGTCGAAGTCAGCATCATTAGTTACGTTAAGTGTTCCCGAAAGGGTTGAATTACCTGTTACTCCGAAAGCACCAGTTACGTCTACGTTAGCACCTACGAAATCAATATCAGCAGCTGTGATGTCAACATCACCGTCTGCAATAGACATCTCGTCTTCGATTGCTGTAGCACTTGGTGTCAATACGTCTGAATCAAGGTCCCAGTAGCTTGACTCAGCTAGAAGGTTAGTTACTGTTATAGACTGAACTAGATCAGTACCAGCTGCTTGAAACAATACTTCGTCAGCTCCGACAACAGTAGTCGCAACTGCAACAGTTCCGATGTCGAGTGTACCCTCAAGATTTGTGTTACCATCAACGTTTACAGTCGCATCAAAATCAGCGGCTCCAGTAGCATTAACTGTACCTGTAAATGTTGAGTTACCAGTTACACCGAAGATACCAGTGATATCAACGTTAGTAGCTGTGATGTCTACATCGCCATCAGCGATACGCATCTCATCTTCGATTGCTGCGTTGCTTGGAGTCAAGACATTGCTGTCCTCATCCCAGTAAGAATTAGAAGCCAAAAGGTCTCCAACAGTTACATACTCAACCAGGTTGGTACCTGCCTGTTGCATTAAAATTTCGTCAGTAGGAATAATGTCTCCTACCAATACTTGAGCAACGGTTCCGATGCTAAGCGTGTTGTCGATATTAACGGTGTTATCAAAATCAGCAGCTGCGGTTACGTTGAGTGTACCAGTTAGCACTGAGTTTCCAACGACATCAAAAGTACCAGCAATCTCGGTTGGCACATTGACATCCATGATTGTACCAGTGAACGCAATGTCACCATTGTAATCTGTTTCACGAGGAACCAATTCACCTCCAACAATAATCCACTGACCGAGATCAGCGAGAACGTCAGAAACGTCGGCCTTTTGTACAACACCGCCTGGACCGTGAAATAGAATCTGATCGGTAGCATTGACGTTAAGTGCCAAGTCATTAACGGTTGTAAGCGTCGTCTCACCTGCTACAGAAAGTGTACCGCCAAGAGCAGTATTACCTGATACGCCAAGCGTACCTGTAAGCGTGGAGTTACCTGTTACACCAAACGTACCTGTGACAGCAGTTGCCCCGGTAATATTAGTAGGAACAGTAATGTTGATGCCTGTACCTGTTAATGCAATATCTCCATTGAAAGGAGCATTACGTGGTACTAGTTCACCGCCAACAACAACCCACTCGCCGTTATTATCTAACAGGTCGGCTACACTCTCACGGCGGAAAATTCCGGTCGCAGGATTAAGTAGCATTAAATCTGAGTAGAGGGCTCCAGTGACTTCAGCTGGTGTGATGTCAATGACACCTTCTACGATGAGAGGTTCTTGCCCTACGGTAACGGGGACAACGTGGAGGGTAGCTTGTGGATTAGTATGACCGATTCCGGTGTACTGAGCCTGAGCAACCCCACCACTTGCAACTAGTCCTACTATCATGGCAAGCAGTTGTCTTTTTGTGAAATGGAATTTTAAGAGCTTCATAGCGTTTTCGCTGTTTCAAATGATGAATGAATAGTGGCGTCGTACCACCAATTCAGGTAGGCAGAGCCGTGAACACATGAGACTTTTTGCTAATTCCATGCCAAAACATATAAAATTCACCCATGTGATTTCTTTTTAGCATTCTCGACGCATCTTGCGGAGAAGCTGGCCTAACAAGACTGCCACAGAATCATAACATTGTATGGACGTACAGGACCTAAATACCGTACTTCTCAGGGTGAGGCGTGCACTCGCTTTAAATTTCCAACAACCCATTTGGGTGCGAACAGAACTCTCTCAAGTAAATGAGCGAAAAGGCCACAGGTACCTCGAACTCGTACAGAAAGGGGCCGATCAAAACCCAATCGCCAAAGCGCAAGCTTCGGTGTGGGGGCGCACATTCAATCAAGTTGTCAAAACAAGAGGCAGCAGCGCCGCAGATGTGCTAGTAGCTGGTCAGGAAGTATGCCTTCAGGTAGAAGTAGACTTTCATGAAATCTATGGCCTCAAACTCAATGTCGTCGATTGGGACCCAGCATTCACCATCGGTCAGCTTGCGCTAAAACGTATCGAAATCGTCAAGCAACTTGCTGCGACGGGTGAATTAGAAAAGCAACGTCAGCTTTCGCTAAAACCTGTTCTACAAAGAATTGCTGTACTAACCTCTAGCGCTGCGGCTGGATATGCTGACTTTAAGGAACAGCTTCAGAGCAACCCATATGGGTACCGTTTTGGCGAAAGCTTATTTGACATTAGTGTCCAAGGTGTTCATGTGGAAGCATCTCTGTTAGAAGCAATGAAACAGATCACAGCCAATGCTAGCTGGTACGACGCCGTGGTCATTCTTCGTGGTGGTGGTTCTAAACTTGATTTAGCAGGATTCGATCGCCTAGAAATTGGCCGCGCGATAGCAAATTGTCCGCTCCCAGTACTCGTGGGAATTGGACACGAAATCGATGAGACTCTACCTGATCTGGTTGCATTTCGAAGCCTAAAAACGCCTACAGCGCTGGCTTCAGCCTTAATTGACCACAATGCAAATTTCGAGTCTCGTCAGTTAGAATTGGCCGCCCGGGTTGGTCGAATCGCTCAACAGCACATCACCCAAGAAGATCATCGTTTGTTGATTACTTCTAATCGTTTCGGACAGCAATGCAGGACGGAAGTCTCCCGAAAGAGTAACCAACTCGCACTCCTTGAAAAGGGTCTTTTTGCTCAGGTTTCACTTCGGCTAGAAGCTTCAAAACAAGTTTTATCTGCACAAGAACGCCAGCTTGAGGCGCTTGATCCGAAGAGCGTGTTTGCAAGGGGATTCACCTTGACGACAAAGCAGGGAAAAATCCTAACCAAGGCCGACGGTTTGACCGTAGGCGATGAGATTAACACTTACTTTGGCGAAAAATCGATCAATAGTAAAGTAATATGAGCGCACCTAAAGATTATGCATCAGCACAAACTGAGTTAGAAGAGCTACTCTCTTCGCTTCAGCAACCAAGTGTCGAAATTGACTCACTTACAGAGAAAGTCGCTCGCGCGAAGGAACTCCTGGAGTGGTCAAAACAAAAACTTCGTAGCACCGAGGCTGCAATTGATCAGCTACTCTCGGAGTAAATAGGCTTTTTGATTCGTGCCGTTCTAACGAATGACTTGAATCCTAGTCGTATAGCGATTGCCATCCTGAGCAAGAAGCATCAAGTTGTAAACTCCGGTAGGGAGATGCCCAGGAACGTTAAGCTGACTGTTACTCGTTGCTGCTTGGTTGGTCACTAGAGCTCCTCTAGCATCGTACCATTGTACCTGAGTAATATCTTTACGGAAAGGGAATTCGATTGTCGCGCCTGCTAGCACTGGATTCGGAGAAACCGAGATACGAGACACAACCGTCGAAGTTGTATTAGACACTCCTTCCGGGATCATGAACTCCATGCGTGGGCTGATTCCAGCGCGAAAGCTGTGGTCATTGAATGCGTAAATACGCACGTAATACGTCTTGTCTGCTTCAAAGATGCTTGCAGGTAATGGCACACTCAGTCCCGTTACAACAGTATCTACGATTAGGTTTGTCAACGCGCGACTTGCTGATATCTTAATGTAGTAGTGCGTTGCGTTGCCCACCCCAACAAAGGTCAATTCATCGCCATTTGGAGTGATATCGTCAGCGTCTACTTCTATCTCTGCAAATCCTCGCACTAGGTTCGTATCAAACGCTGTTCTGACCCAACTCGAACGCTCTGCTTGAGCAAAGCCTTGCATCGCAGCTTTTTGTTCGTCAGTAAACCTGGCCTGACAATCTCTATCCGCGTAGCCCATAATGAGCGTTCCATCACTTTTGAATTGAACGCCGTCTGGATCTGTCTGACTAACAGGAGATTCTCCGTCGCTGTCACATGTCCAACGAGCAGCAACATAGTCTGCAGGAGTGTCGCAGAAGCCGTCTGCGGCATCATAGCAATTCGTGCGAGCTACGAGCTCTACCTGAGCAGTATCTATGATTGTAGTGTCACGAATGAGCGTAGATTGGAAGTACGTGTAATCATACGTAACGGTGCGGGGCGCTGGAGAAGAATATACGGGTGGCGTAGAACCATCATCCGTCTGACCTCCTTCCCAACCGAGGAACGGGTGAGGTAAAGAAAGCGCATGCCCAACTTCATGTGAAATCGTTTTGCCAGTTATTCCCGAGCAGTTATTTGACATTGCTATTCCAGCGTAAGGGAGGTTGTATCCGCAGTTTCCTGCCGGATTAGACAGAAAGTAAATATTGAGCGCGTCAGGTTTGTTGTTGGCAAACATCATGTCAGCTCCTTGGAGCACATCATCATGCGAATTATAGATCGTTGAGCGCAACGTGTCGATTGGCAGGTTTACGACAAACCCAATCCCTGTACTATCATAATCTCTCTCAAGAGCACCCAGGGTTTCGAGCATCCGATCGTACTTAAAGATGGCTCCAGCGTCATTTCCTAAAAGGTGTGCGTTAACGGCAATGCGAAAATCTACAGGTCGTTGAGTGAGATCAATTCCACCTTTTTGAAAATTCGTCAGCCACTCACTTTTATGCGGAACGGTGCCACAAGGCGACAATTCCTGCGCGAATAACGTAGGAAGGCAAATCAGGGCAACAAATCCGGAAAGTAGAAATCGCATCATGGCTCTAAATTACACGGATTACTCGTTTTCGTGGCACACTAACCTTGAAGCTTGTCTCTCAACTGCTTAAAAAAAAAGGCCCAACCTCACGAGTCGTGAAGTTGGGCCTAAGCGCTGTAGTAAACTACAACTGACTGATTGAGAATCTCCTAGAGAACTTGGAACTTCTGAGAAGAAACACCTTTTTCGTTGCTGATGCTAAGTGTGTATGAACCTTTCACACGTGGCATAAGACCGACGAGGTCGATTGAGTTGTCTCCTGCTGAAACAAGCTCTACAGCACTCGCAAGAGTTCTTCCTGTTAGGTCTCGAACAGTTAACGTGATCTCTCCTCCAACAAGTGACTCAATTTTGAGTGTCGTTGAAGCTCCTGCTGCAGCCGGATTAGGGAATAGCGTCATAGATGCCACTGCCTCTGGTTGAGCATTGATACTACTTACTGCTCCTGTTCTGAATGTGCGGATCGTTCCATAATCTCCGAAAGAGACTTGAGAGAATGCACGAACACGGTAATAGTAAGTTTTATTTCCTTCCAAGTTATCAAGGGCAAGGTTACTTGATGAAACAACACCCGTGTAAACGATTGTACGGAAAGATCTGCTTTCGCCTACCTCTACGTAGTAGTACTTCGCATTAGGAGTATTCTCCCAATCAATCGTTACTCTGTCGCTGTAGAAGGTAGATGCACCATCAGCAGGAGAGTTAAACGCTATTTCGTCAACGATATCCGTTGTTGTTGTTGGAGTTGTACCTCTCAAGAAGTTACGACCATTAGAAGCCATATCTGCAGTGACTGTAGCAATTTGCTCTGGACTGAATTCGTAAGGATTACAATCGATGAAGTATCCCATGAAGTTGTTCTCTGCAGGTTCTAGAGGAGTTCCGGTTGCATCTTGTACACCACCAGTGTACTCGCAATCATCCCAACCAAAACCTAAGTTGTAGTCAGCTGGTGTGTCACAGAACAAATCTGCAGCTGTTGCACAGTTGCCGTCTGTTCCTCGAGAAACAAGCTCGATTTGAACTCCTGAACTCGAGCAGAAATTTGCAGAGGTAATCGTTACAGGGCTCGTTGCAAATCCATTATCGTTGGTTGTACCAGTCCATGAAGTACAATCCCAACCTCTAAAGGTATGAGGAAGACTGAAGTAGTGTCCAATCTCGTGGGTAGCTGTAGAAGCGTTGCCAGAAACCTCTGACTTTTTGAAAACTAACCAGTCTTCACTAGGGCTATAGTAACCTAGAGTCACGCCTAGTCCACTGCTGTTTGGAGGAGTCGCAGTATTAGGAACGAAAATCGTAATCGCGTTCGTTGACTTTACGCTTCTCATGAAGGGCAAAAAAGAAGCGTGATCGCCATAAATGCGATCGTCATAGGTGTAGTCCCAAACATCACCGTCTCCGTCTTCAAGGAAGAACTTAACATCGTATGCCGCGAAGTCTACATTGATGGCAGACATTAAGTCGAGCACGTTGTTTGGAGAAACTGCATTTGTGCCATCCGATTCACCAATAAGGTGAAAGCGAATAGGGACGTAAGTAGTCATTCTGCTTTGCAGGGGATTCGCCTTTGCGTAGGCGATGTTCGCCTTGGTACGCTCTATGTCTATTTCATTCGTTCCACAGACACCACGATCGTGGTCGTGCTGAGCGAATGCTTGAAGGCTGAACATGCTTGTCAATACAAGCAAAAATGTTAGTCGGATCATGAATTACGGCTTAGGTGCTACAAATAAAGGCCTAAATGTCTTAAAAAGATGTGGGAAGTTGACAGTTAGCAACCTATCCGTCAAGGGCGGCACGCTTTTTTACATTTGCAGCCTAAGCGTGTGTTTAAGAAAACCATGTTCGGATTAAATTCGGCCCGTTGTGTCTAATCTGTGTTGAAATGCTCTTGATAGCCCGCTATCTCTACTTTCTTCACCTCTCATGACCTAACATTGCCCGAATTTCGTCAGAGCAGGAATTCACAGACACACACATAAACCCAATCCAAATTCACCACTATGGCTAAGATAACAGTCGTCGGAGCTGGAAACGTAGGAGCAACTTGCGCAAACGTTCTCGCTCACAAAGACATCGTCAACGAAGTAGTTCTTCTCGACATCAAAGGCGACCTCGCAAAAGGTAAAGCTCTTGATAGCTGGCAGCAAGCTCCTATTGACTACTACTCTACCCGCCTCAAAGGCACTGCCGATTACGCTGACACCGCTAACTCGGACATCGTCGTAATCACAGCTGGTATTCCTCGCAAACCAGGTATGAGCCGTGATGACCTCATTAGCACTAACGCTAAGATTGTCAACATGGTAACGAGCTCAATTCTCGAGCACTCACCAAATCCAATCATCATTGTTGTGAGCAACCCGCTCGATGTGATGACTTATGCTGCTTTCAAAGGAAGTGGTCTTGATTCTTCTCGCGTTTTCGGAATGGCTGGAATTCTCGATACTGCACGTTATCGCGCGTTCCTAGCTACTGAGCTTAACGTGAGCCCGAAGGACATTCAAGCAGTATTGATGGGTGGGCACGGTGACACCATGGTGCCACTTCCACGCTACACAACTGTTGCAGGTATCCCAGTAACTGAGCTAATCGACACAGACAAGCTCGACGCGATCGTTCAACGCACCAAGAAAGGTGGCGGAGAACTCGTTGGCCTTATGGGCACATCAGCTTGGTACGCTCCTGGAGCAGCCGCAGCTCAGATGGTCGAGTCAATCGTCAAAAACGAGAACCGAATCTTCCCTTGTTGCGCTTACCTCACTGGTGAGTACGGACTTGATGACATCTACCTAGGTGTTCCGGTTCAGCTTGGAGAAAACGGAATCACTCGAATCATCGAGCTAGACCTTAACGCAGACGAGCAAGCATTGCTCAAGACCTCTGCAGGTCATGTAAGAGAAGTGATTGGTACCTACCAGAAGATGTCTGCCTAAGCATTCATTCCTCAAGGACAGCAAAAAGGGCTCACAGTGAAAACTGTGAGCCCTTTTCTGTGTTAAGCCATTGCAAAGCCACTAAAGACTCTACATTATGCCTAAGAATATCGCTTTAAGTACGATGCAAACCAACCTTGGGGAGTCTGTTGCAGAGCTTTCTAGCCAGCAACCGGTATTACTTATCTTTTTGCGTCACTTCGGATGCACCTTTTGCAGAGAAGCGCTTGGAGATATTGCAAAACAGAGGAGCGCCTTCGCCGAAAAGAATGTTGAAGTGGTCCTCGTACATATGACAGACAAAGAGGTTGCTGATAAGTACTTTGAGAAATACGAACTGGAAGGCATACGCCATGTCAGTGATCCAAATTGTGCGTACTACCAGGCATTTGGACTGCTCAAGGGCAATTTCCATCAGCTGTTTGGGCTACAATCTTGGATTAGAGGATTTCAGGCAGGCGT
The DNA here is from genome assembly GCA_045110575.1 of Saprospiraceae bacterium. GTDB lineage: Bacteria > Bacteroidota > Bacteroidia > Chitinophagales > Saprospiraceae > CALDTK01. Next base: position 89,887 of record JBGCGF010000007.1, read on the forward strand.
AATAGAAGGCCACTGGGTAGGCTACCAACAACTCGGTGATGGATTTCAAATGCCAGGTGCATTTGCCATTCGTGACGGAGAAGTAGTCGACGCTTTTGTTCACAAGACTGCCTCTGACAGACCTGATTACTGGAAGATGGTCGAGCAATGTGCACTCGATGCGCACATGCTTTAAAGGAATAAAACTAAGCAGTCGATTGCTCGATGCAATCGACACGCTACATCTTACATTGCCGTTAGGTCCTTGTCCTTGGCTTTGCCCATATTGAAGAGCTGCTGACCTTCTACAGAACGCTTAGCACCAGGTACAAGGCGAAGTCGTTTTGGGTCGATCTTATCGCCAGTAACTGAGCAAATACCATATGTCCCCTGACGGATACGAACTTTAGCTCCTTCTAATTCTTCGATTGTCATCAAGTGACGCTTAGCCATTTCGTTCATCCGTTGGATGTCCATATGCGCAGCAGAACCATCGATATAGTCTGATGAATGGTCTCCATCTGAATTCATGCTCATATCATTGATCTGATTTTGCATGTAGGTGAAGTCATCCTTAGCTCGTGCTAACTTCTTGTCGACGAACTCACGGAATGCATCCAGTTCTTCCTGCGTGTAACGATTATCCTTGCTCATGTCCATCTTTCTTAAGCCACATACGGCAGAAATAATAACCGAATATCGGCTTTTCTGTTGCGGAGCCCGAATAAACAAAATTCCAGCTCGAAACAAAATTTAATTTCTTCTATTCACACTTCTATTACAAACTTGCGTCCAATGTACATTCTCATTTCAGGAGCCACCCCTTTCGAACTCAAAGCCATTTCATTGAAGTGGCCAGCAGGTAAGTACGGCTCAACGTTGACGCTAGACTACTTAGTGACAGGAGTAGGTCCCACTAGTACTAGCCTATTATTGACCGAAAAGCTGTGCGGATCTAAGCCAGATTTACTTCTTAACATAGGACTTGCGGGTGCTTTAGACCCCTCTCTTTCGCTTGGAGAGGTCGTTCATGTTGTCAGAGAAGAATTTGGAAACCTGGGAATTGAGGAGAAGAACGGACAATTTACATCTGTTTATTCGCTCGGATTGGTAGATAAAGACGCTCCTCCTTTTAAAGACGGACAGCTTCATGTGCCGAAAGGGCAAGCATTTGCAAAGCAAGTAACAGGAGTCACGGTTTCGACCGTACATGGAAATGAAGCATCGATTGCAGCATTCAAATCTCGATGCGATGCACAAGTAGAGAGTATGGAAGGAGCTGCAGCTACGTGGGTCGCCTTGCGGCAAAATCTACCTTTTGTTCAGCTACGAGCTATAAGTAACTACGTCGAGCCTAGAAATAGAGACGCTTGGAAAATTGAGGAAGCCCTCGTTGCACTTACTGATGCCCTTGATCAATTGCTGTCGGCCCTTCCGGGGGCACAGGCGGCACGTTCTGCCAAGCAGCAACTAGGTCTATGACCTGGCTATAACTCGCCATCCCATCAGCGATGCCCTGACTTTTAAGGTAACTGTCGTAGACAATGTCTTTCAAGCCTGGAGCTATCTCGTCGAACTTGTCCAAGTTCAGGTTGATGCTATCCAAATCGTCCAAAACACCTACTGGGAGGTTTTGCCGAAAGGCTGCATATCCTTCTGGATCTCGCTTTCTAACCGCGGACCCGAGATAACGGTAGTACATCAAATGCCCTGAATAGCGGATGTAGATATTATCCGCACGTGTGCAAGCCAACCACGCCAAAAAATTACAAGCACCTTCATTGGTGATTCCATATCCATGTGCCATCTCGTGTGCCATCACAAACGGCACCTGGAGCGTATGCAAGCCTTTATCGACGTGCCCCTCACCCGAAAGAGGGAAGTAGATGCCAGAGGTATTGAAACGCAAGAGTACGCCAGGCCAGACGGTCCGAATACGAACCAAACCATCGGTTGGATAGCCAATGTGATCGAGCTGCTTGGTCATCGTTGCCCGAATGCGAGCTTGCGTATTCTGATCGAGAGGCAGACTCTTGTAGTCACTCTGGTTGCTCAAGGGTAATTGAGTCCGGAGAATGCTTACAAACTTGGTCGTCTGCCGAAGTTCTTCCCAAAGTTCTTCCGTGCTTAGAGACCTCGGAGTAATACCAAGTTGGTCTTGTAACGGTACACGACCGTAATTGAAACCCCATAAAAATAGGAAGGCAATCACCACCATAGCAGCACCTTTTGTCAAGGCAAGACCAAACGCTGCTACTTTGCCTAGCACCGTTGCGTAAACTTGCGGCACAGTTGTAGCCATTGAATCGGTGCGGATATGGCGCGTCCATTTGTAAATTGAGCGTATCCAGAATAGCAATGCTACCGTAAACACAAATGCTGATGCAGGAAAAGGCCACCAGGCAAAGACTACATCAAGTACTTTTCGAATACTCAGAAACAATCCGCGGCTGTAACCTTGTTCAAGACTTTCAGCCGAGAGACCGTAGCGTAACCCAACCAATAATGCAGCACCTAACACCCACCCCAGCGTTGAGCGGATCAGTAACTTCATCGAATAAGAGGTGGATTCAGCCATTAGTGATTGGACTACTTAACGCAGCTTTGCTTCTTCTTGTTGGATGCGGCGAAGATGCAACTACAGAAGCTGCGAAAGTCGACCCACAAAGTGTAAAAGAGCAAGCGCTCGGAAGCAAACTTACAGCCGAAGAACGTGATCTTCTCGCCCGAGCGAAAGGTCGCGAGTGGGAAACCATGGGTGTACACGACATCGAAGCCTACCTAACTCCTCAAAAAGACTCTACCTCTGCGATTTTCCTATGGGATCCAGCAACGGGTGCAGACCAACTTGTAGAAGTTCAAAAAGCAGTGCTTGGGATGGATACCATCGGCGTGCGTGTCGCCATTGCAGTAATTGCAGGAGGAAATGCTAGAAATGAATTGGTCGCCTTACGCGAGTCACAATCCGTTTTGCCTGCCTTCCGCATTCCGCGCACTGGTGATTACACCTTTATTTCAGGAGGATTGCCCCGTGATAACTCACTAATCGTAAGTCAAGCAGGTGGAGAAGGAGCTACTCCATTCTCCCACAAAACGCCAATTAGGGCGTTACAGCCGTTACTTACTGCGCAGGCACCAAAAAATTGATAACCAGAATTACAACCACAGACGAACTGGCAACGTTGTTCCCAATAAGTCACCTAAAATAACAGACTAATGGCATTTGAATTCACCGACGGCAACTTTGAAACTGAAGCAATCACAAGTGGCGGCGTAAGCGTCGTAGACTTTTGGGCAGAATGGTGTGGCCCTTGCCGCATGATCACTCCAATCATCGAGCAACTTGCTGGTGAGTACGAAGGCAAGGTCAAGGTTGGCAAGCTCAACGTTGATGAGAATAGTGCGGTAAGCGAGCGTTACGCGATTCGATCTATCCCTACGATCCTCATCTTCAAGGATGGCGAAATTGTTGACCGTCACGTTGGCGCGACTACAAAAGCAGCTCTTCAGCAGAAGATTGAGCAGCATATGAGCTAAAAAGCAAAGCTTTTTAGTGAAAAAAGCCCTGTGACTTTAAGAGTCACAGGGCTTTTTTAATTTTGAATTGGCCTTCGCAACTACGTTGCTCAAATTTTGAATTTTGAATGCCGAGAGGTTGCTCGGCTGCGCCTCGTGAGTGCGTATCGCACATTCAAAATTCAAAATTTGCTAATTCAAAATTCTCCTTCTCCCGAACCCCGAAGGGCTCCCGCAACGTTCATATAGCATGCGCTCACTCCACACTGCTGAAACCCGCGACCTCGGTCGGTTAGAATTACTTGCACGTCAGGTGGTTGAAGGCTTCATTATTGGATTGCACAAAAGCCCCTTTCATGGCTTTTCTGTAGAGTTTGCAGAGCACCGGTTGTACAACCCGGGCGACAATTTGCGCAACGTGGACTGGAAAGTGTTCGCACGTTCTGACCGTATGTTCGTGAAGCGCTATGAAGAAGAAACCAACCTCCGCTGTCAAGTCGTAGTTGATGCTTCAAGTAGCATGTACTTCCCTGGCAACCGCGATGACCAAAGCAATAAGCTTGTCTTTTCAGCGCAAGCAGCCGCTTCACTCATGTACTTACTCAAGCGCCAACGCGATGCGTTTGGCTTGACGTTGTACGGCGACAAGTTGGACTATCAATCCGCCCAACGGTCAAGCACCAAGCACATGCGTGGACTCACCGCTGAGTTGGAGAAGACAATGAGCGACTACGCTCCTGGACGTGCTTCTTCGACCGCAGAAACCTTGCACACCGTTGCAGAAGCACTGCACAAGCGCTCGCTTGTATTTGTGTTTAGCGACTTCTTCGGACAAGGCGACAACCTTGAAGAACTCTACGGAGCACTTCAGCACCTACGACACAACAAGCACGAAGTCGTGCTTTTCCAAGTCAACGATCGAAACAAAGAGATCGAGTTCGATTACGACAATCGTCCGCACGAATTTGTGGACATGGAGACCGGCGAGAGTATCAAGTTGCAACCGCAAGAGGTCGCCGAATACTACCGCGCTCAGGTAAAGGCTCAACAACAAGAATTGAGGGACACTTGCCTAAAGTATCGCGTGGACTTGGTCGATGCAGATACTGCTAAAGGCTTCCGTCCAATTCTCCAGAGTTACCTCGTGAAGCGAGGCAAGATGCGGGTGTAAGCTTACGCTGACGCGTCTCCTTTTTCTAATTCTTTCATAGCCTGCCTAGCTGTTCTGGCCCCAATAGATTGCATCCCCCAGCTGTCTTCGGATTGCACGCTAGTTGCTAGTTCGTAAACTTCAGACCAAAGTCCGTCGTATTGAATGGCCACGTTGGCGCAAGTCGAAAGGGCTCTTGCGCGGACTGCGATGGCCATGTTGTGATCTAGAAAGTGATCTACAGCTTTCGCGAAAACCTCACCTGCGATTTCTTCAGGGAGTGGTCGATCTTGCAAGACACTATATACCTGTCGCCGAATAGAATGATGAATCTTCGGATCATCAGCCAGCAGAGAGACGAGTTCTTTGAGTTTTGGCGAAAGCACACCAGGACACATGCGATGTACATGTAAAAGGACGTACCCTGCGTATTGCTGGCCTACTTGTTTTGGCGTAAGCGAAAAGAGCGCATCAAAAAGCACCTGTATGTCTTGTTCCTTTCGGCAAAACTGGCCTGCATAATCCAGCCATTGAGCTTTTGAGAGGCGAGTTCCGAAGGTCATCATGCGAAAAGTTATCTTACCGCCAAGAAACACTACTTCTGATGAAACTTGATCTTAGAAAAACCCCGACGATTCCACCGGAATCTATCGAAAAGGCACGTGCTAAAAAGCAGGCAAAAGCCTACGGTTCGGTAATCGGAGATTTAGCCCAGCAGCTTGCCGCAGTGAAATCACACGCGTTGCTCATCATCTTTCAAGGCATGGATGCCTCGGGCAAAGACGGCGCAGTTAAGGCCGCTTTTGAACGTTCATCGCCAGCTAACATTTCGGTACACGGTTGGGGTAAGCCCACAGATCTCGAGATGCGTCACGATTTCCTTTGGCGTCTAAACCAGAAAACTCCTGCAAAAGGAGACATCGCCGTTTGGAACCGAAGTCACTATGAAGACGTGCTCATACAGCGAGTTCATAACTGGGTAGACGAAAAGACCGTCGACAACCGTTTTGATGCCATCAACGCTTTCGAGCGAAACTTGATGGAGGACAATAACACGATCATCTTGAAGTTTCTGCTTCACACTTCTTTTGACGAGCAAAAAGAACAGCTCCAAGAAAGAATTGACGATCCGACCAAACACCACAAACACAATCCGAACGATTGGAAGGAACGTGAGCATTGGGAAGAGTACATGGATGCATATAACGATGTGCTAGATCGCTCTAACCATGATTGGATAATCGTTCCTACGGACAAACGTTGGTACCGTGATTATCTGGTTTCTAAGACGATTATGGAAGCACTCGAATCGATCGATATGAAGTGGCCAGCACTCGAAAAAGAGTAAGTAGTTTCCACTCTAACACTATTTGACACACCGACAGGATACTTGATTTCGTTATCCTGCTCTTGATACTCCCTTACCACATGCGACTACTACTTTCGTTTTTCGCACTTTCATTCACGGCTACACTTTGGGCACAACCCTCTGCAGCCCTGGATGATCCGTTCGCCAATTATGATGAAGCGAGGATGCTTTTTGAAGCAGATGTCTACGGACTCGCTGCTGAGCGTTTTGCTGATTTCCTGGACGCACCTGCCATCTCTGGTACAGCCCAATTGGACGACGAACGCCAGCAAGCAGAATTGCTTCAAGCACTTTCAGCGCAGCGTGCTGGACTTCCCGAAGCGACCGTTCTTCTCGAGGCGTTTATTGACAAATACAGCCCCCAACCAATCGCAATCGAAGCCATTAAGCAAGTGGCTGACATCGCTTTTGCAGAGAAGGATTATGAGCGTGCTGCTAACTTCTATCAGCGACTACCGCTTAACGGCCTGAGTAAAGAACAGCGCGATGAAGTCCGCTTTCGATTAGGCTATACCGCCTTTGCTTCGAAGGATTTTGCAACGGCAACTCGATACCTCGGAGACATCCGCGCGAGAGAAGGCCTTTACCAAGAACCTGCAGCATATTACTTCGCCCTCACCCGCTACTATTCTGGCGATAATGAAGGTGCAAAGCGTGCCTTTGAAAGTTTGAGTAACAGTCAGCGTTACAGCAAAGTGTTGCCAGGTTACTTGGCTCAGATCTACTTCGCGGACAAAGAATACGAACGTGTAATCTCTTACGCGATGCCAATCGTTGACGGCTTGGGAGCACGCTCGGCCAGTCAAATCCACCTCCTTATTGGTCGCAGTTACTTTGAGCTTAAGAGCTATAAGGAAGCTCTACCCCACTTAGAATTTTACGCGCAAGCGTCACGTAAAATGAGTGCGGCTGACTTTTACCAGCTAGGCTATGCGCAGTATGAAGCAGGTGCCTACAAAGAGGCTGCAGCTAACCTAAAGCAACTTGCCGGTGAGGACAATCCACTTGGGCAACAAGCGCTTTACTACCTCGGTAACTCTTACCTCCAGTTGAACCAACTCGAGAATGCACGACCTGCATTCTCAGCAGTTTCTCGCATGGAGTACGACGACAAGTTGCGCGAAGAAGCGTCATGGAACGTTGCCAAACTCAACTACGAACTTGGCTACAACCAAGAAGCACTTACCGCTCTTCAAAGCATTCCTGAAACGTCTGTTTACTACACAGATGCACAAGGCCTTTTGAGTCGTGTGATTTTGACCTCTCATGATTACGTCAAAGCACTTGAGGTCTTGAACAGCATGAAAACTTTGACACCGGCACTGCGTGAAACGAAGCAACGTGTGCAAGTCCTTCGCGGATTGCAGTTTATGCGTGACCGCAAGTTCGATGATGCGAATACGATGTTTAGTCGCAGTCTAGAAAATGCAAGTGATCCGTACTACAAGGCTTTGGCAAATTACTGGATGGGAGACATTGCCTTTACCAAAGGTGAGATGACACAGGCAGCCAAACGCCTCAACACATTCCTTACTACCGCAAAGTCACTTTCGACTGCCCTACCCGATGATTCAAATGTTGGAACAGCGAGCTACCTACTCGGCTATGTCTACTTGAAGCAAGGAGAATTTGGAGTATCCCTAGGTCACTTCCAAGAAGCGATTGCAGAACTGCGTCGCAGACAACGTCTTTCAGGCGGCAGTCGTCAGTTCGACAACATGCTCGGCGATGCTGTGATTCGCGGCGGTGATGCGCACTTTAAACGCAACGATTACCCCGCTGCGATGAAGCTCTACCAGGAGGCAATCGATAAAAAGTACGCGGGTTATGTGTACGCGATTTTCCAGAGTTCAATCATCGAAGGACTCCAAGGTGATGAAACCGAAAAAATCATCGCACTCGAAACCATTGCGGATACCTATCCTAAATCAGAGTTTGCCGACGAAGCACTTTATGAGTTAGGCGTCACCTACCAATCACTCAACAAGTTGAAGTTGGCGCACAGCACACTCGAACGTTTGGTAAATGATTATCCAAACTCTTCGATTAAGAACGAAGCGCTCATTCAGCTTGGCTTGGTGAGTTACAACCAGGGCAACACCGAGACGGCGATCAACTATTACAAGCAAGTATTTGCGAATCAGCCGAAAGCTGAAGAGGTACGAGTTGCACAAGAAGCATTGCAAGAAATCTACGTGGAAGACCTTGGTCGCCCAGACGATTACTTCGCTTTCCTGGAAACTGTTCCGGGATTCAAGCTAGACAACTCGGTGCGAGATAGCATCAGTTTTGCGGCAGCTGAATCACAGTACAACAATGGCAAGTATGACCGTGCGATTGAGCAATACAGTCGCTACATCCTTGAATTCTCTAAGGGTGGATACGCGCTAGAGGCATATCACAGGAGAGCAGATAGCTACTTGATTCTCGAGCAATATCCTGAAGCGTTGAAAGACTTCGAGGCGATCATTCAGCGTGGCGAAAACAAGTACTACGAAGAGTCGCTCAAGAAAGCAGCTCAGATCGCTTACGATGCAGAAGGTGATTTCGACAAAGCATTCCGCTACTACAAGCGACTACTTGAGCTCGACACCGAAACCTCGAATGATCCTGAAGTACAGCTCATGGCGTTGCGTGCGGCGTATCGGTCAGGCGATAAGAAAGCGGTCGAAGAACTGGCTGCGAAAGTGGCCAATGCTCCAGGGCTTTCTGCGCAAGACAAAGCGGTTGCTGCGTTTTACAGAGGCAAGATGGCATATGACCGTAAAGATTTCGACACTGCGTTGACGAGTTTCAATACAGTGATTCGTGCGCAGAAAAGCACAGAAGCAGCTGCAGAGGCTCGCTTTCTCGTTGCTCGGATTTACTATCTGCAGCGAGAGTTTGATCTAGCCGAAACGATCGCTATTGCATCTCAATCACAAAGCACTGGTTACGCGTACTGGGTGGCAAAATCAACCTTGCTACTCGTAGACATCTATCTCGAAAAAGGGGACTACCTCTCAGCCAGAGCCTTTGCAGAGGCAATCGTTCTGAATTATAAAGGTGACCCAGCATTAGAGGCCGAAGCTCAACTGAAACTGAAAGAGGTAGAACTCGCTTCAGCTTCTAACAGCCTGATTGTTCCTACCGATACTACAACCATTGACATGGTTGATCCTGAAACACTTGAAAATAACTAGCATGCGCATTTTCATGCTCTTTTGCTGCCTTGTTGCAGCTCCGTTCCTTGCGTTTGCGCAAGACACTATTCTACCAGGATCGGAGGTCCGCGTAGAGAAACTTTTCGATGCTCGTCTCGCTGAGGCAAAGCGCATCGAATTGCGTCCAAGCCTGCCACAGATTGATACCACCCGCGTTCCACAACGCTACGAGGTAATTCCTGTGGTAAGTGACATCACGTACGATCCACCGAAGATTCGTCCATTAGCCATTAAGGTGGATGCCCCACCGGCTCCTTATAAGGGCTTTGCAAGAGCTGGTGTAGGCTTTGCTCCTGGTTGGATAGGCGATGTAGGCTACGTGACACGCAATGAATCTATTGCGCTTCGTGGCGACCTGCACACCTATGGTTTTCAGGCGACGGATGATAGCGATCAGCGCAACTCAGAAGTCAACGGTCTTCTTGGAGGCACCTATTACGCTGACAATGGACTTGCTGTGGATTTGGATCTAGATTATGACGGACAGCGTTTTCGTTACTACGGATTTGAAGAGGCCGTCAACGATACCTCGATGACTCTCACGCCTGAACAAAACCAGCAGTACTTCAGCATTTTCGGGCTGCGTGCAGGCGTTCGAAATACGAAGCCGACTGAAATTGGAATTGACTATTTCTTCCGCGTGGGTGCTCATTTCTTGAGTGATAATTTCACTACCAAGGAGCGCAATTCGCTCATTGAACTAGGTGGTCGTAAAGATCTTAATGAACAGTGGTACGCGGAGGCGGAGCTGGAAATTGATTTGACAAGCTTTTCTGCTACTTCGATCATTGAAAACACGGGCGGCGACCTCAACAATTATTCGTTCATACCAACTGTTGGCGCACACTTCGACCAACTGGGATTTCGAATAGGTGCGACGATTTCAAATTTTGAAGACAATTTCAAGTTCTTCCCAAATGCCGAAGTGAGCTACGGTCTTGGTGGAGGTTTCGTGATTGTTGCCGGTGCAGATGGCGGCTTACGCAAAAACAACTATACCCGTATGACGCGGTATCTCCCCTACCTCGTGCGCGACATAGAATTGCGGAATGCGGAAGAGTATCGTTTCTATGCAGGTGTGCAGGGCCAAACGGCTGGGGTCAATTACAAGGCTACAGCGAGCTACACCCACATCAACAACTTGGCGATCTACGCACAGGACTCTTTGGAGGTGTATAAGTTCCGTCCAGCCTTTGACACAGCAAACGTAATTGGATTGCGTGTTGAGGCCAATATGCCCTTGGCGAACCGTTTCAACGGTCGTCTTCAACTTGATACACGTACGTTCAGTCTCAACTCGGCTGAGAAGCCGTACTTGCTTCCTAGTTTCGATGCGCAGGTGCAGGTAAGCTATGAGGTCATCGAGGATAAGTTCACCGCTTCGGCAATTCTAACGGCGCAGAATGCACTTCCATTCGCTGCTATTGGGCCGACGATTCAGCCAAATCCATTACCTGAATCTGACCTCACCTCTACCCTAGTTGACCTGAGTATTCACGGCAACTATTGGTTTGCGAAGAAGGTGGGAGGATTCGTCCAGCTCAACAATTTGTTCAATAACCAGCGTAGGAAGTTCCCTTTCTATCCTGTGTTGGGGACGAATGTGATGGCGGGAATTGTGACGCGGTTTTAGGCTTTCGCTGCGCTGATCTAAAGATTTGCTAAAACACAGCGTGATATCTTACGAGAGGGCTGGAAGCCCTCGCTAGGGTGTTTGCGAACCTCCGGCTCGCGTTGAAGAGATCTAGTTCTATTCTTAGTTATTTGAGTCAATTTAGGAGGGTTTCTGCTTGCGCTAAAACAATCAAGCTCCTTCCTATATGTCGAAGCCACCTGAACGAGTCATTTGTGCATCTGATTACATAGATGGGAACGATAAGACAATTAATGCGTGGGCCGTTTCAGAGTCCTTTAGGCTCTTCTCTTACGGTTGATCATGAGCACAACACTGATCGAAAAACAAATCCGAGGATTTGGGGAGTTCTAGTTTTAGCTATTGCAATCCTCACATTCAATACCAGCCCCTTACACGCCCAAGAGGAGCTCGGGTTCATCAACCATGAGGTCCCCCCTTCTTATCCAAATGGAGACAGTGCTTTAGTTCGATTTTTCAGTGTGAATTTGAATTTCCCTGAAAATGACACTGAAAAATCATCTACTATATTTTTGGGTTTCGACATCGACACCTTTGGACTCGCAAATTTTAACGCTATTCACCGGCTTCCTGAAGGAGCCAACATTGACTTGTTTGAAGAGGAGTTAAAACGGGTACTCAAGCTTATGCCTGCATGGGAACCAGGGATTCAATTTGGGACTAAGGTTCAGACGCGGTTCACCATGCCCTATAGAATCTGTTTTCGATGATTTTGAGGTGATGGTTTCAGGTTATGAGGTTTCAGGTGAGGGTTGAAAGCCATTGCTAGAGATGCGTGCCAACCTCCGGCTCGCGTTGAAGAGATCTCATTCCGTTCTTCGTTATTTGAGTCGAGTTAAGAGGGTTTCTGCTTTCGCCAAAACCCTCATCGCGTTGTTTTCGAGGCTGAATTCACCAACTAACAGGAATTAGTCACAACGTCTATTCTGGAGCTAAGAAATGGGCAATCAATGTACCTTTCGGCCTGCCTAAAGCCGAATACTATGTCTGTCAACACAACGCTAGAATACATTAAGCTTGTACTTCAAAACATGCCATCTGATTGGTTGAGTCTGACGACGCACCGGCTAGACATTTATGATGAGCAGCGTGCGAAAACGGAGTTCACCGAGCAGTTTGAAGCGTTGTGCAAGGCTAACAACGCAGCATCTTCAGCTCTGAGCGAGATTCCTACGGCGTACGACTACATCCGACTCGGTCACCCGTTGTCGTGTGTACTTGAATGGGCCATTGCGCAGTCAACAGGGTTGAAGTCAGAGAGTGTCATTAGTTTTTCTTCAGTAGCGACCCCAGTATTGGCGGTACTAAGGAAGAACCTACTCGACAATAAGGCCACACAAATCTCGTACACGGGCGAGCTACCTGCGGCATTTGATGTAGATGTCATCCGACGCGTGTACGGCTATTCATTTGAGCTAAACCAAGTTGCGAATGTTCAGGATGTAGCTGGTTTTGACGGAAGTACAATTTTCCTCTCTCAGGAAGATCAAATCTCGACTGGCGCTCTAAACGCGAACGTTGACTTCTGCGTCAACCTGTATCCTGAGCTTGGAAGTATGCTTTTGGTGAACGGTGAGCAGAATGAGAGTTATATCTCAGACATCCAGCACGTGAGGAGAAGGGAGACCATTGCAATGACACCAGCAAATAGCCTGGTAGCATTGAGAGCAATGGTTGAGCAGTCAGCCTTCAAGAGTAAGCAATTCAATCTCGAAGCTGATAAGGCGGCCGTTCTGAATTGCATCAAAGAAGTGACAGGGACAGAGCTCACGCCACTCGTTGGTTCAAGTGGACTGTCTATTCAGTACGCGATCATGATGGGATTGGTGCATGATGCGTTAGACAACCACCCCGGAAAAGCGATCAAGATCATCGTTCCTCCAAACTGCTATGGTGGCACAAATGACCAAGCTCGACGCGTTGCGGCATGCCTCGACAATGTCGAAGTAGTTGACCTTCCCGTGGATGGCGACAATGACATGGTTCAGAGTGTGAACACGGTCCTTGCAAAGATTGCGATCGAAGATGCTGTGCCGTACATCATCGCTGAGATTCCTACGAATCCACGTGTTGAGGTTCCAGACCTTGAGCAGCTAAAAGCGGCCCTGAGCAAGGAGCGCAAAACAGCTTTTGGCGACATTGCGATCGATCCAGTATTCATCTTAGATCAGACGTTCTGTCCTAATGTTCACTTCCTTGGAGAAGGAGAAATCCTCTCTACTGTTCGGACGATCTCTTATGCGAGTGGTTCGAAGTTTCCAAGTGGAGGCCGCTGTACGGCTGGCTACTGTGTCGGAAATAATAAGGTCGCGGCGTTGATGGAAAAAATCGACTTGCACTTGCGCCTGTGCGACAATCAAGCGACCAATCTTCAGATGGAGATTCTAGCCGAGCAGTTGCCGTCTATGAATCAGCGCATTGCTGATGCGTACACAAATACGCGTTCGTTTGTCAGTTTCATTGAAGAGGTACTTCCTGCGGCGAAGATCAATTTCGTTTCGGAAGAGCTAGCGGCACAGGGCTTCACGCCTTCTGTCTTTTCGTTAGACCTTCCAACCAAAGGTGATACGGCCGAAGAAAAAGAAGCGTACAAGCGCGCCTTGAATCACAAGTTGATCGGTATGATGATCACGGAGATTCCAACCGAGAGCAAGTACTGCGTGAGTTACGGTCAGCTAAAGGGCTGCTATTGGACGATTCCAGCAACCTCAACCCAAGGAACCACCAAAGAAGGTGACAAGGATTACATCGCACGGGTGTCACTCTCTGCCAATATGGATTTGGAGAAGCACAAGCAGGTGTTTAGGAACTTTGTGGGGGCGGTGTAAGGGTACGAGGAATGATAATAAATGGACGAAGGCGGAACAGAGATTGAGCGGAGGGCTAAAAGCCCTCGCTAGAGATAGGTGCGAACCTCCGGCTCGCTTTGGATATTTGGACGCGCTTTTCTTGTGGAGTGACCTAATCTGTTAAACCTTTGGAGGCCTGACAGGGTATGTTCTAGAGGTTCTTTATTCCCGCAATCGATAAGATTTTCCGATCTGGATGCAGCTATATTTGCGCGTCGAAAAGACGCCCTCTATGCAAATCCTCAAAACCCACTACCATCCTGACGTGAAGGACCTAGACGCAAAGTCTGTGTTTACGCGACTTTCCACGCGGAGTATTGCGGTTCAAGGAGAGTCCATCTTACTGATGTACACTGCGCGATATGAGGACTACAGTCTTCCTGGAGGAGGGCTAGATGAAGGAGAGGACCAACTCACAGGTATGGCCCGTGAGCTTCAAGAAGAGACCGGCGCTCAAGACATAAAGAACATCAAGCCATTCGGTATTTACGAGGAGTATCGCCCTTGGTACAAGCCAGACCATGACATCCAGCACATGATCTCGTATTGCTATACCTGCGAGATCAGCAAAGAACTCGGGGCATCGAACCTGGAGTCTTACGAGACCAACAATGGCATGAAGGCCGTCTGGATGAACATTTATGAGGCCATCAAACACAACAAGCAAACGATGGCTTCGAGTGAGAAGAAGGGTATGTCGATTGAGCGGGAGACGTTTCTGCTGGAGTTGATTGCTGAGGAGTTGGGTTAGCGATTGGTTTAAAACTCGCCTAGCTTCAATTTCCAACCAAATAATGAACGAAAATCTTGGTCAAACTAAGTCCGTTGCGCTTTAAACCGAATCAACACTGCCATCTTAATGCAAAAATGCCAACTCTAAATTTTATCCCCGCAAATGTAGCATACAGATGCTATATTTGCGGGGATGTACTTTAAAAGAGAAGCTCAACATAAGCTGCTAGAGTGGCTAACATTCTTTCCCGCTGTAGGTCTCATTGGACCTCGACAGGTAGGCAAAACATCACTAGCTCTTAAACTGGGTGAAGCGATTGACAGACCCTACATCTATCTTGATTTAGAACGCCCACAGGATCTTCGAAAACTAGATGCAGGAGAAGCTTTCTTCGATGCAGTTGCAGATAAACTCGTGATCCTTGACAAGGTACAGCGAGTAGAGAATCTATTCCCAATGTTAAGAGGGGTCATTGATCGAGATCGGCGTCCAGGAAAGTTTTTACTGCTAGGCTCAGCCTCTCCAACGATACTAAGCACTGGTGGAGAATCGCTTGCTGGCAGAATTGTATATCACGAACTTTCAGGTATAACACATACTGAGAGTAAAGAACAAATGCCATTTAAAAGAAGGTGGATTCGGGGAGGATTCCCTAATTCCTTACTTGCTCCAAACCTTGAGCTATCTCAGACATGGAGAGATAGTTTTATGCAAACGTATCTAAACCGAGACCTTCCAGCTCTAGGACTAAATGCGGATCCACTGCTTCTGAATCGACTTTTAAGAATGCTTGCGCATACAAATGGAGGATTAGAAAATGCAAGGAAGCTCTCGAATTCTCTAGATATTGACGTTAGAACACTCAATCGATACTTGCGCTTTTTCGAAGAATCGTACCTCCTCAGAAAGCTGCCACCTTACCATGTAAACGTAGGTAAGCGCCTCGTGAAAGCATCGAAAATCTATATCCGAGACACAGGAGTACTCCACACATTGCTCGACATTACTGATGAAGAAGATTTAGCAGGAAGAGCCCAGCGTGGCGAGTCTTGGGAATCCCTCTGTTTAGAAGAAATTGCAGCTCAACTTGCTCCCATGGATGGACTATATTTCTACCGTACAGCTGATGGAGCTGAGATTGATGCGCTTGTCACAAAAGGCGGAAAAACACCAATTGCTTTTGAATTCAAAGCATCTAGTTCTCCAAAAGTTGGAAAAGGTTTTTACAATGCATGCACAGATATTGAAACCTCAAAACGTTATATCGTTGCTCCCGTTGAAGAATCCTACCTCGGAGCAAAAGGCGTGCAAGTCATACCCTTGAGTGAAATCGCAAATGCGTTGAAGGAGAACATATAGAATTGACATCTATATCCCCTGGTAAACCTGACTACCTTGCCGGAACCGCCCTTGCAAATGAGAGCCCCAAGCAATAGTATGCCGATCCCCAAACACATCTATTGCTTCAGGTACGAGACGTACGAAGAGGCCCTTTGCAAGCTCGAATCGAAGTACATTTTCGAAGAAGAAAATGCCAACAAAGTCCTTTTCACAGATGTCAAGGTTGAACCATCAAGTAGTGCGTTCATCAAGACTAGACTTGACATCATCAAGTCTTCCAACGACTACCCCACCCTTATTAAGGAAATCAAAAGCGAAGAGATCCACCTTGATGGCTTCAAGGTAGAGTACGTAGTTTTTGATGGCGACACCACCGAATATCCCGAACGACTTGAAAAACTCAAGGATATTGGCTTCAGTATAGATGGTACTCCCAATTACTACAAGCCTACGGTGACCTATGCACTATGTATTCACGAAGGCATTTGGTATTTCGGAACGTTGATTAAAAACCACTATGCTTGGGAAAAGCATAACAAGAAACCGTTCTCTTATAGCAACTCGATCAGTATCAATATTGCTAAGTCACTTGTCAATATCGCGGCAAAAGGAAACTACGAAAACAGCCTCATCGACACCTGTTGTGGAGTAGGCACCATCCTGCTGGAAGCTGCATTTGCCGGCTACAACATCGAAGGCTTTGACATCAACTGGAAGGTCTGCCGAAACGCTAGAGGCAACTTGGCGCACTTTGGCTTCGAGACGACCGTCTACCGCGCTGACATAAAGGACATTGATAAAAGGTATGATGCTGCCATCATTGACTTGCCGTACAACCTCTTGAGCTGTGCTTCTGAGGATGACGTCGTCCATATTATTACGTCTGCAGGAGAGCTTTCGGATCGGTTGGTGATTGTGTCTATCGCTGATATAGCGAGCGTGATCGAAAACGCTGGGTTTCAGATTACGGATCAGTGTAGTGTGGGTAAGCGAGGGAAGACGAGCTTTGAAAGGAAGGTTTGGGTTTGTGAGCGGGGGGTGATTGAAAACACCGAACAATAAGATTTTTTCAATCAGTTTTTAGAGTGTCCCAGAGATGGAATTGGGAAACGTGAAAGACTTTGTTGAGCTGTCGATCGCAGTTATGAACGTGCTGAGGCTAGACCTTTCGTTGAGATCGCTGCACGATTAGCTATGACCTTCTTCGTGATCCCGAACTCGTAAGACGATTACGAACAGTTGCCGACTTCGCGCCTGACGAACAGGAACGTGTATACTTTACGCTCGATGCTGTAATTCGAGAGATTCAAAATCGTAAAGTCTACGCGTATTCATCGGAATAAATAAAATAATCGAATCTTTATTTATTTCTAAATAGATCTATCAATTTCAGTACTCCTATCACAAAAAGTCCAAAACATACACCTATAAGTATAGCTATAGCCGCATAGCTTACATTATATCTCCAAGCTAAAAGAGCTCCTCCGATCAATACTATTGTGAGCCTAGGCTTATTGGTACCATCTATCATTGCCCCCCATTCTTATCATCGCCCGTGACGTTATTAATGACTCTTCGAGTAGCAGCAGCAGCAGCAGCAGCAGCAGCAGCTCCGACCGCTCTTTCTCCAGCCAAGCAACTAGCTTGCTGCGCTTGTGCTCCAGGAACATTAGCATCTGATTTTGTGCGCCCTTGCGTTGAAGAGCCTCTTTGGGCTACATTACTTTCTCGATTTACATTTTCCTGCAATTGCTTGCCAGTCTTACTGCGCCCAGCTGCCGCTTTACGAACTTGACCAACGGTAGCTCGTGCGGCTTGACCAACTATCGCGTCTGTTAGAACCTGCCCATTACTTACCTCTCCATCATTATTGATCGCTTGCGATGCTACACTTATAGAGACATCAGTTGCAACTTCGCTACCGACCCTTAAAGCTGTAGCTGTTCGAGTACCTAAATGAGCGACCTTGGCGATACTGGCGATTTTTTGAGCAATACCAACGCCAGCAGCTCCAGCTGCCGCAGATACCGCTAATGAAGTCTTATTAATATCCGTCCAGGGGTTTTCATGTCCAGTAGAATAGTTAACTTCAACTTGAGTACCATACTCAAGAGCTAATCCTACAAAAGCGCCTACGCACCATGGACACCTACCATCTGGGGCAGTAAGATTATTAGGATTATTCCAAGCGTAATTATATGGTGTTAACACAACTTGATTCGGGTGGCTCGCCAACGGATCCACGCCACCAAATAACCCTAATTCAGGAATATACTGGCGTGCGTTCATGTCGTGAACTCCTTGACACCCTTCTATAGCAAGATCGTGCCCCGTGAAGTCTTCTACGCTGCGCGTATGCCCACCTGCACGTGAACCGAACGCATGCATTCCGAAAGGATACAAGGTCTTTGATTCGAGTACGTCATCTGCTGGACGAATAAGGCCATCGTTGTTCACGTCGGTAAAGGTAACGCGTGGGGTGCCGAGATAGTCTTCACTACACGTACACCTCTTTACGTACAAATCGAAAACCCTCCAGTATTCATGATTCGGGGGACGGGGTCCGCCGGCCCTTCGGGCAAGGGCAGGACCCCGTCCCCCGAATCATGAATAACCACACTACCCCAAAACCTCTTCCCAAATACCAACCAACTTTTCCTGCTCCAACTCCCAAGTCAACGCCCGAGCAGCACGAGTACATCCTGCCTGAAGCTCCTTATAGATCAACTCATCTTGAAGCGCAGCCAAGCCATCAACAACCGCTTGCTTGCTGATTTCTGAAACGAGCTGGTAACAACCAAATTGCTCATGGATAGCACGATACTCCGGCCAATCCATCTGTAAACTGGGGAGGCCTGCTTGGATATAATCAATACTCTTATTACTAAGACTCAAATAATAATTGAGACTCGTATTGCGCATCAATGCATAGCCGATGTCAGCCTGCGGAGTGAGCTCATGAAGTTGCTCTGGTGTTAGCTCGCCATGAAAGACGACATTCGAAAGATCGAGCTCCTTGACCAGGGCATCAAGCTGCGGACGGAGGTATCCCCCACCCGCTATCCAGAAGGTATAGTTTGGTAATTGTTGAGCCGCTTGGATGAGCTCCTCCAGGCCACGTCCCTCATTGAGCGCACCTTGATACAGGACGATCGGCTGGTCGTTCTTTGTTTTTATTTCTTGCGGTACAGCTGGCCTTGCCCAAGGGAGATTGCGCACCGTTGAAACTGGTACCCTGTGTTTTTCCGAAAGGATACTAGCAATTTCTTGGCCTACAGTATAAGCTGCCGCGGCTTTGCGGACGTAACGTTTCTCAACCCAAGACCACACCGCTTTGATCCACCAGCGCCGCGCTACTTCAGGTTGCTCACAGAAAAGCTCATGCGCATCGTACACCCAAGGAATACCAAGCGTTCGAGCGGCTGATGCACCTGCCAACATGGTATCTAAATCAACTACCAAGATGGCCTTCGGCTTTAAAGCTAGAAGTCGAGCTTGATGTGCTTTGTTAAGCTGCAAGTAGAATCCTTTGCCTGCATCCGCACTGAGGTGATGACGTTCTTGATCAAACGGATGATCGCTAGATAGAGGTTTAGAATTCGGGCGCTCTCTTCCGAGTAACAGGCACTTGAAACCAGCATGACACAGCGACGTTAAGCATCGTTGCATGCGCTGGTCGGTCACTAAGTCATTCGAGACGAGTGCGACGATGTCATAACGATGATCACTCATGCCGATTCAGTTTCAACCATGTTAAGCACTCCTCCACTTTCGGTAAGCACACCTTCACGTAAAAGGTACTCAATCGCAGCAAGTACAGACTCATGATGGCGCTCCTGAAAAGCATCAAGTACTTCTTTGGGTTCAAGAGCTTGTCGTTGCAAAACGCTTTTCACCTTCAGAATGTATCGCTCAGGTATTTCTACTGTTTTTTTCTTGTTGGCTACACAGATATCACAGCGACCGCAAGGTTCTGCTTCCTCTCCAAAGTAACCGAGGAGTTGAACGCGTCGACACACTGCTGTACTTGCATACTTGATCGCAGCTTTCAGCCTAGCCTGTTTAATTTCTTGCCGTTCACGCAGACCTTTCCAGTCTAAGGCTAAGTGTTGGTGCGGAGCACGCGGCTTGGTCCAGATGAGTTGCGGCAATTCACCCTGTGGACGATAATCGATAATTTTTTGTCGCTGCAACAAAGTCAGCTGCCCTTTCAAATCGTACGTTGACATACCCAAGTAGTGCGATAGTTCTCGCTCCTTGAGATAGACGAATTGCTGAAAGCTGCCGTGGTGTGTACGCAAGATGGTTTGAACGAGCTTGTCCAATTTGGGATTGCGTAAGCAGTAATCATACAGCTCTTCTTTCGAAGCCAACATGCAAATCATCGCTGGACGGAACACGGCATCACTCACGTAAATCAATCCTTCTGCCTGTAACACGCGCAGCGAATTAGAGACATTGAGTGGCTCCAGATCAAAGGTTTTGGCGAAAGCTACCAGGTCGAAATCATAGGCAGCTCCCTCCCCTGCCCCAAGGGCCAAGTTGCAGTAGTTACCCAGCTTGTGATAAACCCGTTTGAGTTCGTCGGGCTGCGGACTACTCGCGTCAAGTTGACGTTGGAGCAAGGTCGCATCAGATTGCTGGAACAGCAAAAGCGCATAGGCTTTTTGGCCATCACGACCACCGCGACCAGCTTCTTGAAAATACGCTTCAAGGGTGTCAGGAAGATCCATGTGAGCGACCAACCGGACGTCCGGCTTATCGATTCCCATCCCGAATGCATTGGTGGCTACGACAACACGAACACTGCCTTTCAGCCAAGCATTTTGCGCTGCATCACGCTCCTCCAAGGTGAGTCCGGCGTGATAATGTGTCGCTGAAATGCCACGTCGAGCAAGCTCAATGGCAAGTGACCGAGTACGTCCACGATTGCGCGCGTAAACGACTGCTGATCCAGGAATAGCTTGGAGTGCTTGAACGAGTTTTGTCGATTTATCATCTACCTCGCGCATGGCATACGTGAGGTTGTCACGTGCATAGCTCATTTGATGACGAACGCTATGGAGGCCAAATCCTAACTGCTCACAGATATCATCAGCCACTTTGGGTGTCGCTGTGGCTGTTAGTGCGAGCACTGGTGTCTCGGGGAGAAACTCTCTGATCTCCGCAATCTGACGATAAGCTGGCCTGAAATCATGTCCCCATTGAGAGATGCAGTGCGCTTCATCGACAGCTAACAGGCTTACATCCGTTTGGCGAATCCGAATACGCGCCCACTCCGTGAGCAGACGCTCAGGTGAGAGGTAGAGTAACTCAAGTCCACCGAATTGCGCCCGATCATAAATCGCTTCTTGCTCGCGACGACTAAGTCCTGAATACAAAGCCGCGGCTCGGATGCCTCGTTCCTTGAGGTTTAGGACTTGATCTTTCATCAGCGCGATGAGCGGACTGATCACTATGCAAACGCCAGACTTAACGAGCGCAGGAACTTGATAACAGAGCGATTTACCGCCTCCAGTTGGCATAAGTGCGAGTGCATCTTGGCCATTGAGTGTAGATGAAATCACCTCCCGCTGGATACCCCGAAAGCCATCGTAGCCCCAGTGCGCTTTGAGCGCTTCCTCTGGGGTACTAAACCGATGGCCTGGCTCGTGGGCGGGGTGCATATTGTCAAAGGTAAGGAGCTAAGCTTGCTCCTTTGCCACAAATCAAAAAGCCCTTGAATCATGGTTGATTCAAGGGCTTGAAAACAGGCTTGAAATTTCAGCGCAGTCAAAATGCCACTGCGATAGATTTTTTAGTTTCCTCTAGCAACGGAGCTACTATCATCCTTGCTTTGATCGAGTTCTTCGAAGACGCAATCGATGAGCACGGGGCGGTTTTCGCCTTGGTGCGCTAGGTTGTATAGCGTTGCTCCACGCACATAGGCGTGGTTTTGACGGAAGTCGCATTTAGACAACTTCGGGCTGGACTTCCCTTTGGTTGCTTGGTTGAAAATCGCTCCACCGTAATTTGCTACGTTGCTATCAAAGGTGCAATCAACAAAGCTTGGTGAGGCTTCTCCTCGGCGGCGACCATCGTTATAGATTGCTCCACCGTCTAGGTCTGCCTCGTTTTTTTCAAAGGTGCAATTGACAAAGCTTGGCTTTGCCTTTCCGGCTTGGCCGTCCACATACACACCACCTCCATCACGTGCATAGTTACCTACGATGTTACAATTGATGAGTGTTGGTTGACTGGACGCTTTTGGATTCGTGACTTTCACGAGTACGCCTCCTCCGGCTCTACGTGGATCTGCTGTAGGACCGTGACCGTTGGCGTAAGCACCTGTAATGGTTAGGCCATCAAGCGTTGTACTTGCGGTTGCATCGGCTATTCGAACGACGGTGTACGCATTATCAGAGCGTTCCTTCTTTCCTATTTCACCGGTAAGAATCGTCTTGTTGTCGCGTGGGTTTCTACCGCTCGCGTTTTTTTCCCTTCCGGCAAAACCACCAAGCAGTCGAACGCCTTCAGGTATGTCGAAATAGACATCCCGATTACCATCGTTAGAAGTAGGATACGTGCCTTGAGTCAGCCAGACTTGATCGCCTGGTTTTGCTCGATGAAGGGCATCTTTTAAGGAAGAGGAGCTCGTCCAGGAGCTTCCATCGTCAGAACCTGTGGGACTGACGAATAGCGTGCTTTGCGCACATAGGCTTCCGCCTAATAGTGCACATGCCACCGCTAGGAGTGGCTTATTCATAGTTGTGTGTTTGCCTGTTGAGCCCGACTGACGGACTCGGAGTGTTTGTGTGTTCAGAGCGCGCCTCAGATGTCTGAGTTGTCACGCTATCAGTTGCTGCCGACGTTTCGGTAGCGGGTTGACCTCAAGGAAGAAGTCGGGTGTGGGGGGCAAACGGCTCGTTGTTCAAGCGAGCACTTAATACAAAAGGTGTGTGTGTGTGTGTGTGTGTTTATCGGACGAAAAGCGTGCCTAAACTAATTGGCCTAAAATTGCTTAAGCACGAGGAATCATCTCCCATGACATGAGTGATGAAAGTGCTGGTGGCGGATCTTTAAAAATGTCGTACTTCTTATCGAAGTCAAGACCTTGCTTGTGCGTTAGGTTGAAGCTCATGGTAAGTTGAGCGAACATGTAGTAATCTTTCACTGCGCTATTTCCACGCTTTGTGCCAGTAGGATTCTCCATGGCATTCAGAGTGTATTGAGGTGAGCGAAAGCTCAACGTTGCAGCTAAAGGATTCTCAGCGTAGAGTGCATCTACATCTGGATATAGACCGCTAATGTCATCGAGGTAATCGGTGAATGTCCGTCGGAAAATAACCTCAAATCCAAGGTTGAAGCGATCAGTCACATTCATTTTCACGCCACCTCCAAATGGGATAGCAGCTTGAACGCGACTGTAGCGCTTCATGTCAGGATGCAATGACGATCCTTGACCTTCTGTACCTAAAGGTTGAAGATCGAACCACTCACCATTAAATTGAGCCTGCGGATTGAAGTAAAAACCGGCTACACCTGCAGTGAGGTATAACGATGCGCCTTGGTTGTTGCGAATTGCATAAGGTGTGATATTGAACTCACCCATTGCTGCGATCTCATACAGAGGACTTCTGAAATCCAAATTTCGAGAAAGCGTATTTGCTTTACCTGAATTTGCATCAGATCCCGATATTTGACCAACGGTTACAGAACCTTTTGCAGCCAATCGAGGGCTGTGGTTGTAACGGCCAAAAACGCCAATAGATGGATGATATTCCGATGCGCGAAAGCCATCTGAAGTAAGTTCACCTGCGTAATTTGCAACCCCCACGGCCATACCGACTTCGGTATACTGCGCTGAAAGCACAGAAGTAAAGAGAAGTAGAGAAGTGAGACAAGTTAGAATTCTCATAAAAGGATCTTCGAGCTAAAAGTGTATCGTTGCCTGTTCACGGAAGTTATGTGTGTGCAAGCACACATATTACTTAGGGGGAATATGAACTACGATGTTTCTTAGGCAAATTGGAGGCCAAACTCCATCTACTACACGTAGATTGAACTTGATTGTCTGCTAAAGCTTAAAATTGGTAACAGCGATTGTATTTACCACTGTTTGAATTTCCTCCACCAGAATTGAAAAGGCCAGATCCGAGTCGGTAGCCAATTGTGATGGTAGCAGTGTAAAACCAGTCATTGTTCGTTGGATCTCCTCTTCGAGATCCGGTAGGAATATTTCGAGGGTCAGTGTTGTTAAACTCACCAGTACGGTCTGCTACAGCTGCAGCAAGACTGCCGTTGCTATCAAGTAATTCGTAGTAGTTCACGTAGTTACCACTCACATCATCGAGATGGTCGAAGAAGGTAAGTCGGGCACTTCCTTGTGCGCCGAGAACAAAATTGTTACCCATTGGATAACGGACACCAATTCCAATTGGAACGGCAAATCGGGTGAGACCATACTTCGGCGCATAGCCTGGCAGCCCTTGTCCTTCTGTACCAAGTGGTTGAAGTTCAACCCAACGGCCATTGTATTCTGTTTCTGGATTGAAATTGTAAACGCTGGCGCCGAGTGAGATAAAAGGCGCGACAGCAAGGTCAGTACCTAATGGATACACCTCTGCTACAACTCCCATCTCAAGAATGTTACTTCTGAAATTAAGGTTTCGTTGTTGTGAAGCAGCATCACGATTCACGTCAGAACCTTGAATTTTACTTTGTTGGACAAATCCTCTAAACGCAAGCATAGAGCCTACATCTACTCTACCGTAGATACCAAGAGAAGCTTGCGCTTGCAATACCACCCCTAGCTTAGAAGGAGCTAAATCACCATCATATGATGATGCACCAAGGTTGAATCCTAATTCGGTTTGTGCTGAGACGGAGATCGTTGCTGCGACGCACATGAGCACAGTGAGTGCTGTTGTAATTACGTTTTTCATTTCAAAAGCCTGTTGGACGCAGATAAGCTGCGCGGGTGTTGTTCGTTAACAGGCTAGTGTCGGTGACTCTTTGAAAAGTCAGGGGGTGTTATACCACCACCAGCGACTTAATGAAAGACATAATTCGTACCAAACTGTGACTTCACCGCTTAAATCAATCCATTCGGCGATACGATTAGCCCATTGAGCAGGGAGAAATAGCACCCCTAAAAAATCCTTAAACGACTAAAAACGTGTCACTTTGCGTCTCATGCATGTTAAAATGCTCGTGATTGCCCTACTATAGCTATGCTTTTGACCTTCGTTGGTCAAAAAATACCTGAATTTCGCTAGAAAGCGAAACCTTCGACGCTCTCTTGCTACTTTGTGACCTCATAACTTGAACATGATCAAACGAACCATTTTACCAGTACTGACTGGTTTACTCCTCTCCAGTGCCGCTTTTGCTCAAGACTCACCACCAGACAACTGGTTCAATCTTGACCCTTCTTCTGACCAAGTTGCAGGTGTTGGAACAGAGCGCATCTACAAAGAGCTACTTAAGGGCAAACAAGGACAAACTGTCATTGTAGCTATTATTGATTCTGGTGTTGACGCCGAGCATGAAGATCTCAAAGATGTCATGTGGGTCAACAAAGGTGAAATTCCAGCTAATGGAAAAGACGACGACGGCAACGGTTACATCGACGACGTTCACGGATGGAACTTCATTGGAGGTCCAAACGGTAATGTCTCTGCTGACCAGCTTGAGGTTACTCGCCTTGTGAAGATCTATGGCGACCAATTCGCTAAACTCGACACAAACAGTCTCTCGAAAAAGGAACGCATAAAGTTCGCCGAGTACAAAGAGATGAAGGCCGTAGTCGATAAGTCTCAATCAAAAGCTGAGCAGAGCCTAGCTTTCTACAAGAGCCTATTTGCAGCTGGCGAAAAAATTAAGTCTCTTTCAGACAAGGAAGTCATCATGAAGGATGACCTACTTGCGTTTAAGTCAGACGACGACGATCTCATGGGCATGGTGCAAAGCATTGCGCGCAACTTCGGTCCAGAAACAACACTCGACCAGTTTTCAGAGCAAGTACAAGGTGGTATTGACTACTTCGCTTCTCAAGCAGCATCGATGTACAACCTCGACTTTGACGGTCGCTCTATTGTAGGAGACAATTACTTCGACAGTAGCGAGCGCTTCTATGGCAACAACGATGTGAAAGGTCCTGATGCTTCGCACGGTACTCACGTTGCTGGAATTGTCGCAGCAAGTCGTAACAACAATATCGGAATGAACGGTGTGGCAAACAACGTTCAAATCATGAGTGTACGAGCTGTACCAGACGGTGATGAGCGCGACAAGGATGTCGCAAACGCAATCCGTTATGCAGTTGACAACGGTGCTTCTGTCATTAACATGAGTTTCGGAAAAGGATACACGTGGGACAAAAAAGTCGTTGACCAAGCAGTTAAGTATGCCGCTAAGAACGATGTACTTCTTGTACACGCAGCTGGAAACAGCTCTGAGAACACCGACGTTTCTGACAACTTCCCAGTAGATGAGTACGCACGCAAAGGCTTCTTTAAGTTCCTTCAAAAGAAGTACCCAAACAACTGGCTTGAAATCGGAGCACTTAGCTGGAAGAAAGACGCAGACGCGGTTGCTACGTTCTCTAACTACGGCAAAACCAACGTAGATATCTTCAGTCCAGGTGTAGACATCTACTCTACGACTCCTGATGGAGGCTACGACTCTTACAGCGGTACTTCTATGGCAAGTCCTGTAACAGCTGGTGTTGCTGCACTAATCCGCGGATACTTCCCGGAACTGAAAGCAAGCGAAGTCAAAGAGATCCTTCTCATGAGTGGAACTTCTATGGGATCGAAAATGGTGAAGCTTCCAGGTGCTGAAGACGGCGACGAGCTCGTACGTTTTGACACTCTTAGCCAAACTGGAAAAATCCTCAATGCATACAACGCTGTAAAGCTTGCGCAACGTAAGACTGGAAAGTCTGGAGGAATGGCAAAGACAGGAGTTTAAAACGCAGCTTTAGCTGCGCTGATCTAAAGATTCGCCAAAACCTAAAAAGGGGACAATGCAGCAATGCATCGTCCCCTTTTCTTTTGTACTGCTTTCATGCAGCTATTTATCAGCTTCCGCCAAAACCTGCATCTAGCGAATCACGATCTCCTGTAAAACAGGATCCGTGAGCTTTGCATTGAGCTTCTCTAAGAGGTGAGCACGGTTGTAAACCAACTCTTGTCTCAACGGCGCGCTGTTCACGTTGACGAAAAGCGTCCCTGAACGGTAGCTCACATCGGTTGTGTGCTTGTTGATCATCGGCCCCAGCTCTGAAGCCCAAAGACTCCTGAGCTCACTTTGAGCGAGTTTTGGCCCGAGGCTCAACTCGCGAACGACTTGTCGAATTACGGATCCTACGGGTTGGTCATTATTGCGCATAGTTGATTGGATTATGATCGTAAAAGTGCAACACACGCTCTACGCGACCAACCTAAAGTACGCAAATTTCAAGTCTTAGTCTGCACAGTTAACTCTCAAAGCTGTGAGAGGATTGTGGAGACTCATTTAGTGTGGGTCTTCAGTGACGACTCCGTCGGCAACCAAATAGTAATGTGCCTTCAAGCTGTGTACTTCAAGTGCCTTCAATCGTTCGGGGTGTGTATCCGTCACGAAAACCTGCGCATATCCTTCAGCAGAAATCAAATCGATAAGGTGCTGGACCCGCGAAGGATCTAGCCGATCAAAGAGGTCATCAAGTAGTAGAATTGGCACCTTCTCGTTGTGAGCTTTGAGCACTCTCGCTTGCGCCAACCGCAGTGCAAGTACTGCTGTCTTCAATTGTCCTTGACTAGCGAAGCGACGCAAATTTTGCTCATTGATTAGAAGCTCTATTTCGTCACGATGCGGCCCTGCATTAGTACGTCGCATGAGAACATCCTGATCTCGGTAGCGCATCATCAATTCGCTATACGGACGTTCCTTCAACTTAGAAATGTAGGTAACCCCTGCAACCTCCCGATCACCACTAATTGCCTTGTAGAGCAACTCAAAGTACGTTTTCAAATCGGCGATGAACGCTTTTCGTCTTTCGAAGATGAGGGTAGCTGGACCTTCGAGTTGCACATCATAGGTATGCAACAAGGTGAGGTCTAACTCTAGCGGATGCTCGGTTGACTTGAGCATCGCATTCCTCAATTTGAGTAGACGGTTATACGACATCAAGGCCTTCAGGTAAGCTGGATCGTATTGTGATATCGTCTGGTCTAAGAATCGTCTCCGTTCGTCTGGACCTCCAATGGCCAATTCTATATCTGCTGGAGATATCATGACTGCGGGCAGAAGTCCGATATGCTCAACTAGGCTGTCGTAGGCACTTCCGTTACGCTCTACCGTCTTTCCTTTTCGAGGCTGCATCTTGAGTGCGATGCGCTCCGTTTTGGTTCCAATCGCAAAGCGACCAGCTACTCTTAACCACTTTTCATCGTGCTTTACCGTGGCCGCATCTCCATACCGGAAGTGACTTCTTGTAAGACAGAGGTAATAAATCGCATCGAGCAGGTTTGTCTTGCCCATGCCATTAGCACCTCCAATCAGATGGATTCCGTCTCCGAAAGAGAATGTGGCATCTTCCAAATTACGAAAATGCGCAACCGAAAGTTCCTGCAGCGAGGGTGCTTGAGGCATGGCTGCAAAGATGCAGCAGTCCGTTGCTTCTTTCTAGGTTCTTCCTCTGTTTTGTGAGAAATGACCTGCAAATTTCAAGATTGAATTGTGGGGTTTTGGCGAAAGCTGAAAGAATCACCTACAAAAGGCAGAATAAGACCTCACAATACTTCCGTAAAACCGTTCCTCTGCCCTACCTTGCAAGCTGCAAATTTAACACATGGCCACAGCTAAGACTTCAACCGCCGCTACCGCTAAAAAGCGCACGACCACTCGCAAACGCGCCACTACCAAGGCTGCCACTGCGAGCACCTCCGCGTCTAAAAACGGGGCTAGCAAAGCTGCTCCAGCTAAGCGTTCTTCCGATAAAAAGTCAACGACCAAGGTCGCTGCTTCTAAAAATGGAGCTGCTAAGACTTCAGTAAAGAAGGCTTCCACCCGAAAGACTGCTGCTAAGAAATCAGCTAGCTACTCGAAGGAAACGTACATGACTTGGTACGAGGATATGCTGCGTATCCGTCGTTTCGAGGAGCGTGCATTGATGCACTACGGTCAGCAAAAGATTCGTGGTTTCTGTCACGTGTATATCGGTCAAGAAGCTATTTCTGCTGGTATCGAATCTGCTCTTATTCCAGGTGACAACATCGTAACGGCGTATCGCCAGCACGGTATCGCACTCGGACGTGGCGTTACTTCTAACCAAGCAATGGCTGAGCTTTTCGGTAAGGAAACAGGCATCGTTGGCGGAAAAGGAGGCTCTATGCACTTCTTCTCTAAAGAGCACAACTACTTCGGTGGTAACGGTATAGTTGGTGCACAAATTCCAATCGGAACAGGCATCGCAATGGCCGAGCAGTACAAAGGGACAAACAACCTTTGTGTAACGATGTTTGGTGACGGTGCAGCTCGTCAAGGAGCATTGTACGAGTCATTCAACATGGCAATGAACTGGAAGATTCCAGTACTCTATATCGTAGAGAACAACATGTACGCAATGGGTACAAGTGTTGAGCGTACATCAAACGTTCACGATCTATACAAGATCGGTTCTGCCTTCGAAATGCCATCTGAGCAAGTCGACGGCATGCGTCCAGAAGCTGTTCACGAGGCGATCAGCAAAGCTGCTGCTCACATTCGTAGCGGAAAAGGACCTTACTTCTTAGAGATTAAGACGTACCGCTACAAAGGTCACTCTGTAAGTGATCCAGCGAAGTATCGTACTAAAGATGAGCTCAACGACTACAAGGACAAGGATCCGGTTAAAATGACCGAAGCCCGAATCTTGAAGGAGAAAATCGCTACTGAAGAAGAGATCAAAGCCATCAAGGACAAGATCAAAGCTGAAATCGACGCGGCTACCAAGTTTGCTGAAGAAAGCAGCTATCCTGACGCGAGCGGTCTTTACGAAGACAACTACCTACAGGAAGATTATCCTTACATCAAGGACTAAGCTTCAGCTTAAAAGCCCCGTCTCACAGCAATGTGAGGCGGGGCTTTTTTTAGGCAGACGCAGCTGAACCGTCAGATCTAACGGTATACACTAAGTTGATCTTTAGATCTTGGTTTAGACATCTAACATTCTTTTCTCGGCTGATCTGACGGTTCGTCAACACATGCCCATTTTTGTACATCTTTACGAAAGCAACCCGTATCACATATGTACAGCTTTCGCCAAAACACCATTTATCTCGTGCTCCTCGCAATGAGTGTAGGCTTTCTTAGCTCATGCGGTGACGACGATGATGACTTGATAGCTTGCCCTGTCCCAGCCGATCCAAGTGTGCTCTCCAATTGCTTGATGGGCATTCCAGATATGCTGCGCGAGGCAGATGACCCTGACGAGACCTTCAGTGTAGACCTATATAATGACAACGGAACGTACTACTACGCCTTTAAGCCAGCTGCCTTCAACAACACCAAAATCGAAGTCTACGATGCATGCTGCAATTATATCTGTCGGATTGGATTTCCAATCACAGAGGATTGTCCCTGGAGAGATACAGCCGAAAAGACCGAAAATATCTTTGAAGAGTAGCTGAAAAGCCTACCGCAACACCACAGATCCCAGTTCCGTGCTCAATTGCTTTTTGACATCTACCATTCTGGTAAAGAGCTTGAGTAGACGATTGATGACTTTGGGATCACCTTCTTCTTGCGCTATACGCAGGCGATCGGTGGTTTGATCCATCTTTTTGAGCAGCTTCACAAGCTTGAAACGGATGATCGATCGCTTGGCAGCTGGCAACCAATTAAGGTCAGGAGCTTTTTGCG
Source organism: Saprospiraceae bacterium (assembly GCA_045110575.1). Taxonomy (GTDB): domain Bacteria; phylum Bacteroidota; class Bacteroidia; order Chitinophagales; family Saprospiraceae; genus CALDTK01. The sequence goes on from JBGCGF010000007.1 coordinate 120,549, forward strand.
TGGTCAGTGAGATTTCGAATTTCTCGAACCAGCCCGCACTGTACAAGTACTTTTCAGTAAACACTGTTGCCGCAAAATCCTTGACTTCGTCGCTGGCGTGACTCGTCCAATAGTCTGGATTGATGGACTCTCCTCGGCTTTGACGTCCATGACAATCACGTGCAATCTGCCCGCAAACGGGATCGTCGAACGTGTCGAGCACTTCTTCTAGGCCTGCACACAGGTAATCAGCAACGGTTACGTCGCCCTCTTCATCAAACACTTGATCGCCAAAGCGGACCAAAAGACTTACGATGTCGCGCTCTCTAAACAAGTCGTTCAAAACGACCTGCTGCCCAACCGGTTGTCTCGGCGCAGAGCCAGGTCCAAGTTCCTCGTCCGTTAAGAAGGCCTCAATTGGATAGTCGTCCTCTGGAGGACGCGGCGCCATGCTGCGCTCCTCTGTTGGAGACGGAGTAGCCTTCTCTGCAAGCTGCTTAGAGATGTTACGCTGCGTAACGCGCTCTTTGCGTCGATCTTCTTCGTAACGCTTGCTGAGGTAGTTGTTCAATGACTGAACCAGCGTCGCCTCACTGAGTGCAAACCGAGATCCAATCGTCTTGGTGTACTCTGCACGAAGAATAGGGTCAGGAACTTGCGCCACAGACTTTAGGACATCTTGGACCAAATTGGCCCGCGAAATCGGATCATTCTTAGCCTCTTCATCAACAAGATCAGCCTTGTAAGCAATGAAGTCTTTTGAGTTCGATTTAACGTACTCCCGAAACGCCTCACCACCATATTCCTTGACATAACTGTCTGGGTCATGATTATCAGGAAGCAAAACGAGCTTGACCTCCATACCGGCGGCAAGTACCATGTCTAGCCCACGCAAAGCTGCTTTAATGCCTGCTTTGTCACCATCATAAAGGAAAATCACCTTGTGCGTAAGGCGTTTTATGAGGCTAATGTGCCCACTCGTTAAAGAGGTACCGCTGGTAGCTACGACGTTTTCGATGCCCGCCTGGTGTAGTGCGATAACATCGGCGTAGCCCTCGGTAATGAGGCAATGATTTTCCCTTCTCACCGACACCTTGGCGATGTGCATACCGTAGAGAATCTTGCTCTTGTTATAGAGCTCCGTCTCTGGGGAGTTGAGGTACTTCGGTGCCTTCGTGTTTGACTTTAGAATACGGCCAGCAAAAGCAACCACCTTTCCCGAGTATCCATGAATAGGGAACACTACCCTATCTCTCAGGAAATCGCGCGAACCATCTCTAGTAATGAGTCCGAGGTCTTTGAGATATTCTCGTTGATACCCTTTCGCTAACGCTGCTTGCTTGAGAGAATCCCCTCGAGGGGGGGCAAACCCAAGTTCAAATTTCTTGATGGTTTCGTCTGAATAGCCCCGATGCTTAAAGTAGCTGAGACCGATAGCCTTGCCTTCATCGGAATTGGTGAGCTGCTCATAGTAGAAGTCTCGCGCAAAATCATTGACCAACGAAAGAGCTTGAGCTTTTTGCTGCTCAGCACGCACTTCTTCAGTGACTTCCGTCTCCTCAATGTGGATGTTGTACTTGCGCGCGATGATGCGCAATGCCTCTACATACGTAAGGCTATCGTGCTTTTGCACAAAGCTGATTGCATCGCCACCTTCTCCGCAACCGAAGCACTTAAAGATGCCGCGGGCAGGGTTTACATTGAAGCTTGGCGTCTTTTCACCGTGCAACGGACAGAGCCCGATCATGTTGGAACCACGTCGTTTGAGGTTGACGTAGTCGCCCACTACCTCTTCGACACGCATGGTGTCTTTTATTTTCTGGACAGTGCTTGGGCTAATCATTCAGCAGTAAAGGTAAATAAACGTGATAGTTCACCTAGCGAACAGCTCGGTTTGATTGAAGGATAAGAAAAATAGCAGCACAATCAGCCCGACAGCGGATTAAGCGAGCTGTGATTGCATTTGACGTAATACGCCCATTGACTTTGCGCACACGTTAAGATGACTAACACGGCATCTTTTTTGCAGATGCAGAGCTAGGTCTATTACCAGCTCTTGTCTATGAAACTCTATACTTCCGCGTTAACAGCGTGCCTTCTAGTCTTTTTCACGTCGATTGCAATTGCAGCTTCCCCAAGCGTAGATTGTAGTTCACTGAACAATGACGCCCGTGTTTCCTGTCTCCTCCAAGAGGTCAGTACCCTCGTTAGGAACGGAAAACTTCAAGAAGCAACACCCCTTGCATTTGATGCAATGGAGCTTGCTCGAAAAGTGAAACAGGTCGGTCCTCAGTTTCAAGCGCACCTAGAAATGGGAAAGCTCTACGCTGCGAAAAATGACCAGACCAATGCGATGCGCCAGTTTGTACAAGCGCTCAAAATCGCAAACAGCGAAGGCAACACAACTTGGACTATTGAGTCGAAGCGCCACATCGGCGAGACGTTCACTACGCTCGAAGATTACGCGCAAGCAGAAGCGAACTTGATGGAAGCACTTGTTTTGGCGCAAGCTGAAAAAGTATGGGACCAAGCCGCTATCCTTCACTCAGGCCTTGGCCAAGTGTACCTTCAAAAAGGAATCATCGGCAAAAGCCAAGAGCACCTAAAGAAAGCAATTCAACTTTTCGTTGAACAGCAAAATTTTGAGCGCGCAGCCCACGTAAGTGGTCAACTAGCCGATCAATACCTTTCTTCAGGTGACTACGACAACGCTGAAGTGTATGCAGAGCAGACCTTACAACTGCATACCAGTAGCGACGACATTGTTGAAATTGCAAAAGACAACCAACGTCTTGCAAAAATCTATTCTGCATTTGACGATTACGAAGGAGCTATCGATGTAACAGAGCGTGCATTTGGAATCTTCAAACGCAAGAACAATCAACTGGGTGTTATTGAAACACTTAAAGACTTTGCCCTTTACAACCAAGAACTTGGTAACACCAAAGAAGCACGCAAAAACGCCAATGAAGCGATAGTAATGCTACGTAAAGTGTCTGGCTACGAAGGCTTTGAAATCGCTAGAGACCTTTCGCTCTTCTTTGAGCGCGATGGTAATTTTGAAACGGCCCTTTCGGCAAAACAAGACTTCGTGCGTCGCCGTGAAGCGTTTTTTGCGGGCGAAAAATCTCGTGCACTTGTTGAGTTGACCACTCGCTACGAAAGCGAGTTTGCAACAGAGCAGCAGCAACGAAAAATTGAGCGTCTAGAAACAGATGAGGCAACCGCACGGACAAAGTTCTTCGGACTACTCTTCGGTGCTGGATTGCTTGCTGTACTCGCTGTAGTACTCTTCATGAGCTACAAGCGAAAGTTGGCGGACAACAACCTACTTACTGAAAAGAACGATGAGATCGGGCGCCAGAAGACGGAGATCGACCTAAAGAACCTTGAGCTTGGCGAAAAGAACGACAACCTCAACGGTCTTAATACGAAGCTCGTCGACGAAATGGCAGAGCGTGAGTCTATTCAAAAGACCTCGTTTGCACGTGACCGCTTCCTCGCGACGATGAGTCATGAGATGCGTACACCGATCAACATCATTTCAGGCCTTTGTCACTTGCTATTGGAAGAGAATCCTCGTCCTGACCAAGTGGAGCACTTGCGTACGTTGCAGTTCTCTGCAAACAACCTCGTTGTATTCATCAACGACATCCTTGACTTCTCTAAAATCGAGGCTGGCAAGCTCAACCTCGAGAAGCGTGAATTCAATCCGAAGCGTCTATTCGAAGAGGTAGCTTCTCGCTTTGAGATGGCTGCGAAGACCAAGGAAATCAAAACGACATACGAATTTGATGGAGCGATTCCAGGTTGCCTGATGGGCGATCCGGCTCGTTTCAACCAGATCATGACCAACTTGGTACAGACAAGTTTCGCGCACTCTGTGAACTCGAAAGTACACATAGCGGTAAGCGTTGAAGAACTCAATGCTGATCATACTACCCTACGCTTCCAAATCGATGACGAAGGTCAAGTAATGGATGCGAAGCAGTTGGAAAGCATGTTCCGAAGCTTTACCTATAATCCAGACGATGCGTTTGAAGGCTACAACTCTTCAGACCTTGTCCTTGCGATTACGCGTCGCCTCGTTGATCTTCAGAACGGCAAAATTGAAGTTGCCCCTCGTCCAGAAGGTGGAAACCGCTTCACGGTTCTTCTTTCGTTCAAGGTCGTTTCGGCGAAAGACCAGCGCAAGAGCGTCGGAGCTAAGCGCGTATTCGACCACTTGGCTGGAAACTCAATTCTACTCGTTGAGGACAACAAGATCAACCAACTCGTCGTGCAGAAAATGCTCGTCCGACTAGGAATTGATGTAGTAAGCGCAGACGACGGTATCGAGGCTCTTGAGATTCTCAACAACCGCACGTTTGACCTTTGTCTAATGGATATCCAAATGCCTAAAATGGATGGCTACCGTGCAACCGCAGAAATTCGCAAGCACGTCAACCCGGTCGTTCGTGACATTCCTGTAATCGCTTTGACGGCTTCAGCCTTCTTGAGCGAGCGCGAGAAAGCGAAATTATTCGGCATGAATGATCACGTAGGAAAGCCTTTCGCTCCAGAAGAGCTTCTCGAAAAGATCACCAATTGCCTTGCGATTCACCGCGGCGAAATGGACGATCCAAGCGTAGTGGTAGAAGAGAAAGAGGTTAAGAATACTTAGAGCCCTTCTGCCCTAATAGCTTAGGCTAATATTCAAAGATCCCGTTTGGCTTTATTGCCGAACGGGATCTTTGTAATTTCAGTAAGAAGCGATGCTTAGCGTGTGCTTAAGAAAACTTCTTCTGCTTGCTTTTTGATTCTTCCAAGGTTGAAATCAACTCGACAAAGTGCTTGAAGGCACTACTCGTACGCTGAGGTCTTGAACTCACATCCATCGGCGCCTTTCCTACGGGGTGCTGGAATTGTAAGCGGTACGCGTGAAGTCCGATACTACGGTCTTCAAGTGCCTCTTTACCTCCGTAGCGCAAATCGCCTGCAAGTGGATAGCCGATTGAGCCAAATTGAGCGCGAATTTGGTGGCGTCGTCCTGTTTTTGGAGACACTTTCAGCATGCAGTAGCTTGCTACACGGGCCAGTAGTTCGAAACTCAGCTCAGACTTCTTACCGCCCGATCCTGCTTTACGCTCACTGGAGTGCACACGCATGCGCTTAATGCTTGGATCATGCTTGAGCCAATGCACGAGGTCTTGGCGGCGATCTTCGATGTTACCATTTACTACTGCGAGGTAGGTTTTCTGTACCTCACGTTCAGCAAACATGGGCTGCATGCGTGACAACGCCTTACTGGTGCGACACAGTACGATCAAACCGCTGGTTGGACGATCGAGGCGGTGTGCAAGACCGAGATAGACTTCGCCGGGCTTCTTGTACTTGTACTTGATGTAGCGCTTGCCCCAATCGAGTACAGTCGCATCGCCTGTATCATCTCCTTGGGAGAGCATGCCCGCAGGCTTATCGACAATCAAGAGGTGGTTGTCTTCGTAAACTACAAATGGAGGACGCATGGCAAAACGATTCAAAAAATGATCAGAAGCGCAAGTTTGCTTCTGCGGTGCGAAGGTAGCAGCAACAACCTATCTCGCTCTGACGCATTTACACGGTATGAAGCTGCAAATCGGCTATTCGCCTTGCCCCAACGATACGTTCATTTTTGATGCAATGGTGCACGGCAAAGTGGACACAGAAGGACTCACTTTCGAGCCCATGCTTGCCGACGTTGAGGAGTTGAATATTTTAGCTTCCGCCAAAACCTATCCGGTCACCAAACTCAGCTACCACGCGCTTGCACACCTCCAGGACAGCTATCGCTTGTTCGATTCTGGTAGTGCATTGGGAGAAGGCATCGGCCCTTTATTGATTGCAAAATCTCAGCTTTCGCCAAAACAGGTGGCAAGTCATCCCGTCGCGATTCCAGGTAAATTCACGACGGCTGCCTTCTTATTTCGCTTGGCATATCCGGAAGCGACAGAACTTCACCCGATCATTTTCAATGAGATCGAGGCAGCTATTGCGTCTGGCGATGTCGCCTCAGGGGTGATCATTCATGAAAATCGGTTCACCTACGCCGAGCGAGGTTTTGAGCTTCTCATGGACTTGGGCGCGTTTTGGGAAACCGAAACTCAACTTCCAATTCCATTGGGAGGTATCGTTGTGCGTCGTGATCTTCCAGTCGAAGAACAAGCTCGTATTGGGCGTGTGCTTAGACGATCGGTAGACTATGCGATGGCACATCCGCAAGCGAGTGCAGCATATGTAGCTGCACATGCGCAGGAAATGAGCCCAGAGATTCAATACAAGCACATTAAGACCTACGTCAACGAGTACTCCGTCAGTCTAGGCGAGCGCGGTCGGGCCGCTGTGGTTGGTATGTTTGAAATGGCGGTAGCGAAGGGGATTATTGAGGAGGTTAGGAAGGATTTGTTTGTTTGACCGTCATCTCGACCAGAGCATTTCACATTCTTGCGCGCTTGCGACTACTGAAAAGATGCGAAGCGGAGAGATCTGGCTGGTTAATATCAGGTGTGAAGTAAGCTTCGCTAACAGATTTCTCCGTTACGCGGCTGCGCCAGCTCCAGTCGAAATGACTCAGGAGTTTTCTTGGTTTAGACGGCTCAACCCGCTGAATGCAATCAATCCCTCCTTGCATTACGATTTAGCTGCACAAATTGTATTTGAGATGACGAAAAATCACTCGAAATATGCGTTTCTGGCACAGAGCTTGCATCTTTCTAATTGTGTAAGTTTTGGTTAAGAATTGAAAGATTCGTTTTGGGGCTCGAAGTAAATCTTCGAGCTTTTTTTATGCCCATACCCCTCGTCTCGGAACAGATTAACATCGGGGAAAAAAAAACTGTGATCTACGTGATATTTTGGGGTTTTGGCGAAAGCTGAAACACTAGCTTTGCAAGGCCTAACCAAAAAAATTACGCACCATGATCATCGGATGTCCAACAGAGATCAAGAATAACGAGAACCGCGTCGGTATAACCCCAGCGGGTGCTAACGAGCTTACAAATCACGGCCACACTGTCTATGTACAGGAAGGTGCTGGAAAGGGAAGTGGTTTCTTTGATAGTGAATACATAGGAGCAGGAGCGCATATACTCCCGACCATTGAGGACATCTATGCGAAAGCAGAGATGATTGTAAAAGTGAAAGAACCAATCGAACCAGAGTACAAGCTTGTACGCAAGGGACAATTGGTATTTACATACTTCCACTTTGCCTCTAGCGAGCCGTTGACGCACGCCATGATTGAGTCTGGCGCTACTTGTATCGCCTACGAGACTGTTGAAGCCCCAGATCGTTCTCTACCACTCCTTATACCAATGAGTGAGGTTGCAGGACGTATGAGCATCCAGCAAGGAGCGAAGTACCTCGAGAAGCCTAAGAAAGGTCGTGGTGTATTGCTCGGAGGTGTTCCAGGTGTTCAGCCCGGAAAGGTTGTCATTCTTGGAGGAGGAATCGTAGGAACCCAAGCAGCAAAAATGGCCTCTGGCCTAGGTGCTCAGGTGGTGATTATGGACATCAACCTCGATCGCTTGCGCGAATTGAATGATATTCTTCCAGCAAACGTGGTAACGCTCTTCTCAAATGAGTACAACATTAAGCGCGAGATCGCTAATGCTGACCTTATCGTAGGTGCTGTACTTATTCCTGGAAAGAAGGCTCCGAACCTCATTACCAAGGAGATGTTGAAGGACATGCGCCCAGGTACTGTCGTTGTTGACGTGGCTGTGGATCAAGGCGGTTGTATCGAGACATGCAAGCCAACAACACACGAAAACCCTACTTACATCGTAGAAGATGTAGTTCACTACTGTGTAGCAAACATGCCAGGCGCAGTGCCTGCGACAAGTACGCTTGCACTCACAAACGCAACGATGCCTTACGTCGTTCGCCTAGCTAACCATGGCTGGGAGAAAGCTTGCACCAAGTTCCCGGCACTAGCCAAAGGACTAAACATCGTAGACGGCAAGATCGTGTACGAAGGGGTTGCTGAAGCATTCGACCTTCCGTTTGCTGAGCATAAGTTCGCGAGCTAGTCGTCGTTTAACAACAACGTTTCTTAAGAAAGCGGATTAATCGTGTTCACCATTAAGTGAGCTGGATTAATCCGCTTTTTTTGTTTACAAATCCTTTTTCGGGTTACTTTTCGCAAGTACTTTACGTTTACAAGACTCTTTCTGAATTCTTGAGACGGTAGTACACGATGAGTGCTACTCATTACGTTGCTTTGTGGTACGCTACTACTTATGAAATTAACTCCCCTACTCCTTTCGCTTTTCATCACTACGGTTGCAAGCGCTCAGATCTACAGTAACGAGTTCCTATCGATTGGAGCCGGAAGTCGCGCACAAGCGATGGGCAACAGCGCGGTAGCCTCTAGTACTGGAATCTATGCGGCCTACTGGAACCCTGCAGGACTGACTGGAGTAGACGGTAATACCGGCTTGCTCGCTGGAGCTATGCACGCGGAGCAGTTTGCTGGCGTTACGAAATACGACTACCTCGGAGTGAGTTTGCCGCTTGGAAATGATGGGAGACGCATCGCGTTTAGCCTCATTCGTCAAGGAACGGACGACATTCCAAACACGCTCAACCTCTACAACCCTGATGGGTCGATCGACTACGATAACATCACGAGCTTTTCAGCAGCGGATTATGCTGCACTCATTTCCTATGCGCAGCCGACGAAGTTGCTGGATGGGAAAGTATCTGTTGGAGGAAACCTCAAAGTGGTGCGTCGAATCATTGGTGATTTCTCAACCGCTTGGGGCGTTGGAATTGACCTAGGCGCACGTTACCATAATGGAGCATTCATGGCGGGCGTCACGCTCCGTGATGCAACGAGCACCTTCAACGCTTGGAAAACAGATCTTTCGGACGAAGAGAAAACGGTACTGTTAGCAACGGGTAACTCGCTTCCAGATGCCAGCGGAACAGAAGTAACGAATCCAAGCCTTTTGCCTGGTGTACGTTACCGTTTCGGCATTGGTGAGAACATTGGTATTGCACCAGAACTTACCGCTTGGATGACCTTCGACGGCAAGCGCAACACACTACTCTCTAGTGACCCAATTAGCATGGACCTCAACCTTGGTGTTGAGGCGGATTATAAGAACATGGTCTTCTTGCGTTTTGGAGCTGATCAATTTCAGCGATACGCCCCACTTGGTGAGGAAGAAGAAAGCCTACTCGTAAGACCTGCCATTGGACTCGGCGTGAAGTACAAGCGCGTGAACCTCGATTACGCGTTTAGTAATCCTGGAAATGGTGAAGACTTGTACGCACACGTGTTTAGTCTTCAGTTTGGATTGGCCAAGCCAACCGCTAAAGACGTGAACTAGGTTTAGCGACCTCCTTAGAAATCACTCTTCAGGTAACGGAAGTGTCCGTTCTGCTGAATCTTGCGCTTCATGTCCAAGGTCTTCTTGGCAGCATCGAGTGATTCCCGAATTGCACCCAACAAGAAGCGCTGACGATCTGACTCTTCATCGATGGTGAGCAGCGTAAATTCTTGCTCAAGACTCATACCGATACGGTGCCCTACTTCAAAACTGAAGCAAGGATGATCTATCGGCGGTATAGGGCGATGAATACTAAGCGCGAGCATTAGGTCCGCACAAGAATCACGGAGCTTTTCGGTAAGACTTGCATCTTCGGTCGTCGCTGTAAATGCTGGATACTTAACCTCTCCACCGGGGTAGAGTTTGTCTGGCATGCTTTCGCTAAAACCCTCTACATCGACCGGGCGCAAGCCCAAGGCTGTGACGTCCATCTCTCCGCTTCCATAGGTTTTGGCGACAGCTGTCAACTCCAGCTCGGTAGCTCTCCCCATGAGCTTCCCGTTGATCACAGGAACAACAACGAAGGTTGACAATTCACCGGTTTCGAGTTCTGTAAAAAGCTGGCGATACCGCGGCTCAAAGATGTGAAGATTGACCAACTCGCCTGGATACGCGACGATTCCGAGAGGAAAGAAAGGAAGCTTTGTCGTGTCTGACATAGGAAGGGCGCGTTTAAGAAATCACAGCTCAATAAAAATTCGCCAGCCTGTATTCAATCAACAGCGAAATTACTTGCCTATAGTACGAAGATCCCCTTGCTTTTCATGACCAGCAGCACCAAATATGACTGAAACCAGCCTAAAGCTTAAACCTGGTCTAGAACGGGTACCCGATGGCAATGTGAAACTGTAAGTTCTCTTGCCTAGAGGCTGCATCAAAGATATTGAGTGCTCCAAAATCCCAAGGGTTAGTTTGAATGAGCCACGGCTTATAAATTGGAACAGAAGCATCGACCCGAAGAATTAAAAAGTCAAGGATGACACGCATACCGATACCCGTGCCGACAGCGATCTGCTTGTAAAACTCATCGACCGCAAACAAGCCTTCAGGTGTGTCGTTGTCTACATCATTGTACAACCATACATTGCCTGCGTCAGCAAAGGCTGCACCTTCGAAAAAGCTCCAGATGGGGAATCGATATTCAGTGTTCAACTCAAGCCGAATATCACCTGTCTGATTGAGAGATGAAGTCGAACTCTGGGTCGCTGGCAATGAAGATCCAGGTCCTAAGCCACGGATTTGAAACGCACGCACTGAGTTCGGTCCGCCTGCAAAAAATTGATCGGCATACGGCACGACATCACTGTTTCCAAAGGGAATAGCTGCACCGAGGTACACTCTAGAAGCAAGGCTACTTGTTCTGAAATTGAAGGTGCGTCGCACATCAACATGCGCCCGGAAAAACTGACTAATCTGAACACCAAGAAAATCTCGTGGAAGAGTTGGTGAGCTAGGTTCTCCTGCAAGTAGGCTTGCGACGTTACCTGCGGACTTGATGCCTCCTTCGATGAACCAATAGCTTCGCGCACCGGAAATTTGCTGATCGCTGTAACGGAATATATACTCTAGACCAAGCACTGCATTATCAGAAAACGACTGCTTGAGTCTATCACTTTCATCAAGCGCTTGGTTGAACTCGGGCGAAGCACTGATCACGCGGTTATAGTTGATCGACAACGGATACAGCTCATGCGTTACAAAGCGATTGGCGCGATAGCGATAACCGAGTCGAAAGCTGATCGTTTGCAGGCCAAAATCTGGTCGGTCAAGCAACTGGTACCTCGCAGAGAAGATCGTGCGAGGAATGTAGTACGCCGTGCGAGCGATGTACTTCCTGAACGGTCCCATAAAACGCGGAAGCGCCAATTCAGCACTCAATCCGAACTCACGCGCAATGATCGTTTTGGTCGCGTCAGCTATCGAGGTTTGTGGCCCAGCTGCCGCACTGAGGCTTACGGTAAAGTCTTCAGCGCCATTAAAGAGGTTTTTATCAGAATAGCTTCCTGATGCACCAAGCCCTAGAAGGGCTCCCGTCCGTGTTGTTGCTTCGAGGTTTGAGCTGAACTCTTTGGTCGTTCCTTGCGTCAGATATATATACTGATCGAGTACAGGAGTCGAGTCCGTCATCCTGCGTTTGAACTCGTAATTCACGTATTTGTACACTCCCAAATCCAAGAGTTGGTTCAGTGTATTCTCATAGAGCTGCAGGTTATAAACAGCACCTGAGCGAAGACCAATTCGACGGTCCAACACCTTAGGCTTGATTGCAACCACGGAGTGCTGGATAATTTTCAAATCGTTCAGCTCAACTGAATCCGTTTCAGGTCCGTCGTAATCAGCTAGTCTGGAATAATTGGGATACACGTAGGTTTCTCCAATACCAAATTGACTGAAGGCAAGGGAGTCTGATCCTTTACTGAGGCGCATGTAAATCGCCACCTTTCCAGGAGCAGCGGTACTATCTACGATGTAGAAGAGGTTGCTCTTCGCAAATTCATAGAAGCCTTGGCGAGCACTCAGCTGATCGAGTCGTAGACGCTCAGCATCGAGCGTTGAAATAGAATAGAAGTCTCCTTCTTTGAGGTACGACTTTGGTTTTTCCCGATCGAGAAACGCTCCAAATGCACTCGAATCAAGCGGCCAAACGATGGTATCGATTCGAGCTCTCGGAACTGCCACAATGACAAAGGAATCCAAGATGCGGTAAGTGTCTGGATGCGTCGTATCCTGCCGAATGCTCGCCCCAAAGAATCCATGATCCTTGAGGTAATCCTGCATAAGCAGAAAGGTCAAGTTCGACTTCGAAGGTTTGTAGTAGCTCGGTGGTTGTCCGAGGGTTTTCTGAAGCCACTTTTTGACTCCTTTTTCCTTTGGTGTATCAAGTTTGAACCACCACCACATGGCGATCTGTCCTACGCGCTCTTGCTGCACTTGCTTGACAAGCTCTCGCTCCAAGTCTTTCTCGTCAGGTACTACTTCTGAATTGGTAATGCGGATTGCACTTCCGTCGTAGAGCGGTTTGCTCTTGTCTAAGTGTTGCTGAATAGAACAACCTGAAGACGATACTAAAACCAACAAGAGGTAGGCAACGACTGCTGTCGCTACCCACCTCTTGCTAAATAGGGGTTGCTGTTTGGCAACTTGAGTTGAATGGACACCGATGTTTCGGATTGGCATGTAGGCGCTTTGTCAGACGTAACACGACTTCTTGCTCATCCGTTCGATGGTCAACTTTAACTTACTTTATCAAGCGCGTCAGAAATCTCTTTGTGATCGCGAGCGACTTCGTCGCGTTGCTCTGTAAGAAGCTTCTCTAGAGAAGGAGACACAGACGCTACAGCAAGTACTTGGTCGTACGATGCGAGTAGACGCTGCTCAACCTGCTTAGCCTCTTGAAGGATCATCTTGTCATCTTCTGCGGAGAAGAAAGTCTTGAGGTCTGTAAAGATCTCATCGGCTGCATCGCTGAAAGGACGTGTTACGTTTGCTGGAATCTCGCCGTGATCCTTAATGGTTTCACGAATTGCAGCGTAGTACTCTTTGCGCTGGGCAGCTTGCTGGATGAAGAACTCAATCAGCTCCTTGCTATCGAGGTTGTCCTGAGTAGTATTGAACTCACGGTAGCTTTCGTAGATACGTCGTTGAAGGCGGTTCAGTTCGTTGATAAGTTGCTCGAAGGCCATGGGTCAAATTTAGAAGCGCTAAAGTAATCGCTTGTAGTGAATTCTTAGCAGCAAACCGTACAAGGGATTCACTGAAAAAAGAAGCCTAATTGAACTTCTTCGAATAGCTCACCCCTACCCCATTTTCATAAGGTGTAGTGGTAGAGATGACATCGTAGTCAGGACGTCTAAACACGCTCACGAAGTAGCGCCCACTCTGGGTCAGCTGATAACGAAGCACGAAGTTGCTTTGGAAGCCAGCGGCATTATCGCCAGCAATCAATTCCGTTGAACCGACATTCACATCAGTACCAAAGGTGACCGTGAGTCGATCATTGAAAAGCGACCGCGAGAGGTCAAGGTTGGCGGTATTCTGACGACTACCGGTGTAGCGATCCTTGTAGCTGTCCAATCCGATGTTCACATCGAATCCGCCAAGTGCTTTATCCGCTAACTTATTGAGCTGGTTAGACACCAAGTTGCTGAGCGAGTTAATCGCCAGCTGAGCTCCTTGATCTCCTGGCGTTGAGCCTTCGCCGCCGCCTCCTCCAAAGGCATTGAAACTATTGAAGACCAAAATCGAGAATACTTGCTCGTACATCGCCTGATCTGAAAGACCGTTGAGTATTCGCTGGACATCGTTGGTCACCACACTGCCGCCAGCTTGAGGCACATCAATGTCTAGAATGATGTCTGGATCATCGATCGTTCCTTTCATCTCCATGAGGATATTAACCTCTTGCCTTCTTTTGGCGGAAGCCGCTTGAGAATCTTCAATGCTCTCAGAACTCTCGAGTTGCAGCAATTCGTAGGTCGTCGTCTCGGTAGTGTAGATCGCCGTGATGTCAAATCGACTATCCAATGGATCACCCACAAAGCGCATATAGCTTCCTTTCTTAAGGTCAAATTTGTACTGTCGCAACTTCACGCCGAGGGTAGGCAAGGTAAACTGGTAAACACCTCTGTCAATCTCATACAAGCCTGTAACACTGATATCTCCGTCGGGAGTCATGTTGATGTTCAACTCTGCATCGCCGTGCGCAAGAAGTGCATCTCCTGTCTGTGGATCGATCAAGACATTGAGCGCTGCATCTTTTTTAACAGTGACGGCCACAGCAAGATCTATCCCTAAGGTGTTTGCTTGGTAGAGGTCATTCAGATCGATGAGCGTGTCCTGCGCCAATGTCTTTGGATCAGCATAAATGACCCAATCCTCTTGACTCACTCCATTTACGCTAATCAACGGAACGATCGTCACATCGGTACCGCTCTTGGTGGCTGCCGTTCCTCTAACGACTGGGATGTCTAAGTCACCCGTAATCTTCAAATCAGCTGCGACGATTGCCTTACCGTAGTAGAGTTCTTCTAAATTCGGCTGCGTCCCTAAGACCTTGAAACCATCTGTTTGTAAGCGCAGGTCTAGCGCAAAGTCTTCGAAATAGTCATGCGCGATTGTACCTGAAATTGTAGCTTTCCTATTCGCAGAATCGGCAAGGATAAACGTATTAAAATTGAGTAAGCGCTCACTTAGGTCAATTTTACTATTGGCAACTTTAAACCGGGCGCCCAGAAGTTCAACTGTAGTAGCTGCATCATCTAACGCAACGAAGCCTTCAACTATCGGCTTGTCGATGTTACCCGTCACCGATAGATCCGAGATCAATACTCCTTCGGTCTTCGCCAAAACCCCAATGGCGAGCGGATCTATGAGGCGCAATTCAATCGCCCGAATCTTTGCGTTCAGGTCGATGTCTCCGGTTTGAATATCATACGTACCTGCGATAGCGGCATCGTTCACTTTGCCCTCCAAGCGGACGTCAATCCCTAATAGCTCGTCTAGTCCAGCCGAACTCGCATTGGCAATGAACGTTCCTACAGGTTCGCCATTCATGACGATATCGCTTGCAGTTACATCGGCAGTGTAGTACAAATCCCCGTACGGATCCTGCACCGCCAACTTTCCGTTTACCAATCCTGTGAGACTGAAGCTGTCGATTGGGACGAGGCCTTCAAATTCAGACAGCTTGAAGTTTTCAATTCGCACGGTGATAGGTACAATGTCTGCATCGGTACTCTCATCGTCCGAACTCACTAGAATGCGCTGATCGTCCTTGGAGAAATTCAGCTTCCTGATATCGAGGTAGTTGTTCCAATACTCCAATCTGTTTTCAGGATCAATGACCCACTCCTGTCCTATGATGGAAAGGTTATCCATGAAGGAAGCGAGGTATCGACCTTCCTTGTTTTCTGTTACCGCAAGTCGTGTCGCAACAATCGTTGAGTCCGCATTTGCGAGCGCCTCTAGATCGAACACTAGACTGTCTCGCCCCATGTTAACCTTGGCGTTCAGTTCATAAACAAGCGTTCCTCCGGCTAGTAAGCCGACAGTACGCGTGTCCAAGATCAAGTCCTCACGCGCTCCTATGATACTAGCCAAAACCGAATCTGCCGTTGTCCCGGCATAGGCAATTCCTGGAAGATAAAATTTCGCGTCAAGCTTATCCGTCGAGTTGAACGTGCCTCCGAACGAGGCGGTGTCCAGCTCCGTCAAACCTTCATCGAACAGATTGGCCAACTCTACAGGATCACGTACTTCAAAAAGGAAAGAGAAGTCCTGCGCCTTGCGAACTTTCTTAATTGCTGGTGTGACTTCGACATTCCCATCTTCCACTGAAAGCTCACTCACATACTTCAAGACCGGGAAGAAGTTGTCGATATACGCCGTCAGAACATCTGGAAGCTCTGCAATTGAATATTGACCTAGAAGCTCTGCATTCAACATTTCAGAAGTGATGGTCAAAAACCTTCCCATGGAGGTGTCACCTGCTTGCAGTAAGAGTTGATCTAGGTCTGCGAAGCGGTCTCCGTTTTGCATTCGTAGGCTGTCTACTGCAAGCTTTCCGGTAAGGTTATCAGCTGAATTACCAGTAATGTTCGAACGGATAGATGCAGACAGGCCTAAAGGATCAGGATAAAGATTTAGCGGCTGCAAAGCGATTGTATCAAGCGCAGCCTCGAACACCATGACGGGAATGGTATCTCTAAAATCGACCAGGCCGTTGAACGTCAACCGCAGGTTTGGATCATCAATTTTAAAGAAGCCTTCAAACTTCTGTTCGTTGAGCTTTCCATTAAAATCAATGTCGTGATAGGTATATCCTTGATAGGAGAACTCGCCAACCTTGCCTTTGAGATTACTCGCGATGGCTTCTGGAGAAAGACCATTTCCGTCAAGCTCTATATCTAGGGTCAGTGTTCCTAACGTAGTGTCTCTCAAGAAAGTCCCCAAGTCAAACCTCTCGAGTTCGAGTTCTCCTTTGTAAGAACCGTCCGTGTAGTCGGCATTCAAATTGGCGCTTAGGTCCGCTGTCAGATTACCAAGATCGGACATGAGTTTACCGTCCACTACGAACTCCGTGAGAGAGCCTTTGTAGTTGCCCTGAAAATCGATGTTTCCAAGCGCCTCAACATCTACCGCCAGACTATCAGGAATAAAGCTTTTCAACTCCGCCGCGTTGGTTTTGAAAGACTTCACTTTTGCATCTACCAGCAGATTATCTGGATTGTCGAGGTTAGAAAGCTTCAGGTCTCCGAGGAAGGCTGTCCTACCAGCCGTGCGCAGGTTGAGGTTCTTCCCATCGAGTGTGCTTGTTGTTCCTTTCAAGCTTCCGCTAAAACTGAACCTGCCAAAATCAGCAAGTCCTGCAGGAAGTTCAATTCCCTTTGTGAGTCGCTTGAGGTCAGTATAGCTGCTGGTAAGCTTCGATACCTTAAGGTTATAACTCAGCTTTTCTGGATCAAGTGGACTTGTGATCTGACCGGAAGCGGTAAGACCTGTTTGCTTCCCTAGTCGCACGTCGAGTCCATCAAGTATTAACTTCCGAAACGAACCGGTAACCGCTCCATCTAGAAAAATACTGGCGTTTCTACTCAGGTTTAAGCCCGCATCTTCGAGTGTCGGTGCGAGTAATTGGATGTCTCGAAAGGAGACGTAGTTATCCTGAAAATGAAGAGAGACCTTTGTTGAAGGGTCTAAGTTCACAAGGCTTTCAAAGTCACGATAGTCCAGTACAGCTTGCGCCAAAACCGCCGACTCACTCGTGCGAAATTCGAAGTTGTTAAGGTCTAGCGATTGTGGTGTCAATTCAAGATCGAAAGCCAATTCATCCACTTCTAACTCACTCTGCTCGCGGAACTCGAGTTCATCCCAGTTCAAGGCTATGCGTGTACTGTCCCAACGAAACCGATTTGCTTCAGCTGCGAGGTCCTGGATATGGATGTTGCCTGGATCAAGGCCTTTTTTGAGCCGTTGCGTGTTGTCGTCTCGATACGCAAAGTCAATCTGTTTTAGCGAAAGCTGACCAATCGCAACAGGCAAACCGGCATACGGGAAAGTCATTGCGCTAGAAGTAGCACTGGTGTCCGCGACCACGATTTCATTTGCATGCTCACCGAGAACGTAGGATCCTTTCAGACCTGCCACTTCTACACTCGCCAAGTCGATTGCGAGGTCTTCTAAATTAAGCGCCGCAACTTCAACGACCAGCTTATTTAGACGCACATTTAAGTCTGTCGGTACTTGCTCGTCTAGCAGTCTGACCCTGGTATTTTTCAGGTTGACCGTTCGTAAACCAAACGTGACTGCCGAGGCGGTTGTATCCACCGGCGTCGGCGAGGTCGGAGCAAACGCGTCCAAGATGAACTGGTAGTTGAATGCAGAGTCTTGCGCAAGTTGATAGGCATTGACAACAGCACCATCAAGCCGCACTTCATCGATAAAGAGTTCTCCTCCGAAGAGGCTAAACACGCCAATGTCGACGCCTAGCTCTTCTGCGAATACTAGTGTATCGCCTTGAAGATCACGAATCAAAACACCTTCTACTGCCACAGCGTCGAAGAAATCGAGGTCTATCCGTGCAATCTCTACCTCTGCACCTCCAAGAATCCCTTCGATGGTTGGAATTGCCGCTTGCAGCACCCTGTTTTGCACCGACGGAATCCGCAGGAGCAGCATCAATAGGATGAGCAGGAGTAGGAGAATACCTACCGTCCAAGCGAGTATTTTGAGAATGCGTTTCAGGAGGCGTAATTGGAATAAAAAGGTGTAAGGCTCCGCAAGGTAACGCTAGAGTTGGGCGGTGTTGTTCATGTGGTTGTGTCGAGTGGAGTGACGATGGGGTACTAAACTGGCGGCAGCAACCGAAACGGTTACGTGCACAGCGGAGAGATCTGTTTGCACATATCGTCATCTCGACCGGAGCACGATTGCACCAATCTGGCGGCAGCAACTGAAACGGTTACGTGCGCAGCGGAGAGATCTGTTTAGAACTACCAAGCAGAGGAGTGCTTCGCAACAGATTTCTCCGTTCCGCGGCTTCGCCAGCTTCAGTCGAAATGACGGGTTCTCAAAAATCCACTATTATTAGTGCATGGGATATGTTTATGTACTCACCAATAAGAACAAGACTACACTCTACATAGGAGTAACGAACAACCTATTGAGGAGGCTCTATGAGCATGTAAAAACACCAAAACCGGGGTCCTTTCCTGACCAATACAACCTTGTTCATCTTGTGTATGCAGAAGCTCAGCCCACTATGATCGAAGCTATCGCAAGAGAAAAACAGCTTAAGCGTTGGAGCAGAAAAAAGAAAGATGCGCTTATCTCGAACGCCAATCCTGAATGGGTTGATCTAGCCGTTTGGGAAGATGGTTACGAATTGCCAGAGATAACACTTCCTGAAAAGCTGCACATGCCGCTTTTCCCTAAAAAACCTGGATGGGATAAAAGTGATTAAACCTGAAAGGTGGTAACGAACATATTTCTCCGTTCCGCGGCTGCGCCAGCTTCAGTCGAAATGACGAAAAGGCGTAGCAGAGAGATTTGTTCGCACATACCGTCATCTCGACCGGAGCACGATTACTTCAAGCTGGCGGCAGCAACCGATGCGGTTACGTGCCCAGCGGAGAGATCTTTCTAGAACTACCAAACGGAGGAGTGCTTCGCAACAGATTTCTCCGTTCCGCGGCTGCGCCAGCTTCAGTCGAAATGACGAAAGGCGTAGCAGAGAGATTTGTTCGCGCATACCGTCATCTCGACCGGAGCACGATTACTTCAAGCTGGCGGCAGCAACCGATTCGGTTACGTGCGCAGCGGAGAGATCTGTTTTAGTACTACCTAACGGAAGAGTGCTTCGCAACAGATTTCTCCGTTCCGCGGCTGCGCCAGCTTCAGTCGAAATGACCTAGCACCAAGCTGGCGGCAGCGACCGAAACGATTACGTGCGCAGCGGAGAGATCTTTTTAGTACTACCTAACGGAAGAGTGCTTCGCAGCAGATTTCTCCGTTCCGCGGCTGCGCCAGCTTCAGTCGAAATGACGAAAGGCGCGGTAGGCAGCTTCAGTCGGAATGACGGGACTACCCTGCCAACACCGGGGTCAACTCATACTTCGCAGCGTGCTTCTCCAGGGTTTTGAAGAAGGCGTCGATGTCTGTCATTTCGTTGCGTGGATCCATGGTGACTAAACGGACGAACGTGACTCCGTTATAGCTGCCATATCCGACCATGAGTTCAGCATGCTCGTAAAGAGAGGTACATAAAACGATCGGATCAATATCCTTATAGTTGAAACAGATCGAGATAGAATCCTTGAAACTGTACAACGTATAGTATTCCGATGAATCAACATACTGGCGAGCGTGCTCGGCCAAGTCCATTTGTTTTTCGACGATATCTGCGAGACCGGTGGTTCCGACAGATTTCCAGAGGCACCAGAATTTAAGTGCGTTGTTTCGTCGACCGCATTGAAGGGAAGTCTTTCCGAGGTTGTACTCGTCCATGTCCGTCTGATAGAGGTAATCAGCCTCCATAGATAGAGAATCGTAGATGTGCTTTTTGTCCTTCACCACTATGACAGAACACGTCAGCGGAGTGCCGAGCATTTTGTGTGCATTGAGGTTGAACGAGTCAGCTGTTTCAAGTCCATCGACGAGATGCTTGAAGCGATCGCTAAAGAGAACAGGTCCGCAATATGCGCCGTCGACGTGCGTCCAGACGTTGTAGGTTTTGGCGACAGCTGTAACTTCCCTAATCGGATCAAATGCCCCAAGTACGGTAGTACCAGCAGTGCAGTTGACGAAGAAAGGAGTCAGGCCATTGTCAATATCTGCCTTAATTTTTAATTCGAGGTCAGCTGCACTCATGCGTCCGAGCTCATCAACTTCAACTAAACGAAGGCACTCCAAACCGATTCCGAGGAAAGAAGCGTTCTTTTTATTAGAGTAGTGAGACGCTTTTGAGGTGTACGCAACAAGTGACTGTTGATCCTTGCCTTTAAAGCGAATTTCAGGAGAGATCTTGTCTCTCGCCATGAGCATAGCGATGAGGTTACTCATTGATCCGCCAGAGCTAATTGTACCTCCAAAGTCATTGTTAAACCCGGCAGCCATCGCTACTTTCTTCACGATTTCCTTTTCTACTGCGACTTGAGGTCCGCCCACCTTGTACGTGTACATGCTGTTGTTGAGCATGGTCGCGAGTAGTTCGCCGAGCGTTGCTTTTGCGTTACGACCACCGAAGAGTTGGTTAAAAAAAGACTTCGACGCGGTACGAGGCGTACTCATTACAAGGTCTTGGAGTGATGCGAAGAATTCATCATCGCTGATGGGATCTTCATTGAGTTCTAAGTCGAGGCGATTCGCTAATTCCGACGTAGGAATAGGAGCTGCGACAGGCTCATCTTTCTCGACTTGAAGCAATTGCTCGGTCAATTGATTAAACCACTCTAACTCCTGCTTCATCGAATCACTCATATCCGCAAAGGTACGCCGATCAGCTCCCCCAGCCGACTCATACCCAAAGTCATCCCCAATTTAATATGCGTAGTTTACCGTCAACATGGGCATTATTGAGACTACTGAAACGATTGACACCTTAGGAGACCTGATTAGGCTTCTCCAAGAAACACCAACCAACGAACTTGGAGAGTTGCCTTTTGACCCCGATGCATTGGCGGTGGATCTCGAGCCTTTTGCCATTTGGAAAGACGGGTGTTACACCCGCATCTGTTTACACCGCGATAGCCGTGTTGAATTGATTTTGTTGTGCTGGAGTCCGAGCGCTTCAACTGCCGTGCATTGTCATGCAGGAAGTGAATGTTGGATGCACATCTGCGAAGGTGAATTGACCGAATCTGCCTATGACATCGATGACGAAACGATCACGCACGTCAATACTCGAACGATCTCTAGTGGTGATCGTGCACATATAAATGACGAGAAAGGTTTACACATGCTGGCGAATACTTCAAAGAAGCGCAGCATGTCTTTACATCTTTATTCTCCTGCAGTTGGTGCGTGCCAAATGTTTGATGTCCTGACGAAAGAGTCTACGTGGGTGACGTTAAAGTATGATCGTGTGTTGAGCGCGGAGGACATTGGGTAGGTCTTTCCTATCGCAAAGTGATCTCGTTTAGAACAGGTAGATTTTTATCGCAAGGATGAGCTTCGCTCATTACGATAGGAAGCAAAGATCGTCCCGCAGTACTGCTGGACTGGATGACCTACGACACGTTTTTGAATCGCAAGGAAACGAGCTCCGCTCGTTGCGCAAAGGAGCAAAGATCGCAATGCAGGATGTTGCTCGTTTGGGATGTTCGGCGAGCTAAAGCACGCGCTCAAGGCATTAGCCATAGGATCCGTCAACAAGTTTAGGAAGCCTTAGCATCAACGTAAGATGAGCCGAAGGCGAGCCCAGCATCACGAAAATTCAAAATTCAAAAGGGTAAGGCCAACAGATTTCTCCGTTTCGCGGCTTCGCCAGCTTCAGTCGAAATGACGGTACTTAGAGCGGAATATTTCCGTGCTTTCTGCGCACTGGCTCCACGTGTTTTAGCGAAAGCGAATCGAAACAGCGTAATAGGACGCGGCGAGTCTCAGCTGGATCAATGACATCATCGATGAAGCCACGAGCGGCTGCACGGTAAGGATGCGCGAACTTCTCTGCGTAATCAGCTTCCTTCTTAGCGAGTTCGGCAGCTGGATCGTCGGCTGCTTTGAGCTCCTTGCGGAAGATGATCTCACTGGCACCTTTGGCGCCCATGACTGCGATCTCGGCACTTGGCCACGCGAAGTTGTAGTCCGAACGGATGTGCTTCGAGTTCATGACATCGTATGCTCCACCGTACGCTTTACGCGTAATGAGAGAGATGCGTGGCACAGTTGCCTCGCTGAATGCATAGAGCAGCTTGGCGCCGTGCGTGATGATGCCTTGCCACTCTTGATCGGTGCCGGGGAGGAACCCTGGAACGTCGACCAATACGAGAAGTGGAATATTGAAACAGTCACAGGTGCGCACAAAACGTGCGGCTTTGCGACTGGAATTTGAATCAAGTACACCGGCCAAACTCTGTGGCTGGTTGCCGACGATACCGATGGATTGGCCGCCGATACGTGCGTAAGCAGTGATGATGTTGTCTGCAAAATCAGGTTGAATCTCGAAGAGACTTCCTTCGTCAATGATCTCCTTAGCCACTTCACGCATGTCGTACGGCTGGTTGGCCGCGGCAGGAATCATGTCCGTCAATTTCGGACGCAATTCTTCCCCTAACGCGTATGGATAAAACGGCGCTTCCTCATCGCAACTTGAAGGCAAGTAACTGAGGAGCGTGCGAATTTTTTCGATGCAAGCAACGTCGTTGGCCGCGGTGAGGTGTGTTACGCCAGACTTAGTAGCATGCGTGCGTGCACCACCGAGTTCTTCGCTGGTTACTTCCTCGTTGGTTACGGTTTTGACGACGTTAGGACCGGTCACGAACATGTAGCTCGTGTTCTCGACCATGATCGTGAAATCGGTCATCGCTGGTGAGTACACTGCCCCACCCGCGCAAGGTCCCATGATCGCGCTGATCTGTGGGATAACGCCTGATGCTTGAACGTTGCGGTAGAAGATCTCGGCATAGCCACCAAGCGAGCGAACGCCCTCTTGGATACGTGCGCCACCTGAATCATTGAGTCCAACGAGTGGTGCGCGGTTTTGGACAGCGAGGTCCATCAACTTGCAGATTTTCTCGGCGTGTGTTTCCGAGAGGCTTCCGCCAAAAATGGTGAAGTCTTGGGCGAAGGCATAGACGAGACGTTCGTCGACTTTACCGAAGCCGGTCACTACCCCATCACCTAAAAATTGCTGGTCGGCCATACCGAAATCGACGGTACGGTGTTCGACGAACATGCCCATTTCTGTGAAGGTTCCGGGGTCAAAAAAGACCTCGATCCGTTCGCGGGCGGTGAGCTGTCCTTTGCTGTGTTGACGGGCGATACGCGCTTCTCCTCCACCTTCGTGGGCTTTGTTGCGCAGTTCTTCCAATCGTTCGAGCTTCTCTTGCATGGGCGCAAGATAGTAGGGAACATTCAACTTCTCTTGTGCTTTGCACTTCGAAAATTGGGTTCAAAGTTCAATAGCCGTTCTTAGTGCTTCACACTTTCGAACGGCTGGTTCGAGGTTCGACAACACTACATCTATTGCTTCGCACTTTTCGGAGTGTTGGTTCGGGGTTCTGCTCTTTGGCGAGTTGGCCTACAGGAGGCGCCTTTTGTACTTAAGGTCAACCTGCGAGCCGGTTTCGATTTATGAAGAGGAGGGCGCCTTTTGTACTTAAGGTCAGCCTGCGGGTCGGTTTCGATTTATGAAGGGAAGGGCGCCTTTTATCCTGAGGATCAGCTTGAGAGCCGACCGCGTTTCGGCTGACCGTCAGGATAAAAGGCTTTGTAGGGAGTCTGTTCGTAAATCGACGAATTACAAACGCATTCAAGACCATAACTCGCTCCAAAATGCCCTCACCAACAAGCAAAAACGATCATGCTAAAAACGCATATTTTTTGCTGGCAAATCACCCGTACTAGAACTACATTTACCGTCACACACCGTGCTTATGTCTACGACCACCACTTCTGCGCTCAAACCACATCTTTCTACTCGCATCCTTGAAATGGAGGAGAGTTCTACCCTAGCAATGTCTCGCATGGCGCGTGAACTGGCTGCTGAAGGGCATAATGTGATTTCACTGAGTCTTGGTGAACCGGACCTTGATACGCCCGACCACATCAAGGAAGCTGCTAAGAAGGCGCTTGACGAAGGGCATACCAAGTACACGCCTGTGAACGGTACGCCTGCCTTGCGCGAAGCGATTGCACGGAAGTTCCAGCGAGACAATAAGCTCAGCTACACACCCGAGCAAATCGTGGTGAGTAACGGTGCCAAGCAGTCGATTGCCAACCTGTGTCTTGCGTTGCTCGATCCAGGAGATGAAGCGATTGTACTTGCGCCAGATTGGGTGAGCTA
>JBGCGF010000008.1:0-78364 GCA_045110575.1 Saprospiraceae bacterium
ATGGTATGATGTGCCAAAGATCCACTAGAAGTGATAAAAGGACAAGAATATACCGTCCACATTAGCCACAAGTCATTAAGGAAATCTGTTGACAACCGTGCGTTCAGTTAAAACGGGAACTAAACCACCTGAATAGTTACAAGGAATGCGTTCATGTCGAGCGCTGGAGCTTTGTCGTTTAGTGCTGAAAGCTCAGCGTGCTCAACAACAACGTCCTGCCATACTTTTTCGTGAGTAACGGCGAACGAACTGGCTGAGAACAAGGCCAGTGCGAAAAATGTAAGGAGTAATCTCATGTTTGAGTTTTTTGGTTAGTACTGCTAAAGTACGAGAACATTCATATTTCCAAAAGAGTAGAAGAGGCTTTTTTCTCTTCTACAAGAACCAATTTGTAAACGGTACTAGAGCAGAAACAATCAGTGACTACGACCGCATGGCAAACTGGCAAAGAACGCCGCCCATAAGGCCTAGAGTAATCATCCAATACACAAGGTGTATAACAATGTACTTCCATCCACGACGCTCGAATAATGCGTTTATTCCAATCAGCGGAAGCGCAATTCCTAACCCACCGATAAGACCACCGTGTAATACGCCGTGGCCGAAAGTCCGGTGTCTGTCTCCGTGAAGCTCCATGAAGCTATCGATGTAATTCTGAATGTCTGATCCAGGAACACCAAAGCCCTCGATCATGGCCAATGTTGATTCAAAGCCAGTTTGGTGAACGGACATCTGGTATACTGGAAGCGTAAGAAGCAGTGCGAAGACATAACTAAGGCCTAAGATCAATGCCATGTTGCCTCCTTCAAGACTCTCCTTGGTGAAGCCGTTTGTCTTCATCCAGGCATTACCCGCAACTGGAGGAGAATAGTAAAGTGCACCAACAATCATGGGGATGAGTGCTGCGAGAAAGAACGGTAAAATTCCCATTGTAAAATCTTGGTTGGTTTGAAATGTATCTCCCTCAGTGTGAACACATTGTTGGGGATCACGACAAGCTACACAAAATCGTGTAAATGACATTTTAGTTACAAAACAAGAGCAGGTCATCCTCGCCGAAACGAAAATGACCTGCTTAAAAAGATGTCATGAAAAAAGTGCCTGCTTACATGTTTCTGCGGTACTCTCCACCCACTTCGTACAGCGCGCCAGTCAATTGACCTAGTGAGCAGTACTTCGCAGCTTCAAGTAGCACATCAAACGTATTGTCTCCTGCAAGAGCGACCTCTTGTAAGTGCTTCAAAGCAGCTGGGGCACGATCAGCAAAGGCAGCATGCAAGCCTTCTAAGCGAGTGATCTGCGAAAGCTTCTCATCTTGATCCGCACGAATAACCTCACTTGGGATGATCGTCGGAGATCCGTCTTTGCCCTTGTACGTATTGACGCCAATCACTGGCATTTCGCCGGTGTGCTTGAGCATCTCGTAGTGCATCGACTCTTCTTGAATCTTGCCGCGTTGATACATCGACTCCATGGCTCCGAGTACACCACCACGTTCGGTGAGGCGATCAAATTCCATGAGCACAGCGTCCTCTACTAGGTCGGTCAATTCTTCGATGATGAACGATCCTTGTAGCGGGTTCTCATTCTTCGCAAGTCCCAACTCGTGGTTGATGATCAACTGAATCGCTACTGCACGACGAACGCTGTCCTCCGTAGGAGTCGTAATCGCCTCGTCATAAGCATTCGTGTGTAGTGAGTTACAGTTGTCGTAGATCGCGTAAAGAGCCTGCAGCGTTGTGCGGATATCATTAAAGCTGATCTCCTGTGCGTGTAAGCTGCGTCCAGAGGTCTGAATATGGTACTTGAGCTTTTGGCTACGGTCATTTGCACCGTACTTCTCACGCATAGCTTTTGCCCAAACACGTCTTGCAACGCGACCGATCACCGCATACTCAGGATCTACTCCGTTGGAGAAGAAGAAGCTCAAGTTTGGAGCAAACTTGTTGATGTCCATCCCGCGGCTCAAGTAGTACTCTACGTAAGTGAAGCCATTGGCAAGCGTAAACGCAAGCTGTGTAATCGGGTTTGCTCCTGCCTCAGCAATGTGGTATCCGGAGATACTTACCGAGTAGAAGTTGCGGATGCCTTCACGTATGAACGCCTCTTGCATGTCGCCCATGAGGCGAAGAGAAAACTCAGTTGAGAAAATGCAGGTATTCTGCGCCTGATCTTCTTTAAGGATGTCTGCTTGTACCGTTCCTCTAACACTGGTAAGGGCTTTGAGTCGGCATGCAGCATACGCATCAGCAGGTATCACTTGATCACCAGTCAAACCGAGAAGCATAAGTCCTAGGCCGTTGTTTCCTGGCGGGATCTCACCACGGTAGGTTGGACGGTCGAGTCCTTTTGCGTCATAGATTTTGACGTAAGCTTCTTCTACAAGATGCTCTAGCTTATGTTCTGTGATGTACATCTCGCATTGCTGGTCGATTGCTGCGTTCATGTAAAACGCCGTAACCGCAGCTGCAGGACCATTGATGGTCATACTTACCGATGTTGTAGGCTTACTCAAGTCAAAACCTGAGTACAGGCGCTTGGCATCATCGAGCGAGCAGATGCTCACACCAGAGTTGCCGACCTTTCCAAAGATGTCAGGACGATGATCAGGGTCTTCTCCGTAGAGCGTCACTGAGTCAAACGCGGTTGAAAGTCGAGCTGCAGGCATGCCGTTGCTCAGGTAGTGAAAACGTTTGTTGGTACGCTCCGGCCCACCTTCTCCTGCAAACATGCGAGTTGGATCTTCTCCTTGTCGTTTGAAAGGGAATACACCCGCTGTGTATGGAAACTCTCCAGGTACATTCTCTTGACGCAACCAACGGAGGCGATCGCCCCAATCGTTGTATTTCGGTAGAGAAACGCGTTGGATTTTGCTGCCAGAAAGACTCTTGGTCGAAGTCGGAACCTTAATCGCTTTGTCGCGGACGTGGTACACGTACTCGTCGGCGGTGTAGCGAGCAACGAGGGCATCCCAGCCGTCGAGTTCATCTGCAGCATCGGCTGGCAACTGGCGGCGTAGGGTAGCGGCCAGCTCAATCACCTCATTGTTTTCGATGAGTCGCGCGGTGCCTTCGACATGTTGGACTTTACGGGCGAGTTCAGCTTGCGCCAAAACCTTTGCATCGTAAGCGCGATTGGCTTCTGAAATTTCAGAAAGGTAGCGTTGGCGTGCGCCAGGAATAATAGCTGAAGGAGCTCCGGCTGTTGCGGTGGCTGCTTCAGTTGATTGTTTTGCTAGGATATTCGAAGAACTTGAAGAAAGCTGAAGGTGGTCGTAACCACGCTCTGCAAGCTTAGCTTCTACGGCTGTCCAAAGTGTGTTGACTCCGGTGTCATTGAAGACAGAAGCCATCGTTCCATAGACGGGCATATCGTCTAGTGGATCATGCCAGCGGTCGTTGTTACGCTGATATTGCTTTCGTACGTCACGAAGTGCATCAAGCGAACCTCGCTTATCGAACTTGTTGAGCGCGATCAGATCGGCAAAATCGAGCATGTCGATTTTCTCGAGCTGCGTAGCCGCTCCATACTCAGGTGTCATCACGTAGAGTGTGACATCAGAGTGATCGACGATTTCTGTATCACTTTGACCGATACCACTCGTCTCTAAGATGATAAGGTCGAAGCCTTCTACTTTAAGAAGGTCGACTGCTGTTTGGACATACTTACTGAGCGCCAAGTTGCTTTGACGCGTAGCGAGCGAACGCATGTATACCCGTGGTGAACGCAAAGCATTCATGCGGATACGATCTCCAAGTAGTGCGCCACCTGTTTTACGCTTACTCGGATCTACAGAAACAACACCAATGCGCTCTGTAGTCGTGGCGAGTAAGAAGCGACGTATGAGTTCGTCGACAAGAGAAGACTTTCCTGATCCACCAGTTCCTGTGATACCTAAGACAGGGGTTTTGGCGGAAGCTGCCTGCTTGGAGACATCACTAATGAGGTCGGTATACCGACCAGCGTTGTTCTCGACGAGCGTAATCTTACGAGCAAGCTTTACCACCTCGTCCTGTGTGGTGTCTGGAAGTGCACCAAGCTCAAAATCACAACGCATGAGTACGTCGTTGATCATGCCTTGCAAGCCCATTTCACGTCCATCGTCTGGCGCGTAGATGCGGTTCACACCGTAGGCTTGAAGCTCTTCAATCTCTGTAGGGAGGATGGTTCCGCCACCGCCACCGACAATCTGAATGTGTGAAGCGCCAGATTTGTCGAGGAGATCGCGCATGTACTTGAAGTACTCTACGTGTCCGCCTTGGTAGCTGGTTATGGCGATGCCTTGGACATCTTCCTGAAGTGCGCAACGCACGACTTCATCAACCGAACGGTTGTGGCCTAGGTGAATGATTTCTGCACCTGAACGCTGCAGAATGCGGCGCATGATGTTGATGGCTGCGTCGTGCCCGTCAAAGAGGGCTGCGCTGGTAACGATCCTCACGTGGTTGTGCGGACGGTAGATACCGTTTTCGTCAACTTTTCCTGGGGCGGTAGCGCTCAATGGTGCTGCTGTGGTGCTTGACATTCGAAGAATTGGTTTCGTTCGATTGGTTAGATCGAAGGGTTAGGTGCTGGCAAGATAAGCAGACTACGAACAGCTGTTCGTCTTTTGCCAAAGTTCCTTATTCTTCGGGGTGAGGATATCTCGATTCTGAAAATCGATCGATACTTGTTATCATTGGGAGCACAAATCACTTCTTGCTGGTAATGAATACGTTGCGTCAACCTGGCGCATACGTTCCATCAGCTAGCCTTACTTCAATTCGTATGAACCAATACTACTACGCAGTCGGCGACGACAAAAAAGGACCTGTATCACTTGACGAGCTTAAGGCTGCAGGGATTACTCCAGACACCCTTGTTTGGTATGAGGGCATGGATAACTGGGTTCCTGCAAGCACGCTTCCTGAGTTTTCAGGTTTGCTTGGAGGTATTGCAGCTGCAGGTTCGACTGTGGCAGGCGCTGCAGGTGACGCCCTCGGCGGAGCCGCTGATGCTGCAGGCGATATGATTGGCGATGTTAAAGACGCGGCTGGCGACATGGCCAGCAAAGCTGGTGACATGCTTACTGGCGCTGCTGGTGATGCAGGCGACATGGCTTCTGATGCTGTTTCAGCTTTAGGAGATGCAGTAGGTAGTGTTGGAGATATGCTAGGCGGAGCCGCAGGAGATGCTGTAGGCAAGGCTGGAGATATGCTAACGGGCGCTGCTGATAAAGCTGGTGATCTAGCTTCTGGCGCTTTGGGATCAGCTGGTGACATGTTAGGTGGAGCTGCTGGCAAAGCCGGCGATCTAGCTTCTGATGCGGCAAGCGCCGCAGGAGATGCTGCAGGAAAGGCCGGTGACCTCATTGGCGGAGCTGCGGGTAAAGCTGGCGATGCGCTCGGTAGTGCTGCTGGCTCTGCAGGAAACATGGCAGCAGGAGCTGGTGCGGCTGCAGCTGGCGCAATGGCCGGTGCTGCGGGAGCAGCCTCTGGTGCGTTTGGAAAAGCGAGCGGTGCTTTTAGCAATGCTGCGAATAGTGCAGGCTCTGTTGTGTCTACAGGATTCAAAGGAGATAATGCACAAATTGGTGCTCCTCCGAAAACATGGTTGTTAGAGTCTATTCTAGTGACTGTACTCTGCTGCTTACCCTTTGGTATCGTTGGAATAATTAGCGCATCCAAAGTGGAAAGTCGCTTCTATGCAGGCGATGTTGCCGAAGCTGAAAGGCTTTCAAAAGAGGCTGGGAAGTGGACCAAAATTGGAGTCGGAGCTGGTATTGCATTCTTCGTCTTACTCTTCCTCTTTTATGGCGCGATCATTATCGCTGCGTTAAATAGCTAGACCTTTAATCGTTGGACGTGCTTTGTGCACGTCCAACGACTAAGCTTCAGCCTATGCGTTTTATTCATGTAAGCATAGATGCGCTTTGAGTGCGGACATGATACTTGACTTTCCTACGGGTAGGCGTTAGCTTGTGCGTACTTCGTTGGTGATGGGTCTACTACGCGAGATTCAAGCCTATTTTATCACTCGCAGAACTTGATTGTGTTCGTGCTTTACTTAAGTCAGTATGGAAGGGAATGAACACTTGATTTTGGATAGCTCTGGTAACGTGCCGAAGAATTGGCAGACAGAATCCATAATTATGCTTGTGCTGACTGTGATTTCTTGCAGCTGCTTTGCGCTGCCTACGGCAATTATCGGCCTTGTCTTCGCGACAAAAGTAGAGCGACAGTATCACCAGGGTTTTCAGAGAGAAGCCAATTCATCTGCGAATACGGCTAAGATATTATTTATCGTTTCCGCCTGTTTGTTAGTGTTCTCATTTATCATTGGGATTGGCATGAACATTCTTGGAATGATCTTAGAGAATTAATGAAGATCGGTTTAGCCCTTCTCGGGACGATTTTAGTAATTGCCGGAGCCTACATCTTTTATAATTTCAGTCCTTATGATTCGGGGGTGTTTCCGCGTTGTCCTGTGTTTGTTGCTACGGGCTATCAATGTACAGGGTGCGGTTCGCAACGAGCAATACATGACTTGTTGCACTTGCGGTTCGCTTCAGCTTTTGCCTCTAATCCCTTTGCTGTATTGGCAATTCCCTACCTGTTAATAGGCTACGTTGCTGAGTGGAGAGCACCCCGATCTGCTTGGTGGGCACGCTTTCGGAGAGGTGTATTTGGAACGAAAGCGATTTGGTTAATACTGGCGATTATCGTTGTGTTTACGGTAGGGCGGAATGTGGTGTAAAATTTTATAATGAGTAAAATCAAAGAACTATCAGATTGGATTGAGATCCAATGCGCTGCAGATGAAGATTGGAAGCATGATTCCAAGATTGAAATTAGAACTTTAGATAATCCTGGCTGGGCAATTAAGATCCTTCTACCCTACGAAAAGGAACTGCGATTAATTCCAATGCACATTGATAATGGAGATGAAGATTGGGCGTTTTCAAAAGTAGAAAACGGAGCCTATTTTGGATATGGTGATTTATCTAAGCTCGATAGTCTAATAGATAATTTTCTCTCTTCAATTGAACTTTCGCTGTAGAGATTAAAATTTCAGATGCTTGTCTTTCTTCGAATACACTCCGATTAAAAAATCGTCTTTTAAAGCACAAGACCACTAAAAACTCGGTGGTTTTCAGTGGTCTTATGATTTATATGGAGCTAAGTAAAACTCGCAGCTCGGTCCATCCTGCTCGCGTCACGAACATTCAAAATTCAAAATTGTCGGAGCGAAGCTTCGAACGTGAATTCAAAATTAGTAAAGCCTAGCTCCGCTAGCCTTTACACGTACGCACGCTCATTTCGCTTCTCAACGTAGTTCACGAACGCCTGATTGGCTACGCGATTACCACCAGGAGTAGGGAAGTTTCCGGTAAAGTACCAGTCACCATCATTGTCTGGGCCGGTTGCTTCGTGCAGGCCTTCAACGGTTTGATAGATCACTTCAACCTCACACTCTACGATATCAGGAGTGATGATCTTAGCGATGCGATCACTGATTTGCTCGTAGGTGAACGTGTTGTAAAGCGTTTGGATGTGGTTGGTTGTTTTGGCGGAAGCTGGAGCCTCAAGTGCCTTCAAACATGCGCGGTACGTCTTGTCGATAAGCTTCTCCTTTCCCGTCTCTTTCAAGAGCGAAATCAAAGCTTGGAACGCAACGAAGTTGGCCATCTTGCTCATGTCAATGCCATAGCAATCTGGATAGCGAATCTGTGGCGCACTCGAAAGCACAACAATCTTCTTCGGTTTCAACCGAGCTACTGCATGTATGATTGAATCACGCAACGTAGTACCTCGAACAATAGAATCGTCAAGAATGACGATCGTGTCTTTTTCGTTTCGAACGACGCCGTAGGTAGTGTCATACACGTGACTCACCATCTCGCCACGACTCGCATCGTCTGCAATGAAGGTGCGGATCTTCTCATCCTTAACGATGAGCTTCTCCACTCGAACCGTCTGGTTCATGAGCTTTTCAAGCTTCTCGCGTTTCATCTTCTTGTCCGAACTCAAAATTCGCTCAAGCTTGATCTCGTTGAGCTTCTTGTTCATGCCTTCGACAAGCCCGGCAAAGGCCGTCTCTGCAGTATTCGGCACATAGCTAAAAACGGTGTTCTTGAGGTCACCTTTCAAGGTGTCTAGCACTTGGTCGACCATCTGGGCACCCAATTGCTTGCGCTCCCGATAGATCTGCCAATCTGTACCGCGACTGAAGTAAATCCGCTCAAAAGAGCAGCCTGTGCGGACGTCAGGTGCAATGATTTCTTTTTCTGTGATGTCGCCGTTCGCGCGAATAATCAGAGCGTGACCGCGGGTCAACTCTTGAATCGTTGAGCGGTGTACGCCGAAGGTAGTTTGCAACGCAGGTCGCTCACTCGCCATCGCTACTACCTCATCATCTTGATAGTAGTATGCTGGACGGATGCCATTTGGATCACGCATTACAAATGCATCACCATGGCCAATCAAACCTCCCATCACATAACCGCCATCCCATTTCTTGGACGAGCGTTTTAGGATACGCTCGATATCCATGTCAGCGATGATGCGCTTGTTGATCTCTTTGTGGTTGGTCGTCTCGTCCTTGTGGTAGCTGTGGAGACGGGAAACCTCATCGTCTAGAAAGTGCCCGATCTTCTCGAGTACTGTGACCGTGTCGCTCATTTCTTTTGGAAACTGGCCGAGATCGACGAGTTGACCAAAGAGCTCATTCACGTTGGTGAGGTTGAAATTACCTGCAACGACAAGGTTGCGGCTAATCCAGTTGTTTTGACGCAAAAACGGGTGACAGCTTTCAATGCTGTTACGTCCGTGCGTACCGTATCGCAAGTGGCCCATCATGAGCTCTCCTGCATACGGGTAATTCGCCTTAAGCGTATCAACATCGTGCAGTTGCTCTTGGCTCAAGCCTTCAAACTCTTTGAAAACGGAGTTGAACACTTCGCGAATAGGGTGGTCCCCATTTGATCGCTTGCGTGAGATGTACCTCGTTCCAGGGGTTGGATTGAGTTTTATGGTAGCGATACCTGCTCCATCTTGACCTCGGTTGCGCATCTTCTGCATAAGCAGATGCAACTTGTTGAGGCCCCAGAAGGGCGTACCGTATTTCTCGACATAGAAGTCAAGAGGCTTGAGTAAACGGACTACGGCAAGTCCACACTCGTGCTTTATCGAATCGCTCATACGTGGGTGTATGCTAAAAGCGTCGGAAAATTGGCTGACTGCTCACGGTCAACTCTGGTGTAAAGGTAGAGTTATTATATAGCCGCGGCTTGTGAATTCTCGTGTTCTTCACATGTGTGAAGACTTGTTGTGTTGATCGCCAAGCAGCACCGTTAGCCCTCACACACTGCCCAGCACTTTCGCCACCCATTCCTCTAGTAAGCTTGCACCAGTTAGTTGGGCAATTTCCTCGGCTGGCCTAAGCTTTTTAAACTCCTCCAGAGCTTTCGCCAAAACCAAGTTCTTTTGCGCTATGCAAATCCCCATATAGCTGGTTTCCAGCGATTTGCCGAGCCACTCTTGTTCTGGCTGTCCAGGGGTTGGGATATAAATTGCCTTTCGCCCTAACACGGATAGGTCCATTACAGAGGTGTATCCTGGGCGTGTGATAAGGGTGTCAGCTTTCGCCAAAACCGCTAGCAATCCATCTGTACCAAGGAAGTCGTGGACCTTTAAAGAAATGCCTTTTTGAGCAATGTTTTCTAAGGCAACGGTGTCTAATTCTGGTGCACTACTGGGGCGACCCCGAACAAGCGTCACTTGGCCGACAAAGTCTAGGGAAGACAGTTGCTGTAAAAGCTTGTGTTCTAGCTTGGTTCTTTGTGGTTCTGGACCTGAAAGCACAATGGCGAGGGCAATCTCGGTGCTTAAAGCTATTGTTTGATGGTTTGAAAAGCGGCTTACAGGTCCGATGTAGTTCGTTGGGACTTTCGGATGTGGTGCACTCATGCTTCCTGCAAGGCGGGGTAGTGCGGACATGTCTGGAACGACGACTTGGTCGAACTTGGCGAGTAGTCGTTGATTGAGGAGGTTTCCCAGTTTTCGCGAAAACCAATTCCGAATAGGCAAGTGAACCTGATGCGTCAAGATCGCCGAAGGCACGCCGTCTACTCTGCAACCAAAGCGATTATCACTTAGAATGAAGCTGTAGTTGTGTTGCTTGTGAAGGGCAGCAACAGCTTTTGCTTCTTGGACGATAGCGGCAGCCATCTGAGGACCGCCCAGCACCATGTTTACAGATGCCGATCCAGTAGGGTAGCGTATACTGTAGCTCGGAAGCTCATGGATGCATGTATCTGCAGGGAGTTCAGTTCGCAACAAGGCGAGTGCTTGACCGTCGCTAGCCCAATGAACTTCTATTGCTTGTTCGTTAGCATCCTGTCCTTCAAAGGCCTTGGCAATAGGAAGGCAGCGTGTCGCGTGCCCCAAGCCCCAATTCAAAGGAGCGATGAGAATGCGAAACGGCTGATTAGACATGTGAACTGTTGGAGGTGTACGCGTAAATGCGTTCTAAACCTCGGCCAACCTGATTTCCTCTCCGTTTTGATCGAAGAAGGTGTATTCGGTAAGTCCAAGTTCGTCGCGGGCAACGAGACGTAACCACGTTTGATGACGCCATAGCCAGCGCATCTGGTGATTCGGAAAGCCTTTGCTCAAGAACGCCTCCACAAAAGGGTGGACGTGTAAGACGAGCTTCGACTTTGGACGAGAATTGAGCAAATTGACGAGATCGCGTTCGATATCATCTGTAACAAGCTCCGTAGGATTGACCTCTCCGGTACCGTTACAAGATGGGCATGTCTCAGCAGTACTCAACTTGAGTGCAGGTCGTACACGTTGTCGTGTAATCTGCATCAAACCGAATTTACTCAAAGGTAAAACCGTGTGTTGTGCACGATCACCGTCCATGAACTTGCGCATTTCTCGGTGCAGCAATTGACGGTGGTCAGCGCTCTTCATGTCGATGAAGTCGATGACAATCAAGCCTCCGATATCACGCAAGCGCAGCTGGCGGGCGATTTCACGAGCCGAATCCATGTTGACTTTCAACAAGGCTTCGTCGTGGTTGCGACCCATCTTGTTGCCAGAGTTGACGTCGACCACGTGCATGGCTTCCGTTCCCTCGATAACAAGGTATGCTCCAGATTGAATGGTGACTGTCTTACCGAAAGAAGCTTGGATTTGGCGTTTGATGCCATTTGCTTCGAAGATGTCACGCTGGCTTTTGTGCAGCTTGATGATGTCCAACCGGTCGGGCGCAATGGCTTCGAGATAGGTATGGAGTGTATCGTACATCTCCTCGCTATCCGTTACTACGCGATTGAAGTCATCACTAAGTAGGTCTCTGAGCAAGCTCGACGTTTTGTCGAGTTCGCTCAGCAACTTGGCTGGAGCTTTTGCTTTGTGTAGTTGCTTGAAGATGTCATCCCACTGGTTGGTGAGGTAGTTCATCTCTTCCATCAACTCTTCAGCACCTTTCCCTTCTGCGGCGGTTCGAACAATGACACCACAACTCGCAGGGCGAATACTGGTGACAAGTTCCTTTAGACGCTTACGTTCTTCAGCTGAACCGATCTTCTTAGAAACGTTTACCGTTTTGCCGAAAGGGGTAAGGACCATAAAACGACCAGGAAGGTTGATCTCAGCAGTGAGCCGGGGACCTTTGGTAGAGATTGGTTCTTTCGATATCTGAAAGAGTAGGTCTTGCTTTGGCTTTAGAACCGCGGCAATTTTCCCTCCTTTATCGATATCAGCCTCTCGCTTGAAGTTATCGAGCTTAGATGTTTTGAAGCTTCCGTTGACCGCGCCGTTGGCGTACTTGATCATGGAGTTCAGCTGCGGACCGAGATCGGTATAGTGCAGGAAAGCGTCTTTTTCGTGACCGATTCCTACAAATGCGGCATTCAACCCAGGGTTGAGTTTGCGTATTCGACCTAGGAAAATATCACCTACAGTAAACTGCGAGTCGAGTTGCTCGTGGTGCAATTCGACAAGGCGACCATCCTCCAAGAGGGCAATCTCTACAGTCTCATCAAGAGACTTGATGATCAGGTCGCGTTCAACGCGACGTTCTACACGCTCAGTCCTGGGAGGTTTGGCGGCAGACTTTTTGGTAACGGTATCGTTATCAGCCATGGGAGGGGATGGGTACAAGCAAGAAGAGCCCAGCCGATGTCATACACCGACTGGGTTCTCAAAGAGTTGAGATAGCAAAGAAGCTATTAGGAGCGGATGCTCACTAAAGTCCTAGGGCTATTTCTTCTTCTTGTGGCGGTTCTTACGAAGGCGCTTCTTACGTTTGTGTGTGGCAATCTTGTGCCGCTTACGTTTCTTTCCGCAAGGCATAGCGGTAAATTTTTTGTCGTTTACAAATTGGACTCTTGATCATACAACTTGCGACAAGCAGTTTCGGCTGAAGCCGCTTGTTGGTCGTTGCCCGTTCTACGCGCAGCCTCCGACAAGAGGCATTGAGCAGTTCGGTTATCAGGTTCGAGTTCGGTTGCTAAGGTTAATCGCCCAAGCGCCTTATCGTTCTGATTCGTCTGCAAAGCTAACCTTCCTAGCTGAACTAAAACAGCAACATCTTCAGGATTCTCCTTATTTAAGTCTAGGAGCATCCTGATTCCGCGCATTGGGTTATTTGCAGGAGGATTGTCTGCGTAATGCAGCGCGAGGTTTACTTTATGTGTTGAGGATTCCGCGGCTAAAGAGATTGCATTCTCATAAGCGGGCAAAGCACGCTCGGTACAGAAGTCTCTTTGCTTGGTTGTGAGGCTATCAGCACGCAAGCAAAGCGTGTACGTAGTAGCCGCCATTCCCCAAGTTGTGTCGCTTGGCATTAGCTCAGCAATTTGCTCAGCATAGTGTCCTGCGATAGCTGGATTACCGGTGCGATACCACGCTCCAGAGAGTTGCTTGAGTAGTTCAACTTTCCGCGAATCGGAAGTTGCGCCATCGAGCATTTTCTCGAAACCGTGTATTTCAGCTTCTTCACGAGCATCTAGTGCTCCCGAAGCTTCACGAATAAGTGCGTTTGCACTCGTTGAGCTCATGTTCGAGGTGCGAACGGAGTCTACTCCGCGCATATTTGGCGGTCGCCGTTCTAGTCCCCAATAAAGAAGTACGAACAAGGCGGCTGCAACCCCAAGAACTATCCAGTGAGCTCGTTTCATATCAACTATGACTCTTCGCTAGGAAGAGATTTTACATTCGTTTTCACCTCGTCGACAAATGTCTTCGCAGGTTTGAAGGAAGGTATGAAGTGTTCAGGTATAACGATTGCTTCGTTACGCTTGATGTGACGTCCTACCTTTTCGGCGCGACGTTTAATCACAAAACTTCCGAATCCACGGATGTAAACGTTTTCACCTGAGGATAGGCTACTCTTTACTTCTTTGAAGAATTCTTCGAGTGTAACAAGAACATCGACTTTGGCGACACCAGTTTTTTCTGAAATGGCAGCAACGAGATCTGCTTTACGCATGCTAATAGATTGGGAGTGAGCTAATAGGGTGGGGCTCACTGATTTTGGAAACGGCGCGCAAATGTCGCCAAAAATTTGATGTTACAATGTTAAATCTGATGCATTTTGTCAGTTCGTTCATTATAGGCAATGTTCTGAGAATAGTTGCCCCTTTTCGGGTGCTATCCACTTATCTTCGGCGCTAAGCTAATCATGTAGAATCAATGTTACAATCAATGACAGGTTTTGGCCGCGCAAGCGCTCAATTAGGAGAGGTGGTCGTTCAAGTCGAAATAAAAGCCTTAAATGCACGTCAGACGGACATTCGATTCAAATTACCAACGGTTTATCGTGATGAGGAATTACAGATGCGAAAACTCATTCAGCAACAAGCTTTTAGAGGGAAGATAGACGTAGTAATTGAGCGGAAAGATGCGCAAGGAGGAGACCTCAGCCAAGGCATCAATCAGCCGTTATTTCAACGCTATCGAAAACAGCTTCTAGATCTTGCACCTGCGTTAGCGAACGATGAAGCTGGATTAGTGGCTTCAGTTTTACGTTTACCTAACGTTGTTGGTACTGCACAGACAGACCTAACAGATCAAGAAACCAAAAAGTTGAGGGCCGCTTTTAAGGAGGCTTTAGTTGATTTTATGGCGTTCAGGCACACCGAAGGAGAATCGTTAGCCGCTGTTCTAGCGTCACATACGCAGTCCATTGCCAACGAAATACCAATTATTGAAGGTTTTGAAGCGGATCGTGCTGTCCGGATGAGAGCTCGTTTAGACAGGCTGATCGAAGAGAATGCAAAGGGGACGGTTGTTGACCAAAGCCGGTTAGAGCAAGAAGTCCTCTTTTATCTTGAAAAAATTGATATTTCTGAAGAAAAGGTGCGTTTAGATCAACATTGCAAGTTTTTTATGGAAAAACTCAATGACAGCGATCCGGAAAAAGGTCGCCGACTCAACTTCATTGGTCAAGAGATGGGGCGCGAGATAAATACACTCGGCGCAAAGGCCTATTCAAGTGACATTCAACGTATCGTAGTAGGTATGAAGGAGGAACTTGAAAAAATCAAGGAACAGCTCGCCAACATCGTCTAAGCAACCCTTACGTTTGCACCCAGATGCCAGAAAAAAAAATATCTCATTCAGCGGTCGTCCAACCTTCGATTTCGAAGCCTGCACCTGCCGGTAAAATCCTCGTTTTTACAGCACCAAGCGGTGCTGGTAAGACTACACTGGTGCGGCATCTGCTAGGCCAGTTTCCAGATAAATTGGCGTTCAGTGTATCTGCTACCACTCGTGAACCCCGAGAACACGAGACCCATGGCGAAGATTACTACTTCTTAAGTCAGGCTGATTTCAGAGATCGTATCAAAACGGCTCGATTTCTCGAGTACGAAGAGGTTTACGAAGGCCAGTACTACGGCACGCTGCGTGCAGAAATCGAACGCGTCTGGGCCGAAGGCAAAGCCGTCGTGTTTGATGTGGAGGTTAAAGGAGCCTCGGCAATTAAGGCCGCTTATCCAGATGCTGCTTGTGTCGTTTTTGTCTCACCTCCAAGTCCAGAAGTACTTTTTGCAAGGTTACGTGGACGTGGAACTGAAGACGAGGATTCTCTCAAAAAGCGAATTGCAAGAGCCGGTGAAGAACTGACTTACCGCGATCGCTTTGACTACGTACTAGTTAACGACGACCTCGATGAGGCAAAGCAGGCAGCCGAAGACATCGCATTGTACTGGTTGGGGCAGTAGAACCTCTTGCGGTTCGTCACCCAATCTCTCTGCTTCGCAGAATCGGTTTGATGGTTCAAGGTTCAGCAGTTCTTATGCAAAGCGCAAGACTAGTTGAATGAACCTTGAACCCCCAAATCACGAGCAACGCGAGTTATTTAGGACAGTATGCGATGCATTTAAGCTCCACACTAATAGGTCGAGGAAGACTAGCGATACCGACGGTAGTTCGAGTAGGTCGTACTTCGCCGAAATGCTGAGCGTAGAGTCGGTTAAACGCTACAAAATCTCGTTCCATATTGGTCAGGAATACCGTCACATCGACTAGGTCTTCCCACTTGGCTCCGTTTGCTTCCAGAGCAGCTTTGATATTGGCGAAGACTTGCAGCGTTTGTGCTTCAAAGTCGAACGCTTCATGCTGCCCGTATTGATTAAGTCGTTGTCCAGGAACTTCGTCCGTTTCAGGATGTCGCGGTCCCATGCCGCATACAAAGAGAAGATCTCCAGCGCGCTTGGTCATTGGGTATGCGCCTACAGGTTTTGGTGTTGCCATGTGGCCAAAATTAGGCAAAGCGATTCGCTATCGGGAAGTCCTTTGTTTTTTTGTTGTTGGTTGATTTCTCTAGCTCGAATTAGAGAGGCGGCGCACTACCTTCATGTTGTGAGATTACCTAGCTTTCTACGCATCACACATAACACGTCGATCCTAACGCTTCGTATGTGTGCTTACATGCTTCTAGTGAGTATGCTGGTAGGCACCGCGGGCTATATGCTCATAGAGGGCTATACGTTTGGCAATGCCTTGTACATGGCGGTGATCACTATCTCGACTGTCGGGTTTGGAGAAATAAGGCCACTTTCGCCCTTGGGAAGATTCTTCACCTCTGGCTTTGTAATCGTAAACCTTGGCATTACTGCTATTTTCGTTTCTACGCTCACTCAGCAACTACGAGACGGGGGAATCACCTTTAAGCTGCGTCACTACCTCATGGAAAGAGAGATTTCTAACCTATCCAATCATGTAATCGTCTGCGGAGCAGGTCGATATGGACGTGAGATCGTTGATCAGTTGCAAGACAGTGAAGAGCAGATCATTTTGATCGAAAGAGACCAGTCTCACATAGATCAGCTCACCGAACGCCATCCTACGTTGTTGTACATCGTCGCAGATGCCACCAACGATGAAGCGTTACTACAGGCCGGGATTCTCAACGCTAAAAGTCTGATCGTTACACTTGGAGATGATTCGGACAATGCGTTTACCGTCCTCTCTGCACGTCAACTGTGCATAGAACGTGATTCGACAATACCGTCACTCAATATTATAGCCCGAGTGTATAAAGCAGCCAGTAGAGCTAAGTTGAAGAGGGTTGGAGCAGATCATGTTATTCAACCTGAGCAAATTGGAAGCTTTTACATGGCGACGTTGGTGCGAAAACCTTCGGCCGTAGAATTCTTCACTTCACTTGCTAATGGGGCTAGTGCTTCTGTTGGGTTTGAGGAAATTCCTTACGATAAGCTCCCTGCGAGTTTGCAGCAAAAATCGCTTCTCGATATGGACCTGAGAAGAAAAACGGGAGTGAGTGTTGTCGCGATGCGCTACCCAGACGGGCACTATGAAGTAAATCCAGATCCTACGTCTAAGTTGATTAAAGGGACAAGCCTTATCGCTCTTGGAGATGCCAAGCAGCTAGCAAAACTTACTTCGCTCATCGGATAGGTTGTGTGCCTTTGAATGAAACAGTACGCAGGACTTGCCGCAAAAAGCAAACCCCTCCCCGAGGGGAAGGGCCTACCAATAACAGTCTCCAATCGAGAGACACGCAGCTTGAAAAATTCAATGCTTGCGCAACCCACACGCCAAGGCGCATAGGTATTTCGGGACTCTGGGACAAGAGTTGCCGAGGACTGCTTACTGTTAATGGTAGGACAAAAAAGCCTTCGCGGTGATTAACCGTCAAAAGGAAATTTTGGGAGACTGGGTTGCTTATTGAAGGTCACCTCGTACCAATTCGAGGCGTTGTTTAATGGAGATTTCTAAAGGTAATGCTGACTACTTATGCCTTCGGGCAACGACTCAAATGTAAACGGAAAATTGATACGGAGGACCGGTAGATTTAGATTGATTGAAGAACAACTATTGAAATGGGGCGCAACCAGTATGCTCCTGTTGAGGTCATGCTTGTCAACTGAGTAGACTCTTACTAAGATCAAATAGTCAAATAGCCGAATTGGCTACATATCGAATGCTCAACTCGTTTGCTCTTTACGCACCGCTGCTGCTTTTTGGAGGAGCTCTTTTTCTTCTGGCGATATGTTTTGTGGAATCGCAATCTCTATTTCAATGTACAGATCACCTGTTTTGGTGCTCTTGTATTCTGGGACTCCCTTTCCTTTTAGACGGATTTTTGTTCCGTTCTGTGTTCCTGGTTTTAGCGTAAAGCGAACAGGTCCAGTCATTGCATCGTAGGTCACCTTTCCCCCGAGTAGCGCCTCATATAGGTCGACTGTAACGATAGCATGTAGATCAGCTCCTTCTCGACGAATCTCCTTCGGTAGGGTAACCCCAAAGGTGATGTATAGATCGCCTCTAGTTCCGCTTGGTCCTTTTGTACCCTGTCCTTTAATACGTATCGTTTGGCCTTCAGCCACGCCGGCAGGAATCGTTAGCCTGATTTTCTTTCCAGCTACCTCTACGACTTGCTTTTGGTCTTTCATCACTTCGCTCAACGGAAGCGTTAGCCGTGCTTTCAGGTCTGCACCTGCAAACCTTTGACCTCCTCTAGCAGATCCTTGCTTGTACCCATTGAATGCTCCTTGAGATCCAAACATTTCTTCGAAGAGGTCGCTAAACCCTTGCTGGTCACCAGAGCGGGAATAGGTGTATCCGCCACTCGCCCCAAAAGGCCCACCCCTTTGACTACGTTCCGGGCCTTGATCCCAGTTTTTGCCAAACTGCGCACTGTAACGATCATACTTAGCGCGTTTGTCCTCATCCGAGAGCACTTCGTAGGCTTCTGTTACCTCTTTGAAATTTTGTTCCGCGCCTTTGTCGTCAGGATTGACATCCGGGTGATGTTGACGCGCGAGCTTTCGATAAGCCTTTTTGATGGCTTTTTCGTCTGCGGTCTTTTCGACGCCCAACACCTTATAGTAATCAATGAAGTCCATAGCAAGTAAAGAACGCTGATCTATGAATAGGGTTTGTTTCTTTGTGACATGGGGATTCTCTATGCTAAGGCCTTTCACATCGTCGGCTTCGTAGCTTGGTTTGCTGGGCTATTCTATTGGCTGCGCATATTCGTCTATCTGGCTGAGGCTAGTCAGCGCGAAGAACCTGCTCGTACTATCCTTCTTGAGCAGTTTGTAAAGATGGAAAAGCGGGTGTACAGCATCATTGTTTTGCCAGGCGCAGTCATCACGTGGGCGTGCGGGATTCTCATGCTCGTCCTGAATCCGGGTTACCTATCTATGCCGTGGCTCCATGTAAAGCTCACTTTGCTGGTCTTGCTTGTGGCCTTTCAAGCTTTCGCCAAAACCTATATCGGACGGATTGAGGCCGATCCGAACTTGGCAAAGCCTGAGCGTCTTCGCCTCATGAATGAAGTGCCGACGGTCTTTCTACTCGCAATAGTATTGTTAGCTGTATTGAGAAATAATTTAGATGCGCTGGCAGCGTTTGGGATACTCGTAACGTTTATGGTCGGGCTAGGTGTTGGTGTGAAGTATTATAAAGGATACCGAGCACGCAATCCAAACCATTAACGTCTGTTTAAGGGTCTATTAAGTTCTAAAGCTGTGATACTCTGGTGAAAAAGTATGACCTTTACCCAACATGCAACCGTTAAGTCTCGTTAGTCACGACTGAAGAGATAAACAATCTTAAACCTCATCGAACGCAATAGGAATAAAATCTTCCACGTTTGTGCTTCGATTTGAACCCCACTGACAAACCCTTTCAACTATTTTCAGATGAAATCATTGATGAAATTTTTAGCCATGGCATTCATGGCATCTACGCTTATGCTTGTAAGCTGTGAGGACGATCCTATCGTTCCACCAGTAGCAACAAACGTTGCACCTACAATTGAGCTTCAGCTAGCAACTGGCGATCTTGTTGATTCAATCAACATTACTGAGCAAGGAATGCTAAGTCAAGAACAGGAGTTCGTTATTGTTGCAGCAGACGCTAATAGTAACCTTCAAACGATTAGCTACCAGCGTGACGGTGTAGATGTTGCACTCAACTCTACGGACGTTCGTCCTGACAGCTCTAGCAACTTTGTTCGCGCAAACCCTGCAATAATCCTTGATTCTGCTGGTTTCACTCGCACATTCTTCGTTGTGTCTCCTTCTACATACAGCACTTCTACTACATACACGTTCACTGTACGTGACCTTGATGGAGAAGAAGCATCTGCTGAACTCACGATTACACAGCCAGAAGAGATTATCTCTACACCACTCACGCAAACACTTAACGGTGTTCTTTTCAACCAAGCTGGTCCTACAGGAACAGGTGGATTGGATCTTGAAGGCGGTTTAGGAACTGGATCAACTAGTACACTAGCTGAAATTCGTGACATGGGTATTGATTCTGCAATTCCATTGGGTACAGAAAACTGGATTCAGAAAATTGCACCAGTAAACAACACACTTCTTAGAAAAGTAAGTACTACATGGGTGATGGAGAATCCTTTCGCTGACGTAGACTCTAAGGAAGCTGTTTTGGAAGCATTCAACTCTTCAAGTGTTGATCTTTCTACTTCTGACAGAGTTCTTGTTGGAGATGTTTTCGCTGTATACGATGCACGCGATGGCAACTACTACTTGATCAACACTGCAAATGTATTTGTAGAGACAGAGGCTGCAGGCGC
This sequence comes from Saprospiraceae bacterium, assembly GCA_045110575.1. Classification (GTDB taxonomy): domain Bacteria; phylum Bacteroidota; class Bacteroidia; order Chitinophagales; family Saprospiraceae; genus CALDTK01. The sequence goes on from JBGCGF010000008.1 coordinate 20,074, forward strand.
AACGATCCGTGAAAACGGAGACCGCTACAGTTTCGACGTTAAGTACTAAGACGATAGCTTAAAAGCTAATTTAGTCTTTGCTTTAAAGCCCGTTTCGACACTGTCGGAGCGGGCTTTTGCTGTATATAGTCTAGGCCTTTCGGCAAAAGCTCAGATTTCACGCACACTTTTTGCTCTAAGTCTCGTTTATCAATAGAGGTAGTTGGTGTTTTGGCGAAAGCTGGACTCAAATTTCTTCTACCCTTATCGTCACACGCCCCGCACACAGATGAAAAAAGCCTTTAAACTCACCGCCCTTCTTCTTGTCGGAATCCTTGGATTGGTAGCCACGACCAATCCTCCAGACCATGGTCGCTTCTTTGAAATATCAAAGAACCTTGAGGTCTTCACCAACCTTTATAAGGAGTTGAATACCTACTATGTAGATGAGATCGATCCTGCTGTCGTTATGCGCACCGGCATCGATGCCATGGTAGAGAGTTTAGATCCTTACACGAATTACATCTCAGAATCTCAAGTCGAAGGCTATCGCTTGATGACGGAAGGCCGTTACACAGGTCTTGGTGCAGATTTCATGGACATTGACAACAAGATCGTCCTTGTAGAAACCCAAGCTGAGAGTCCAGCCGTTAAGGCCGGACTGAAAGCAGGAGATGTACTTCTTGGCGTAGATGGTAATGATGTGAAAGACAAGGACATCGAGCAGGTCAACGAAATTCTGAAAGGTTTTCCAGGGACTGAAGTTGAACTTCTTGTAAATCGTCCAGGCGTTGGTGACCAAACCATTCGTGTAACACGTGATGAAATCAACTTGCCTAATGTTCCTTATTCTGGCGTAATCCGTGATGGAATTGCTTACGTCGCACTTTCACAGTTCACAAAAGATGCTGGTCGCAACGTGCAGAATGCTTTGCAAAAAGTAACGGATGCAAATCCTGACATAAAAGGTATCGTACTCGATTTGCGAGGCAATCCTGGTGGACTACTTCAAGAAGCAGTCAACGTGACGAACATCTTCGTTCCTAAAGGGGAGCGAGTTGTAACGACAAAAGGAAAGGTGAAAGAGTGGAATCGCTCCTTCAAAACACTGAAGAATCCTGCTTTCCCGGAAATGCCGGTAGTAGTGTTGATCAATGGACGTTCTGCTTCAGCTTCTGAAATTGTAGCAGGCGCACTCCAAGATTTAGACCGTGGCGTTTTGATTGGACAGCGTTCTTTTGGTAAAGGACTTGTTCAGAACCAAAAAGACGTAGGCTACAACAGTCGCCTTAAGCTCACAATCGCGAAGTACTACATTCCATCTGGACGTTGTATCCAAGGGGTAGAATACGAGGACGGAGAGCCTGTTGACATTCCAGACGACCAGCGCACGAAGTTCAAGACCTTGGGTGGTCGTACCGTGCTTGATGGAGGAGGCGTGAAACCTGATATGGTCATCGACCGTGATGATGATTCTGACATCCTAAATATCTTGACGAAAGAATGGATCGTATTTGACTTTGCAACTGAGTTTGCAGTCAAGAATCCTGAGATCGGACCTGTTGATGATTTCCAATTCACCGCATGGGCTGACTTTGTAGCATTCTTGGAAAAGCGTGATTACAACTATGATACTCCAGCGGAGCAGAAGCTCAATGCACTTGCAGAGCAGATCGAGAGCGATCACTACCTCAAGATGGGCGACATCACTTCTTTGCAGGCGAAAATCAAGACAGCCAAGCGCGCTGAACTTGAGCAGCATAAAGAGCTGATCATCGACCTCGTCGAAAAAGAAATCGCGAGTCGCTACTATCTCCAAGAGGGGCGTATTCGCATTGGCCTTCGCAACGACCAAGAAGTTGTTGAAGCTGTTGATGTGCTTCTTGATCCAGCCAAGTACGCTAAGTTGCTGAAGTAAGCATAGCTTCTTTTCCAGTCTTAAAAAGGCCTTTCTTAGCAATAGCTGAGAAAGGCCTTTTCATTTAAATGTCGAATGCTGAATGGTTTGGCTAGGCTTAGAGCCTCTCGGTTATGCTTCTTGTTACTGTGGCGCAGAACCATGAAGACGTGAGCTTTCGCCAAAACAGAACCCTAGGGCTACACTTCTTCTTCTTCTTCTTCTTCTTCTTTTCGACGACGCTTACGCTTGTTAGACTTGATCTTTCGAACAATGGCCCGAATGAGCCAGACGAAGCCAAACACATATACCGCTGTTGCAGCTGCAAATAGGATTGCTCCCCAAGGGGCTTTTGGCTTTCGGATCATGCTTGTACCATCACTGGTGCTTACCCATATTCCAACGAGCTGGCCAGCTGCAATAGAGAGGCTGCCGATTATGACATCTCTCCAGAAAGGGTCTTTTTCAGATAGGGTAGAGTCTGTTGTTGGAGTCGCTAAACCCTGTGCTAGAATCTTGTGAGGTTGCTGCGTAAGTTTTGACTCGGGGCCATGAGGTGAACTTATCGCAAGGCAAATACCAGTAATTAATACGAGGAATAGAGCTATTGAGAATCGGAGAAGTGTAGTGATGATGAAAGTGTTTAGGTATATGAATCTTAATTATGGGGAGAACGCTAAACCTTAACGTATAGCTGCGTACACTTTTGAAATTTCGATTTGCAACTAATCGAATAAGGATGCATCTTTCAAGTGTGCAATCGTACCGAACTATTCTTGTTTTTCTCTTGCTCGCCGTTGGCGTGTTAGGTTTTGGCGGAAGCTTATCTGCACAAAACTTGAAGGTAAGAATGGAGGGTGTCCGAGCCTCTGAAGGGACTATACGCCTTGGGTTCTATGACAGTAAAGCCCAATGGGATTCAGAGAAGAGTAGCTTTCAAAGAGCTGCTTCGAAAGCAAACTTAAAGGACGGTGTGATCGAATTCTTTATCACAGATGTCGAGCCAGGAGAGTACTGCGTAGCGATTGCAGATGATGAAAACGACAACGGGGAAATGGACTGGGGTTGGATCTTGCCCAAAGAGGGTTTCGGGTTCAGTAATTATGTACTGAAAGGCATCCGTAGGCCTCAGTATGAAGACTTTAAGTTCGATTTGTTACCTGAAGGAGAGACTACTATCGTGATCAAGGTGCGCTACCTCTAATACACTGTTAGTCCAGATCAAAGAGCTTGTTGAGGTGGTCGCGCAGTGGTTTAGGACGCAGGTGTGTCGCTAAGGCCTCCGGCATGGTGCTCACGTAGATTAGACCTCTCATTTCGAAGAGTTGCAAGTCACTATTGGGCGGGAGTTTTTCGATAAAGTCCTCTAAATCTAATTCGTTCCTAAGGTCTGCGATTGCTTGACCGATATAGGTTTCGTATCGGTCTTTGATCATGTCGTAGCTCACGAAAACTTGCCCGAAGTGATTTTCATCGGTCAGCTTAATCATTACTGGATGTGGAAACGGACCGTAGATGTGTTGACTTTCAGGGAGCACCTCATAGAGCGGGGTGTACACACGTTCGTGGACGACACCTGTTAGTCGTAAGGAGAATTGTAAGGCTTCCAGTTTTTCTAGCAGACGCTCTTTTGGGAGCTGCTGTTGAAGCACCTCACTCATCGGTTGCCAGTCGTCGTTGATGTAGCTTTTCCCTTCGAGGTTAGGAAGACGAAGCTTGTATTCAAAGGCAGGAACACCAGGGACGCAATAGCCCGGGTGGTAGTAGCTCAAAGAGCGTTCGCGTCCAAAATTGAGCTCGGCAAGCATACTGAAATAGCCTAGGCTATGGCTAGCATAGTCGGGCAGATAGCAACCCATAAGTGAAGCGATGCTGTCTTCTCCAAGATCGAACAGTGAGAAGCCAACGAGCTCGTCACCATCGTACATGCGAACGGTATGTGTACCGAACTTATGGGTAGGCTCATGGAGGCCAAAAATATCGTTCAAGGTTTGCCCTACATCGAGTGGATGGTTCTTTTGGTAGGCGTGGTACAGCTGGTGTTGATCCTCTAGATCTTCATACGGCTGAATGGTGTAGGTGAATTTACTTGTCACCTTGTTCCAAAGCTTGCGTTGACTTTTACGAAGCGCGTAGGTCTTCAAATTGACGCGAGACCAAACGGTACTCCAGAAGTCCTGTTCGACGAAGACGAAGCGTGTCTTCCGAATCGTATGACCAGCTCTAAAAAAGCCTTCGTCGAGGTAGTCGTCTTGTGATTGCGGCAGCACTGTCGGCAAGGTAAGCTGGGCAATGCACTTTTGTTTGCATGTTCTTGAATAGAATAGGGTAGCGGAGATTGGACAGGACATCCATCTTTCGAAATAACCAACTTTTTGTTAGCTTTGATAGTTCCCTTTCGGCAAGCTCAAGGCAGGCTGTCTGTGGGTTTTGGCGAAAGCGAAATATCAATATCGTATGGCATCCAAGTCTCCTCCTTCGAAGTTCAAGCTTGACTCACCGTTTAAGCCAACAGGCGACCAGCCACAAGCCATTAAACGCTTGTGTGATGGTATAGAAGAAGGCGAACCGACGCAAGTGCTCCTTGGTGTCACGGGCTCGGGTAAGACCTTTACGATGGCCAATGTGATCTCCAACCTAGGGCGACCAACCTTGGTGTTGACACACAACAAAACACTCACCGCTCAGCTCTATGGAGAGTTTCAGGACTTTTTCCCTGATGCTGCGGTGGAGTATTTCGTGAGTTACTACGACTACTATCAGCCTGAGGCCTATATCTCAACCTCAGACACCTACATAGAGAAAGACCTCTCGATCAACGAGGAGGTGGACAAGCTTCGCCTTCGTGCGACGAGTGCATTGCTCAGCGGTCGGAGAGATGTGATCATCGTCGCTTCTGTGAGTTGTATTTACGGTATCGGTAATCCTGACGACTTTAAGGCGGGTGTACTGCGAATAAAAGTGGGCCAGCAGATATCGCGGAACGGCATGCTGTATAAGCTGGTGGATGCGCTCTACTCTCGGACGGAGACGGACTTTGCTCGGGCAACCTTTCGCGTGCGGGGCGATACCGTTGATATCAACTTGCCTTACAACGAGGAAGGACTTCGTGTCATCTTTTTTGGTGATGAGATTGAAGCGATTGAGCGGATTGAAGTCGAGAGTGGCAAACGAATCGCTGCTTTAGAAGATGCTGCAGTTTTTCCGGCGGCTCTTTACATGGCGCCGAAGGATCGGATGCCGCAAATCATCGATCAAATTCAAGATGAGCTTCACGGACAAAAGACATACTTCGAAAAAGAGGGCCGCTTGATAGAGGCCCAGCGTATTGGTGAACGAACCAACTTCGATTTGGAGATGATTCGTGAGCTAGGCTATTGCAATGGTGTCGAGAATTACTCGCGCTATTTCGACGGTCGTGCACCGGGAACTCGAGGCTTCTGTCTCTTGGATTATTTCCCAGACGACTACCTGATGATGATCGATGAGAGTCACCAAACGGTGCCGCAAGTCCGCGGCATGTGGGGTGGTGACCGTGCTCGAAAAGTGAACTTGGTGGGGTATGGATTCCGTTTGCCGAGTGCGATGGATAACCGTCCGTTAGATTTCGATGAATTCGAGTCTTTGATCAACCAAGTGATCTATGTTTCTGCCACGCCGGGCGAGTATGAGATGGAGCAAACAGGAGGAGAATTTGTTGAGCAAATCATCCGTCCTACGGGACTGTTAGATCCGCCAATTGAGGTCCGCCCGAGCATCAATCAGATTGATGACTTGCTCGATGAGATTGCAGAGCGCGTTAAGCTAGATGAACGTGTATTGGTGACGACACTGACCAAGCGTATGTCAGAGGAGCTGACGAAGTACCTCACGAAACTCAATCATAAGGTGCGCTACATCCACTCGGAGGTAGACACGATGGAACGCGTCGAAATTCTCAGGGATTTGCGCTTGGGTAACTTTGACGTCCTAGTTGGTGTAAACCTCTTGCGTGAGGGATTGGACTTGCCTGAGGTTAGTCTCGTCGCTATTCTCGATGCTGATAAAGAGGGCTTTTTGCGTAATGATCGTTCGTTGACGCAAACGGCAGGTCGCGCGGCCCGTAACGTCAATGGCTTAGTGATCTTCTATGCCGACAAGGTGACCGATGCAATGGAGGTCACGATTGATGAGACGAATCGTCGTCGTGCGATTCAGAAAGCCTACAACGAGAAGCACGGCATTATTCCAACCATGCAACGCAAGACGAAGGAGGAAATCATGAACAAGCGTTCAATCCTTGATGTCAGGGGTATTAAGAAGAATGCATACGTCGAAAATGATACGCCTAGCCTTGCTGCGGATCCGATCGTCAAGTTCATGAGTAAGGACGAGCTCGAAAAGTTGATCGGCGTTACGGAGCAGAAGATGAAAAAGGCGGCAAAAGAGCTGGATTTCATTACCGCTGCCCAGCACCGAGATGAGTTGTTTGCGCTGAAGAAGGAGTTGAAAGCGTAGCTTTCATCTCCTTCTTCAGCTAATTTTGAATTTACTTCGCAGCTACGCCGCTCAAATTTTGAATTTTGAATGCCGAGATGTCGCTCGACTTCGTCTCGTGAGTACAGTTAGCTAGCGTCAAGATCATTCAAAATTCAAAATTGACCAATTCAAAATTTTCTTTTAATGACCGATCGCGACAAAGCCTTAAAGACTGTTGATACCGTCGCTAAGCTTCTCGATTCACAGTTCAAGATTCCAGGGACGGAGTTCCGTTTTGGGCTTGATGCCGTTGCGGGATTAATTCCGGTAGGTGGAGACGCTGTCAGTTTTCTTGCGTCAGGCGCCTTGGTTCTTACCATGGTGCGACACGGTGCAAGTGGTCAGTTGGCCGCGCGCATGCTTGGAAATATTGCGATCGACGCAATCGTTGGTTCTGTACCATTTGTAGGCGACCTCTTCGATGTTGCTTTCAAGGCTAACGTTAAGAACGTTGAGCTTCTGAAAGAGCATTACGACGATGGCAAGCACAGTGGTAGTGGCTGGGGAATCTTCTTCGCGACCTCGTTTGCGTTGCTTCTTATGGGAGCAGCCCTAGCTTGGTTACTACTCTGGATGGGAGGTTTGTTACTCTCTGTTTTAAGTCTAGGCTAGAAGTTTGGATCACCAAGCGCCTTGTAGACTTTGTCTCCAGACTTGCTCTGTGTAGCGGCTAGTTCAGCTTCTCTTTTCAAATTAGCGAGACCTTTTTCATAATCGCCGCCAAGCATCATGTCCATTCCTAATCCAAACCAACGGGCGATTGGGTTCATGCCGTGTTCGGAATCAAACATCCAAGTGACCTCTACTTGATTCTCAGAAAGCTCCTTGAACAGGAAGTCTGCTTCTGCTTCTCCTTGACCTTCGAAGCTGATTCGGGTATCAATTCGGGTCGTTGATTGGACCTTTTCTAGCGTTAGCTTTCCTGACCCGATTTCTTCTCCAACCCAGGTGTACCAAGCCCCATTGCCTGAAGCGGGACTACTGTATACAATACTAGCAGAAGGCTCCATCTCATACCATGGACTCCATTTCACCCAATTGGGCAGGTAATTGACTAAGGCGAAGGCATCCATCGGCTGCGCATTGATAACAATACTGCGCTCGATGTGCGACTTTTTAGGCAGGAAAAAACCAACGATTAGTAGGACTAACAGGATAATTCCGACCCATTTCAGAACGCGTAGAAAGCTTTTCATACGAGAAAGGTATCCCATATTGGAGTACTTGTCCAGCGTTAAATTCATGAACTACCTTGCATGTAGTATGATTAAGCACATTATTTTTCTCGGGCTGGTATTGTTAGGGCTTCCTTTTGTTCATGCCCAGACCTATGAGCAACGTATCCAAACGGAATTAGCATCGAGCTATGGTTTGCCGCAAGGGACCGTTGTTACAAATCCTGATGAAGCTCAGGTTTTGGCGGAAGCTTTTACCTACAGGGTGACGAGAGAAGACGTCCTTGTTCAAGGTCAAATCTTTAGCAATGCACTCCGCATGACGACACCTGCGCAAGTAAGGGAGAGCTATGACCACGCAGGCGTAATTCGAAACGAAGGAGCTATTTCCGTTGGTGATCGCTTGCTCTTCGTGTGTTATGTAAGAGGGCAAACCGTAGCTGGAGAGCAAAGTATCATGCGCATATGGGCAGAAGAAAACGGCGGGAATTATGAGAAATATGGTGGAGGTGTCGTGTATCCAACCGATGAGTGGCAGCGTATTTTACTTCCTTTTGAGGCGCCTGTAGATATGCAAGCCGGCGATGTTCAATTGTCGTTTCAGGTTGGGTTTTTAACGCAAACTGTTGAGGTTGCGGGAGCTCTAATGCTGAATTATGAGACAGCTTTAGCATTTACGGACTTACCAGATGAAAGAGCTCCAACATCTTATCTCGGACAGGAACTTTCTGCGCCGTGGAGAGCGCAAGCTGCCACACAAATAGAGCAGCATCGTAAGTCTGATTTAACGGTGCTGGTCAAAGATCTAAATGGAAATCCACTTTCAAACCAAACCGTATCTGTGCGCATGTTGCAGCACGACTATGGGTTTGGATCGGCGGTCACCTCTTGCTTTGTCGACGGCCTTCGTTGCGCAAATACGGAGTACGAGGATAAGATCCGTGATATCGACGGAGAAGGTCACCGATTCAGCGAGGTTGTTTTTGAGAACGACCTGAAATGGAACGGTTGGGAAGAAGGCTGGTACGAGTCAAAGGAAGGCGTAGTTCAAGCTTTAGATTTTTATCGCGATTCTATGGGCATGGATGTCCGAGGACATACGCTGCTCTGGCCGTGTGAGAGTAATGTTCCTGATGATGTACGGGCGAACATTGGCGATACAGCCTATGTCCTGGGGCGTATTCGAGCACACTTTAATGATTTGCTCACCTATCCAGGGATTGCTGGCCGTATTCAAGATTGGGATCTGCTCAACGAGGTTTCGGTTTGTAATTCGGTTGCCGATGCATTTGCTGGCCAACCAGGATATGTGACTGGACGAGAATTCTACCCCGCGCTTTTTCAGATGGCAAAGTCATTGGATGCGCAGGCGGAGTTTTGGTACAACGACTATCAGGTGATTCAGCAAGGTGGCTTTGCACCCGGTCGTCGTCAGACTTTCTATGCGCGGGCCAACGAACTTATTGACGCGGGCGCTCCTTTAGCAGGTGTTGGTTTACAATCTCATGTTTCTATCCCTGTTCCTCCTGTACGCGTTACCGAACTCTTGGATGAGGTTTACGATAGCATTGGCTTACCGATAAAGATCACAGAGTTCGACTTTTCTGATTTTGCAAACGAGCAGATTGAGGCAGATTACATGCGTGATTTTCTCACTGCCACCTTTGCGCACCCTGCGACAGAAGCGTTTCTTACGTGGGGTTTTTGGGATGGAGCTCACTATCAGAATAATGCTCCATTCTTTCGATTGGATTGGTCAGAAAAGCCTGCGGCTCAGGCCTTTTTCGATTTAGTATACAGGGATTGGTGGACAGAAGAGACGGTTACCACAGATGCTGCTGGTAGAGTGGTCGTACGTGGATTTAAAGGCGACTATGAAGTTCAGGTAGGTGATGAAATTCAGGAGCTTAGTCTGTTGGATGACCTCCAGGCAGAGTTCGTAATTTCGACTTCTGCTACGACGAACCCTTCGCTTTCGCTAAAACCTCAGGCTCTTCCGAATCCTACTAAAGGCAACTGGGAGCTTAGTGATTTTCCATCTAATGCAGAGGTTATACTCTATGATATTAGAGGGGAGATAGTAGCTTTCGCCAAAACAAACCAATCGGGAGAAGTGAGCATAGATGCTACTTCTCTTGTTAAGGGTGTTTATTTGGTAAAGTCGATGGGATACTCGTTGCGTTTAATGAAACAATAGATTGCTATTATGAATAGAACTTACCTTTTTTTAGGTTTGATATGTATGTGTTGGGGGACGGGGTTTTCACAAGACAGAAAAGTGAAAGCGATAACACCTTATGCGGACATTGCTGTCAGCTCTCAAATATGGCCTTCATCGATATTGACGATCGGCATTCAAGGGACTGCAGGGATCGTTATTCTGGAGCGCTTTAGTATCGGTGCCGGATACGGAGTGGGCTCAAGGAATTATGAATACAGGATGATTCCTGTGGAGATAGGCTATGTTTTTCTGGAAGGTAACTGTGCTGTCCGAGTTTATGGAGGGTCAACCACCGGTTCGTACCTAGACGCGAGAGGCTTCTTAGGCGGCGCAGACATTCTTTTTAGACCTCAATTTGAAAATCGAAAATTGAAGTTAGTTCTCGGAGCAGGCCTTGCATTTGATAAGAGTGATGGGGAAACAAACTATAGAGTAGATCCTGATAAAAGTACATTAGTAGCCGGGCCACGGGTGCGTATTGGATTGGGGATATGAAAAATATATCATTTATGAAATATAATGTAGCCTTGGTTTTGCTGATAGTGGTTTGCCACACCTTTAGTTTGGGCGCCCAGTCTAGGGTGGTTGGGGTCGATACCTCAGCTTTGGTGATTCCTTTTAATATAGAGCAAGGCGGCCTTAATCCAGCGCGTTATATCCATCCTTATATCGATATTGTTGTAGGGGCTTCTACCTTCACTTATAGCGGTACACTTGAAGCAGCTCCTGCTTTTGAATTAAAAGGTGGCGTGCAGTTTTATGAGAATTTACTGATCGGTACGGGCATTTCTGCAGTCAGTCTTGAAAGTTATGAACTTGGAATAGTTCTGCCGCTTGAATTTGGATATAGATTGCCTAATGAGCAATGGGATTTCCGATCTGGAATAGGCTATATATACCTTCCGTGGGCAACGAGTTCTGCTCAACCTGAAGATAAAAGAGGTAGGACCTTGTCGTTTAATGCTTATTGGAGGCCTACGGTGACATCTAGTAATATGCGAATCGTTATCAAGTTCGGTGGTCTTATGTATGATATGGGTGATTCTGAAGGGTTAAATAGATATTGTGGTTCTTGTGACAAGACCAGAGGCCCGCGCCTTTCTTTTTTGGCGCAAGTTGGAATAGGGTTATAGTTGCAGTTGATTAATCTTATTACCTCAATGTGATTCTTGTTTGGACTTAGAATAGTGCCCAAAGAAATCTCTTCAGTGCTTGTTTTTCTAATTGGTTAGGCGTGTTTATATACGCTTGCCTTTACGCTTGTGAATCTCTTCTTACGATACATTGGGGTAGGGTTCTAGACGAATGGTTAGCCCCCTTTCGAAGGCTAACCATTAATCGTATTGGATTAGAACACTGGTCCGCGATAAAGATCAAGCCGTCCGGGACGGCATCAATTTTAGAGGCTGCTCGCTAGCTATCGAATCGTATAGCGCAAGTTCAACGCTCCAAAGGCCGTTGATTGCTTGTAGTCGAGTAAGTCTGCTGAGCCGCGAAGTCCGCCCAATTGCTTGTAGTGAGCGCTGACGCCTACTTCTATGCGATCGGTAAGTGCGAAGTCTACACCAAGAACACCGCCGTACTGGAATCCAGGACGATCATTGGTGTAAAGGCCTTGGTCGTCATCCGCGAGGTCGACAAAATTTCCGTCAGGTAAAACGAAATCGCCCTTGCTCTTAATGCGTAGCTCGTAGCCTCCTTCTGCCATGATATATGGGCTTACGTTGCCGAAGGTTTTGCGGAAGCCAACTCCTGCTGTTAGTGCAATCGTATGGTGACGGTTGTAGACATTTCGTTCTTGTTGGAAAACTTCATTTCGTGTCTCAACGCGCCATGTTTGCGTATCCTCCATGAACACAGAATCAATGATTGTGCGAGTTCTTGGCGATCCGATGTCCTTCACATTACTTCTGTACATCTGGTAATCAGCGCCTGCACGAAGGAAAAGACCGAGGTCATTAACCGCTTCAAATCGTAAGCCCGCATGAACGCTGAGCTGCTTGTTTTCAATGCTATCACGCAAGGTTGCGTAAGCTGCTGTGGTTGTAGTTGAAGTGTACTCCTGGAAGATGGTTCCAGGACCTCCAAATAGCCTTACGGCAAAACTCCACCCTGCACGACTTTTAAAGTCTTCGCAGCCGATTCCAGGTCCGAAAGGAAGTTTTGTTGCTCCTGATTCGAGTTCTGAGAGGCCTGTAAGAGGAAGTTTGTTCAAGGTTACTGTGGCCATAGATAGACCGACAAGGTTGGTCGAGGTTGGCGGTGTAGTTGTTTTTGTATCAGTAAGTAGGGTGCTCTCAGATAGAGGAGCGGTAATTGTCGTAGTGGTTGTTTGGCGAACGGTAACGTCACTTCTTAGCGCATTTCGATCGACATCTACGATGCTATTGAGCGCTGTCGAGCTCGTGTTAGGCGTAGTTGATTTTGCTTGAACACCTTTAAAGGTAGAAGTGCTAGTCGTTAGCGCTATTGCAGCGGTGTTCGTACTGATTTCTGGGCAATCTTCCTCTGTAGTTGTAGTAAGGTTGATGCCTTCAGCTGATGCAGTATTAGTATTTGCTGCCGCCATTGGAAGCAGTGCTGCTGTTACAGAAGACGGTGGGGTAGGGGTAGGATTGCTTGCTACTCCTGTTGAGTCCAAGCCGTAGTAAGCAAAGAGACTCATTGAAGCCAAGGCCAATAGAGCTCCTGTGCACCAGTAAAAGATAATTCGCTCACGCTTAGATTTTTCTTCAGGAGTGTATGCCGCAGAAGCGCCACTTAGCCACCACCATGCGCCTTTCTCTTTGTCAGACTCGTTAGGTAGCTGCGCAGCAATAGCCGCCCATGCGTGTGCAGGGGGAGCTACCTCTAAGTTTTCTAAGCGAGTGCGATAGCCTTGATCCATGGAGTGTTGTTCTAGAGACATACGGCGATAAGTTTGGATAGGCAGGCTTGAAGCTTGGAGCGTGCGCGGGTGAGTTGGGAGCGGGAGGTACTCTCTGTAATGCCAAGCGCTTTCGCTGCGTCGGCATGGCTGTAGCCTTCAATTGCTACAAGGTTGAACACAAGTCTAAAGCCTTCTGGGAGTTGCTGAACGTGTTCGAGTAATTCGTCGGTTGAGAGCTTGCTGACTGCCGTAGCATCAACTTGAAAGGCTCTCGGTAAGGGATGGTCTCCATGAGCGAGTCGTTCTGCGACGCCCTCATCGATGGGAAGCTTATTTTTTCTAATCTGCTGCAAGCAGCTATTGACGGTGAGTCTCCTCAACCAGCCATCAAAAGATCCTTCACTTCTGAAAGAACTAAGTTTTGAGAACGCACGAATCCAAGCCTCTTGCGCCATATCATCAGCTTGGTGCTTGTCTTGCGCATAGCGCAAACATACACCAAACACCCGTGGGGCGAACGCTTGGTACAGCTGATGCTGCGCCGCGCGTTCGCCCCGTTGGGCTAGCGAAAGGATATGTTGATGAGTTTGGGTCAACGTTGTTGTTTACTAGTTGGAGTAAGCTGAAAACTGGATCTCAATCGTGTGGTCGATTGTTGTTCCTGAAGAGTCAGTCATAGTTACGGTTCCTGGTCCAATTACTCCTGTCGTATATGGAGAGCCAGTGGTTGCTACAGCTGTTATAGTGAATGGTAATCCACTCATTGAATAGAAGCCATTCGGTACGTCTGGGAATCCAAGCATGTTTAATGATGCATCCTGGTTTCCTTGTGTAGTAGGAGTTGTATAAGAGCCTGGTACTAATGGTTGGGGAAGAGTAGGGTCGAAAAGGAAGAAGTTAAATGTAGCGAATCTGTTGTCTGCTCCGATATAGCTTCCTTCTAAACTGTGCTCACCGACGTCTGCGTAAAAACTACAGCTATCGCCGATGTAGGTGAAGTTGTCAAACTTCAGGTTGAAGAAGTTGGTGAGAACCTGCGTACAAGCTCCAATGTCACCGGTAACAATATTCGTGCTGTAGGCAAAGGTTTCTTCGCCTAGTTCGAGTGTTGCGTAATTCACAACTCGAACCGTAATTTCTGAAGTATCACAACTCACGAAGTCTGTAGTGAAGCTTCCATCAGGTTGGACATTCGTAACAGCAACGATTCGTCCATTCTGAGAGATGCGCACTGCACCTGAAGTAAGTGGGACGCCATTACAGTTAGCTGATCCTGATACATTGGTCAGGAAGTTTTGAGCAAGAGGAACGATGATCGTTCCAAGATCTGTGTCTGAAGCGTAAGGGCCTACTGTTACCGTGTATAGCGCTTCGTTACAGTCATCATAGATGGTAAGCGTAAGTGTCTCATTTGCTGGGATGATACCGCAGAATTGACCGTTCTCATCTGTATAGCCATATCCAGTTCCCCAAATTAGGCTCTCGATGACGAGGCGAAGGTTTGCAGATGTAGTTGAGTCGAGACTCTCGAAAACTACGGTTCCACAAAGGCGAACGTACTCCGTTGGGATGTCACAGTTCCAGAAGGTAAAGTGACTTACCTCACCTACATAGTTACCGTTTTCAAGCGTAGCTGATCCTTCTTCCTTCCATTGCGCAGTTGCGTCATCGAAGTACCAAAGTGGGATAGTTGCAGGGGCTGTATTAGCTGCCTCGCCTGCTACTGGAAGAGAGATTGTTGCGGTTTGGCCATCAGCCAATTGAAGCGGCTCATCGTTAGTTCCGAAAAGCTCTACACTCACCATTCCGTAGGTAAGTAGAAGGCGTGAGTTGCCATCTGTAGTGGTAGCGCGAAGGTCGCCAGGCATGCGATCCGCAGTGCTTAGCTCATTTGGATCAAGGTAAGCAGCCTCTACACGAACGGAGCCCGTGTAAGGAGTGCCGTCGCTTGTAGCGAAGGCTCCAGCAGGAAACGTTACTGTCGCATTACCACCTACAGCAGGAACTTGTCCTCCAGTAGCGGCGTCGATGTTGCTGTTGCCGGTAAAGGCCAGCATCTCAACGTCTACTTCATAGGTGTTGCCTTGGTCAACGAACAACGTTCGGCTGCCCTTGTGGTGACTGATGGACGCAAATTGAAGGAAGGCTTGGTCTTTTACAACAGTAGCGTTGTCGATGCTCCACAGACCTTCTTGGTCAGTGGTAGTTTGCTTGTTACCGATGCGCACTTCTGCGTCGGCGACAACAATGCCTTGATCATTGGTCAATTGACCGAAGAAATTGGCGTTAACCGTCTCGCCGGAAAGCGTGGTCTGGGTAAACGTTACAACCTCGGTTGTACTGTCTTTTTCACAAGAGGCGAAAGCCAGAACTAGTGAAAGGAAAAGGAGAATGTGAAAGCGCATGAAGCGTGATTTATCGGGATTGGATGTGTTCTAGCCACGCTTTAAGCCTGGCTGTTTGGTTCGCGAACAACACCTAGATGCTAGCTTTCGCCAAAACGCTGCACCTGTTTGCTAAATTAATAGCCTTCGTGAAAATATCACTAAAAAAAACATGGGGCGAACGATGTTTCAGCGTTCGCTGTGCATCGTTCGCCCCACGGGCTATCTATAGAATGTCTTGATGAGCTTAGAGGGGTGTCTGCTAGAATTGAGAGTAAGCTGAGAAGTTAAGCTCAAACGTCGTAGTTGAAATTATAGTTCCAGTATCATCTTTCTCTGTTATGATACCCGGCCCAATGCTTCCTGTCAAGTAAGGAGAATTGGTGTCTGGTACAGATGTTATTGAGATAGGTAAGCCCTCAAGAAAATGGGTAGTTTCTGTACTAGAAATTGTGCCTCCTAGGTTTAAAATTGTTGTGTTAAAGCTATCGCGAATCGTAGAATTGAAAGGCGCAAGTGTTTCAGTAATGTTAGGGTCACGAAGATCTAAATGGAAGGTAGGCTCATTCTGCATGTTTCCATTAAAAGAAAAATCATTTCCAATTATTTGCATTTGTCCTACTCTGTTCCTTTGGTAGAATCTACAGCGCTGCCCTGTGTAAAGACTGCCGTCAAGCATTAGTTCAAATGATCCAGTAAGAAAAATCTGAGTACAGGCATCGATATCACCAGTTTGAATTATACTTTCCCTAGTAAAAGAAATTTGGTCAGATTTACTTTGATTATCATAATTTCTGATTTCAAGAGAAACGTCTCCTGAGTCGCAGGAGACAAAGCTAGAGGAGAATGTTCCATCAGTATTTATAGTAGCTGTAGATACTACACTACCGTTTTGATAAATATATGCTGCACCTGAAGTGAGGGGAGTTCCGTCACAATTTGCTGAGCCAGAAACTACCGTGAGTAAGTTTAATGCAAGTGGGATAACGATTGTCCCAAGATCAGTGTCGATAGCATATGGCCCAATAGTAATTGTATAGGAAGGTTGATCACAGTCTCCTTGCAAAATAAATGAAAGCGTCTCATTAGCTGGGACGATACCACAGAACTGGCCATTCTCATTTGTGTAGCCGTAACCGCTACCCCAAATTTCACTTTGAATAATAAGTTGAAGGTTTGCCGCAATTGTGGAGTCTACCCCTTCAAAAATCACAGTGCCACACAAGCGGATGTACTCGGTCGGAATGTCGCAGTTCCAAAAGGTAAAGTGACTTACCTCACCGAGGTAGCTTCCATTTTGTAGCGTAGCTGATCCTTCTTCGAGCCATTGTGCAGTGGCTTCGTCGAAGTACCAAAGAGGAATCGTTTCTGGGGCTGTGTTTGCAGCTTCGCCCGTTACGGGAAGTGAGATTGTTGCTGTCTTGCCGTCTGCGAGTTGTAGTTCGTTACCAGCGTCATCAAAAAGCTCAACGCTCACCATGCCATATGTAATGAGTAGGCGAGATTCACCGGCAGTAGTAGTTGCACGAAGGTCACCAGGCATGCGGTTGGCAGTACTTGATTCGTTTGGATCGAGGTAAGCGGTCTCTACACGCACCGTTCCTGTATATGGCGTGCCGTCTGTTTTGGCGAAAGCCCCAGCAGAGAAGGTAACTAATGCATCAGACTCAGGAACGGATACTGTTCCTCCAGTCGTAGCATCAACAGTTTCAGTGCCAGTGTGCTGAAGCATCTGTACATCAACTTCATACCTCCTGCCTTCGTCTACAAAAAGCGTGCGGCTTCCTTTGTGATGACCACCTGCAGCAAATTGAATGAAGGCCTGATCTTTTGCAACCGTAGTGTTGTCGATGCTCCAAAGACCTTCTTGGTCAGTGGTAGTTTGCTTGTTACCGATGCGCACTTCCGCGTCGGCGACAACAATGCCTTGATCATTGGTCAATTGACCGAAGAAGTTGGCGGTAACCGTCTCGCCGGAAAGCGTGGTCTGGGCAAACGTTACAACCTCGGTTGTACTGTCTTTTTCACAAGCTGCAAAGGCCAAGACAAGTGAAAGGAAAATTAAGATTTGATAGCGCATAAAGCGGGATTTGTTAATATTGGATGTGTTCATGGGAAGTCTTTTATCTAGCGTATTTGTTTCGCGAACAGTACCTAGATGCTAGCTTTCGCCAAAACGCTGCACCTGTTTGATAAATTAATTGCCTCCTAGAAAATATCACTAAAAAACATGGGGCGAACGATGTTGCAGCGTTTGCTGTGTATCGTTCGCCCCACGGGCTATCGATAGAATGTGTTGATGAGGCTACAGCTGTGTGAAAGCAGAGAAGTTAATCTGGATGATGTAATCCACATCTGTTCCAGTGCTATCGGTAACGGTCTCCGTAAATGGACCCATTTGACCAACGGTATAGGGATTTGTTGGGGTAGCGGAACTTGTTATCGTTAAATCAAAAGGTGATCGAGAAAACAAAGCACCGGTAGTAATTAAGGGCGATACAACTAGAATTAAACTCTGTCTCGGTGCTTCAAGTTCGACACGAAATACTCCTTCAGCTGAAGGGAATGATGTTGCACCAGTAGAAAAGTCTATGTATGATCTCCCATAACTGGCATCAGTATTACCATTCATATAGAAAAAGTCAAGACCGCCGAAATGATTAATGTCATCACCATATGATGTAGTACCATTTACTGTAATTTCGATGTATTCAGTGAGTACACTGTTACAAGCTGCGATGTCGCCTGTCGTAATGCTGCTGCTATAGCCAAACGTTACCTCACCTTCTTCAAGCGTTGCGTAATTAATAACGCGCACTGTAATGTCTGTTGGATCACAACTGATAAAATTTGTCATGAAACTGCCGGTAGCGTCCACTGTAGTTGTAGTCAATATTTCTCCGTTTTGGTAGATGCGTACAGCACCAGAAGTGAGCGGATTTCCGTTACAATTTGCAGTACCTGAAACAGTCGTCAATAGGTTTTGCGGAAGGGGAATGATGATCGTTCCTAGATCGGTATCTGTAGCATATGGCCCGATTGTTACGCTGAAGGTTGGCGTGTTACATGCCCCGCCGTAAATAAGCAGCGTTAGTGTTTCATTTGCCGGTACGATTCCGCAGAATTGCCCGTTACTATCTGTGTAGCCATAGCCATTACCCCAGTTTTGGCTTTCGATAACGAGCCTCAAGTTTGCAGCAGTTGTGGAGTCTACGCCTTCGAAAACGACAGCACCACATAAGCGGATATACTCCGTTGGAATATCGCAGTTCCAAAAGGTAAAGTGACTTACTTCTCCCACGTAGCTGCCATTTTGTAGCGTAGCAGATCCTTCTTCAATCCATTGTGCAGTTGTTTCATCGAAGTACCAGAGCGGGATAGTGGCAGGGGCCGTATTAGCTGCTTCGCCTTCTACTGGAAGAGAAATTGTTGCCGTTTGGCCGTCGGCAAGTTGAAGTTCGTTACCAGCATCATCGAAAAGCTCAACGCTCACCATGCCGTAGGTAATGAGTAAGCGAGAGTCACCTGTAGCAGTAGTAGCACGAAGGTCGCCCGGCATGCGACTGGCTGTACTCGCCTCATTTGGATCGAGGTAAGCCGTTTCTACACGAACAGTCCCAGTGTAAGGTGTACCGTCTGTTTTGGCGAAAGCCCCAGAAGGAAACGTAACAGACGCATCCGAATTAGGTACTGACACCATACCTCCAGTTGAAGCGTCTACGGTCTCTGCTCCAGAATACTGAAGCATTTGAAGATCAACTTCATACTTCGCTCCGTCCTCTACTAGTAATGTACGACTGCCTTTGTGATGGCTTTCAGCTGCAAACTGAATGAACGCTTGGTCTTTAACAACACTAGCGTTGTCTATGCTCCAAAGCCCTTCTTGGTCGGTAGTTGTAGATGTGCTGCCAATACTAACGCTCGCTCCTTCAACAGCTTCGCCCAAGTCGTTAGTGAGTTGACCGAAAAAATTAGCAGAAACGGTCTCACCAGAAAGTACCGTCGGAGTATTCGGAGGAGCCTCGTTGACGGGATCCTTATCACAAGCAGCGAACAACATCAATAAGGAGAGGACAATAAGAATTTGGAAGCGCATTATGCTAAAAATTGAGGGATGAAAATAAAATGACTATTTATTTACCTAGAAATCAATCAAGGGTTGATGTTTCATAGATACGAAAAAGAAGGTTGTGCTACTAACGTATATGTTTTTCTACGATATTTAACGTCTAAAAACAAACGAATTCACAACGGGCATTTCCAGGGTACTTCGTGTTGATTTTACACCTACATTTGCGGCTCACGACGCAAAACCGTCTGGTGAAATCCCACCCGCGTCTGTTTAACACTAGCGAAACCACGCCACCCCATACTGACGGTTGTCTGCGGAGGTGTGAGCGTACTCAGAAATAACCTGTTCGACTAAAAATTGGCTGCTTTAAAACTATTTTTCGTAAAAAATACTCGACTTAGCACGCTAGGTCTGCGTTTTTTGCCTCGATTAGCTTCTAATCAGCTTCAATTTCGCCAGAACGTTCATATCTGAGTTCGCTCATAGCCACACATTATATTTCATTTGAAGTTTTCTGATCTCGCGCTCGACGAGCGCATACTACGTGCCGTAGCCGAAAAAGGCTACGAGACGCCAACTCCAATTCAGGAAGGTGCAATTCCTAAGGTACTCAACGGTGACGACGTCATCGGAGTAGCTCAAACGGGAACAGGTAAGACTGCCGCGTTCTCGATCCCAACCCTACAAATTCTTACAGAAAAGGCACACACTCGTCGCGGACAGCGCACGATCAAAGGCCTTATTCTTACGCCAACGCGTGAACTTGCGATTCAAATTGCCGAGAACCTCGACGATTACGGCAAGTACCTCGACCTCAAGTACCTCGTTATTTTCGGTGGTGTAGGTCAAAACCCTCAGGTTAAAGCATTACAGCGCGGAGTTGATCTTCTCGTGGCGACTCCAGGTCGTTTGCTCGACTTGATGAATCAAGGTCACGTCGATTTACGAAGCATTGAGTTCTTCGTACTTGATGAGGCCGACCGCATGCTTGACATGGGCTTTGTACATGATGTACGTAAGGTCCTCAAGTTGCTTCCTTCGAATCGCCAAAACCTTCTCTTCTCCGCGACGATGCCTAACAACATCATCACGTTGGCGAAGGGATTTATGTCCGATCCACAAACGGTAGCAGTAACACCTCCAAGCACAACTGCTGAGCGTGTCGATCAAGCCGTTTACTTCGTAGCAAAGGGTGACAAGCGTCGCCTTCTTAAGCACCTCTTACTCGATGAAATTCGTGGACAGGTGCTCGTGTTCTCACGCACGAAGCACGGTGCGAACCGTATCGTGAAAGACCTCAATGCTGATGGCATTGATGCTGCAGCTATTCACGGCAACAAATCACAGACAGCTCGTCAAAAGGCCCTCGGAGCTTTCAAGGACGGAACCCTTCGCGTACTCGTCGCTACTGATATCGCAGCCCGCGGTATTGATGTCGAAGAACTACCACAGGTGATCCAGTTTGACTTGCCAAACATCGCTGAGACGTATGTACACCGTATCGGTCGTACTGGTCGTGCGGGGTCAAGCGGTCAAGCGATCAGCTTCTGTGATACAGATGAAAAAGCATACTTGCGAGATATCTACAAGCTTACCAAGCAAAAGATAGACATCGTCGAGGATCATGCTTTTGTACTTGCCGATGATGGTGAGCCAGATCCACAACGTGCAATACCTGCAGATGGACGCGACAAGCACCAACACCCACGCAACCCTGAGCATCAAGGTGGCGGCGGTGGACGCGGTCGTGGTCGTTCAGGTGGCGGCGGCGGTCGCGGTCGTTCTGGCGGCGGCGGTGGTGGCGGAGGTCGTTCAGGTGGCGGCGGCGGCGGAGGTCGCAGTCGTTCTGGCAGCGGCGGTGGCGGCGGAGGTCGCTCTTCGTCTTCAGCTGGTGGTGGCGGTAGTGGAAACCGCGGCCGACGGTAGATGATTGTCGAGCGATGCATTTAGCGTCTCTCGATTGTTGACTACGTTCTATTGTTAAACTAAACGGACTCCTTCGCACTTGTGCAAAGGAGTCCGTTTTTTGTTGATGCTCGATGTGAGCTTAGTAAGTGTGTGGAAGTGTCCTGACCTGACTTGGTCGCCTGCTACTAGTCAGGCTTCGCATAGAAAGCAAGTTGAACAGTATGGGTACTAGTAAGATTTCCATTTCTATCAATGAAATCTACTGCCGCGGGTCCAATCTCTCCGACGGTATAAACGAAATTTGCATCAGCAACTTCAGAAATCGAATATGGGACTTCGCTAATCTCGTATCGATAGCTTTCTACATTAGAAAAGCCAAAAATTGACAAATTCCCTCCCGTCCGAGTTGGAGTTGTTGTAGGGGTAGTATAAGTGCCGATCTCTATAGGGTGTGGTAAACTCGCGTCACCAAACGATAATACAAAATTTGCTCCTGAGCCGCCGTTGGAAAGGCTCCCAGTAATACGGAAGAGGCCATTTGTGTAGTGAGCAAGTACGCATGTACCACCGACGTGCGTAATGCCATCAATGGTCATTTCAAAGTAACCTCTCGCTTCGTCGCAGGCTTCGATAGTGCCTGTAAGAATGTTATTACTGTGAGGGAAGGTTTGTTCCCCAGTTTGACGAGTCGCTAAATTTTCCACTTGAACAGTCACATCCGAATTGTCACAAAGAAGGAAGTCTTTGGTGAAGCTCCCATCAGGTCGGATAGCTACCGAGGCTACCATTTCTCTAGAATGAAATATGTTAACTACCCCGTCTGATATTGGTACACCGTTACAAGTTGCTAGACCCGTAACGTTGGTCATTATATTTCGAGTGCCAGATGAAGTAAGGATCGTCCCTATGTCTGTATCTGAGGTAAATGGTCCTATTTCTCTAGCGATTAGATACGGCTCACCTTCGCAGTCACTTTGAATATATATATATATATATATATATATATATATAGAATCAGCGTTTCGTTGGCCGGTACTATACCGCAGAAAACCCCATTCTCATCCGTGTATCCGTAAGTGGAACCCCAATTTTGGCTTTCGATGATGAGCGTAATGTTGCCTGAATTACTTTCATTTGTACCCTCGAAAAGAACGGTGCCACACAAGAGAATGTAATCTGTAGGGATATCACAATTCCAGAAGGTAAAGTGAGATACCTGGCCAACATACACGCCGTTTTCTAGCGTTGCTGAGCCTTCTTCAATCCACATAGCGGTGTTTTTGTCGAAGTACCACAAAGGCATAGATGAGGGATTGGTACCTGAAGCGTTGCTTGGCTCAGGTACACGTAACGTAGCTTCTTTGCCTTCTTTTAAGACTACTTCTTCGCCAGTTACATCAGTAAGCTCAACGGCAAGCATTCCGTAGCTGATGAGTAATTGTGTGTTATCGTTAGCATCCTGCGCGCGCAAGTCGCCCGGCATTTGAGCTTCGAAATTTTCGCCGTTTGGATCAAGGTAATGTGCTACGACGGTCACCATGCCAGTGACGGGCGATCCGTCTGTTTTGGCGAAAGCCTCACTTGGGAATTCAACTTGAGCTCCTGAGTTTTGAATATTGACGGTGCCTCCAGTAGTCGCGTCGACCAGGTAGGATTGCGCCTTGCTGAGGACCTGTACATTCAACTCATAACGACTATCAGCTTTCGCCAAAACAGTACGACTTCCTTGCAGGTGTTCATCAGAGGAGAACGTAACATAAGCTTGGTCTTCAACTATGTCAGCGTTATCGATAGCCCAAAGTCCATCAGCATTCGTGAGTGCAGACATATTGCCAGCTTGTACGAGGGCTCCTTCAACAGGTGTGCCTGTATTGTCGGTGAGCTGGCCAAAGAAGTTGGCTGTTATGGTTGTTCCTGGAAGAGTGGGAGTATTTGATTCCGTAATCTCTTCGTCCTTGTCACAGGCTGAAAATGTTAGGAGAAGGAAGCTTAGTAAGAGTAGAGTTAGTCTCATCTGTAATTTTTAATAGTCTTTGTACTTAATGAATTTCTTATACATGTTGTATAAATTATATGTAAAATGCTATAGTGGTTAATGAATATACGAAAAGTGACGAAATACAAATTTTACAGAGTTTGGTCAGGAATAGTCGTCGAACGAAAAAGGGGCGAACATGCATTTCTGCACGTTCGCCCCTACATAAAAGTGAGAACTAATTCTAGTTAAAACCTAGTGTTTCTAAAAGTATGGTGCCGAGAAATTGATTTGGATGTTGTGCGTTACGGTAACACCAAAGCTGTCGGTTGCTGTTTCAGTGAAAGGTCCAATCTGCCCCCGAACAAACGGTGAAGCTGTCGTAGGGAGCTCTGAGATAGCTACGTCATAATCAGACTGTATGCTTAGGAATCCTGTAGACACCTGACCAGAGTAGACGTAAAGTCCACGCTGCCCGTTTGGCTCGGGACTCACTGTGTATGTTCCTAAAGCTGGGGGACTCGGCAAATCTTCAGTGGTTAAGCTAAATCCTGATGTTTGGCCTCCGGAATAAACAAAGCCACTCGTGAAGGTGTATGATCCATCATTGTTATAGTAGATGGAATCAAATCCTGTTTCTGTAACACCATCAACGATCAATTCGAAGTAGTTGCTTAGTGTTTGAACACAAGCTCCAATGTCACCAGTTGCGATGTTGTTACTGTAAGCAAAAGTTTCAGTTCCTTCCTCAAGCGTTGCATAATTAACTACGCTCACTGTAATTTCTGAGGTGTCGCAGCTCAAGAAATCCGTCGTAAAGCTTCCGTTCGGTTGCACTGTCGTTGTTGTAATGTGAGATCCGTTTTGGAAGATTCTAACGGCTCCACTTGTGAGTGGTGTTCCATTACAGTTTGCTGTACCTGAAACGGTGGTCAGCAAGTTTTGCGGACTTGGAACGGTGATCGTTCCCAAGTCGGTATCTGCACTGAAAGGTCCTATGGTGACGGTAAAGGTTGGCTGGTTGCAGGCTCCTCGAACGGTAAAGGTTAGCGTTTCATTCGCTGGAACGATTCCGCAAAACTGTCCGTTCTCATCGGTGTAGCCGTATCCACTTCCCCAGAGTAGGCTCTCTATAATCAAGGTTAGGTTTGCTGCAGTTGTAGTGTCTGTTCCTTCAAAGACAACAGTTCCACACAGGCGGATGTAATCGGTTGGGATATCGCAATTCCAGAAGGTAAAGTGGCTAACCTCACCTACATAGCTACCGTTCTGGAGCGTTGCTGAACCTTCTTCGAGCCACTGTGCAGAAGCGTCGTCGAAGTACCAGAGAGGAATAGTTTGAGGTGCAGTATTCGCCGCATCACCTGCTACTGGAAGAGAGATTGTTGCAGTTTGACCAGCAGCGAGTTGGAGTTCATTGCCAACGTTATCGAACAGTTCAACACTTACCATCCCATAAGTGATGAGTAGGCGAGAGTCGCCTGAGGTAGTGGTAGCGCGAAGGTCGCCCGGCATGCGGTCGCCAGTACTTAGATCATTTGGATCGAGGTAGGCTGCTTCAACACGGACGGTGCCGGTATAAGGTGTGCCGTCGGTTTTGGCGAAAGCAGAACCAGGAAACGTAACAGATGCATCAGATCCTGTGATGTTGACTGTTCCTCCAGAAGTGGCATCGACCGAAAGTGTGCCGGTATACTGAAGCATTTCAACGTCAACTTCATAGGTGTTACTTCCTTCTACAAGTAAGGTGCGACTGCCTTTGTGATGACGATCGGCTGCAAACTGAATGAACGCCTGATCTTTAACCACAGAGGCGTTATTGATGCTCCAAAGACCTTCTTGGTCGGTGGTCGCTTGCTTATTACCAATGCGTACTTCTGCGCCTTGGACAACGACGCCTTGGTCGTTGGTTAGTTGGCCAAAGAAATTGGCAGTGACGGTTTCGCCAGAGAGAGTTGTTTCCGTGAAGGTTACAACTTCGGTTATTTCTTCCGTTTCACAAGAGGCAAACGCCAAGGCAAGTGAAAGGAAAAGGAGAATGTTAAAGCGCATAAAGCGTGAGTTATCGGGTTTTGGAATGTTCCACTGCACCAGCAGGTACAAGGGTGTGTGTCGCGAACACTTTCCAGATACCGGTAGACTCCCGATCGCTGCATGAGCAACCTGTCGATTATGATTAATTGTCACTTTGCAGGCAATTGCTGCGGTAGTTAAATGGCTGTACTATATAGGTTCTCGTGCTATTAAAGCTAACTAATAATGGGTTGATCTTTTTTTATCTGCCGGTTCGTTTTCCAGCTAGCATACTTCCGCCATCCCCAAATAATTATACTTAATAACATTGCAATTGCAACAATAGGAGAGAGTATTGTCAATAAGGAAAGAAAGAATGCGCCTAGGTTTTTACCTGTCGAAACGATCGGGTTAGCTATACCTCCAGTACTGGCTGTGCTCATGCCGCGGAGTAGGGTAGTTCCGGCCTGGATTCCGCCTGCAGCGCTTCCGCCGGCGATCATTCCAAGAATCCATTGCAGCGCTTCGGACTCAATTTGGAAAAATGAAGTGGCAATTAAACCGCCGGCTAATATTGCTCCTGGACCTGCAACCGTATCCAGTGCATTGTCAACCCAGGGGATGTAGTATGCGCCAAGCTCAACAACGCTAGCTGTGGCGAAAGCAATGATCGCAGGCAAACTTGCCATCCATTCAAATCCTTCTGCTGGAGAAATGTAGCCTTGATTGGTTGCTACGCTTGCGATGAGTGCAGGTAGGAAAATTCGCATGCCAGTAGCAGCGCTGAGACATATACCAAGTAAGATGCTGAGGGCGAGTTCCATGTGGTCAAGGTAGCTACATAGAATTCTTTTTCAGCTTTAGCTAAGCTGATCTAAAGATTCGCCAAACCTAT
Source organism: Saprospiraceae bacterium (assembly GCA_045110575.1). GTDB lineage: Bacteria > Bacteroidota > Bacteroidia > Chitinophagales > Saprospiraceae > CALDTK01. The sequence continues at coordinate 45,980 of JBGCGF010000008.1, forward strand.
AATGGTGCTTTTTGCGTTAACCTTCGTAATGAAAAGCAAATCCGACATCGTATCCAACTGGTTGCCACGCTACACAGGCATGGCTGTAGAAGACTTTAGCCGCTACATTTTGCTCACCAATTTTTCAGGTTACCTGAAGAAGTTTGCAGAGTGGGGTAACACTGAAATTGTCGGAGCTGACAGGGCAATGCCTTGTGCTACAGCAGGGGGTATCACGATGATCAACTTTGGAATGGGATCGCCGAATACGGCTTCCGTTTGTGATTTGCTAACTGCATTAGGTCCTCTTGATGATAAAGGTCGCCGAAAGGGACCTAAAGCCGTGCTCTTTCTCGGTAAGTGCGGTGGACTCAAAAAGAAGAATAAGCTTGGCGATCTAATCCTTCCTATCGGAGCAATTCGGGGTGAAGGAACCAGTGACAGTTACTTGCCACCTGAAGTGCCAGCGCTTCCTGCGTTTGCTCTACAGAAGGCCATTTCGACCACGATTCGAGATGCCAAGCGTGATTACTGGACAGGAACCGTTTACACGACGAACCGCAGGGTTTGGGAGCATGATAATAAGTTCAAACGTTACCTAGGCCGTACGCGTGCCATGGCTATAGATATGGAAACAGCGACGCTCTTTACTGCAGCGTTTAAGAACAAGTTTCCTGCTGGTGCACTTTTGCTCGTGAGTGATACTCCTATGACTCCAGAGGGAGTCAAGACAGAAGCTTCAGATGCGAAAGTGACGCAGGAATATGTAGACTTCCACGTACAGATGGGCATCGACTCTCTCAAGCAGTTGATGAACAAAGGGAATACGGTCAAGCATTTGAAATTTTAAAAGTGAGGCAAAGCCGCACTTTTAAAATTTCAAATGCTTGAGAATTTTGAGTTGGTGTACTCAGCTTTGCTGAGTCAATTTTGAATTTTGAATGTTCGTGACGGCCGCTGTGGCGGGCACTAACTCAAAATGCTTTAGCCCTTTGAGTTAGTGCTTTGCAGGCACGGGACTTTCGGCCTTTACGTATGCTTTTATTTAGGGCCGAACGTTCTGTTGCGACTGCATTGAGCTCGGGCTTTAGTCCAGCGAACACCCCCCAAAAGCATTTCTGCTTAGCGTTCCCAACGCTTACCACTTCCCGAGCGTCGGTCCAACATCTAGCCAGTACACCATTTTGAGTGTTAGGCTGTTGTTGATCTGATCGTTGCCGAGGCGGTTGAGGTTGGGGAAATAGCCACCACTGAAGGTGCCTTCGTAAAAGGACTGTGTCTTGTAACTCAAGAAAATGTCAGACCCTGGAGCGAAGCGCCACCTGTAGAAAAGGTCAACGTTGAAGGCATTGAAATTTTGATCGTGGACAGAGTTCCCGTCTTCGTCGGTGCCGAGGTATTGAGTCGGTCTTGGTGTTCCGTCCATACTGTTGACCTTGAAATATTCAACATGATTGACGCGGCTCCAATAGTGCCGAATACGCAGGTTGATATTCATCTGCGCATTGAAACTATAACTTGAACTTGCTTCTAATTCAGCAATTCTAATTGTTCGGTAACTCAACGCGATCTCGTCATCTGCGAGGGTTCCGTAGCCTGTCGTAGAAGGGTCTAGTGTATTGTAGCGGGTACCAGCAGCGACTAACTCGTAGCGGTCAATAGCAGCTTGCGTATGACCGATATAGCCGAGGTAGCGAACGTTTTTCCGAAAGGTGCCTCCAATTCGAAAGTCAAGATTATCGCTTACGCGAAAACGAGGACTGATGTAAATTCCCTGTGTACGTGTGCGGCTGTCGTTCCAGAAAGAACCAAACACTGGGCGCATGTCTAAGGCAAAGCGTTTTCGATAGTCTGAGGATATGAAGCCCCCAAATTCGAAGTACTGTGGAAGTTCATAAGACACTCCAGGGGTGCGGGTGTCTTGGAATTCGTTTACACTTCGGGTTTCAGTAAATGCGAATCCACCGAACGTGAAAAATTTACGTGTCGTCCAACGGGTATCAGCTCCAACGAAACCGCTGTTGTATGCGTCAGGTTTGTACAGGCGATTGAATGCCGCAAAGACTTCTACTTCGCCTGAGTTAAATCCTCCTTTAGGTTCGAACCAGTTGTACTCGACATAGGCGTTACCTGAGCGCTCGTTGTTGAAGAAGAGGAAACCCATGTCGTTGGGGTCGTAGGTATCTGACTCTACGGTGAACTCAGCTCCGTATTGAAGGCGGCCAGTAAGTTTGTCTGCACCAACGTTGTAGGTGTGTCCAAACACGTTTTCTTGAATCGTGTTGTCTATTCCGGTGGGAACTTCGTCGTTACGAGCGATACGAGACTTATTGTACTGCTGCGAGATTCCAACCTTACCGTTCAGGCTCCAATCGTTGGCTTTGTCTCTTAGGTCAAATACTGCTCCTGTAAGGTTGGCGTCGTAGGATGCCCCTTCTCGCAGAACAGTTGTATTGATAAGCGTTACGAACGAGTTGTTAGCCAGGTTCTGGTCAAGACTTACGACGGTGTAGTTGCTTCTTGGTCCGGTTTCAATTTCTCTTTCTTGCCCTGTAACGGTATTGCGAAGTGTGGCAAAACTGCGGCCTTCGACGGCATTGAATACGCCAATACCTAGTCCGTTGTCCATTCGTCCTGAGACCTTGGTGGCATTCAGTAGGTTGGTGCGGAGCGGGTTCTCGCTTACTTCTTCGTCGCTGGTTAGCTGATTCTCGGCGTTTGAATAATTGAACGGAACACCGCCGACCCTTCGTGAGTAGAAGAAGTTCCCTTTGTTGAACAGCTCAACTCCTTCTGTGAAGAATGCGCGATTCTCTTCGAAGAAGATCTCGTTGGCAGTCAGGTTTAGAACCTGGTCATCTGAGCGTGCATTTGAGAAATCAGGAATGGCGGTCATGTCGAGCGTAAACGCATCGGTGATACCGTACTTTAAGTCTAGTCCGCCTCCAATAGCTGAATTCCATTGGTTTTGCTCGGTGGCACTACCGTCGTAGATGTGATTTGCTGCAGCGGTCACAAAAGGAGTGGCCTGCAATCGAACGGGAGGTTTGATGTTTTGGATACCAACTAAGGCTCCCATTTGTGTCGGAGCATCTGGTCGTTTAGGATCTACTGCGTTCCAGAACGACTCTTCTCGATAGCGGCGAATTTGTCTGGCGAAATTGATGTCCCAGGTCTGTACGTTCTCTTGTGGGAAGCGAAGTGCGGAGTAGAGGATTTTCATTTCTACGAGCCAACCGTGCTCGTTGATTTTTGCAGCTGACTCCCAAACGCCGTCCCAACTGGAGTCTCCACTTTGCATCACTTGGTTAGAGCCTCCACCGATGTCTGATCCAAATTTGGAGTCGTACTGCACATTGGCGGGGGTGACGATGAAGTTGGTCGCATTAATACCGTCTTGGTAGGGGTTAATACTTACGCCAAACCAGTCGGTGTTTCTTAGGCGATCACGTTCGCCTAGTTGTTTGAGGACACTATCAGGTGCAGCGTCGTAAAGCTGTGCCACGATATAGAGTGCCTCGTCATCGTAGCCCACCCAGACTTCTGTATCGAACGTAGCTGGAGCGAGTGGGCGAGGGGAGTACTGTACAAAATCGACGCTTTGTGCACCTCTTACACGCTTGTTTTGGCTAAAGCCGAATGCTTGAATAGCTGGGTCAAGGACGCCGTCGATTTTCAGCTTGTCGTCCAGTTTTACTGCCTGCAGTGATTTCTGTGCAGATAGGAGTACGCTTCCGCAAAACAGGAAGGTTAAGGCTAAGAAAATTGAGCGGGAATTCGTCATTACGGAGTGCAAATATGCCTCACTTGACTTTTACGTTCCGGATAGAATTTAGGTTGCTGAAAAGATGAGTCAAGTTGCTGATAGTCTAGGCGTTGGAGCGTTTTTAGCCCTGTTTGACAGTTAGAGTAGATTATGACGAGTAGTCTGTTTAAGAACTTCAGGGCCTTTATTTCATCAACATTAGATCTCCGGTGGCGACCTGTTCTCCTTCAAGTGAGGTTTGGTCGTCAGCGATGTAGTACACTATTGCTACGTAAACGCTTTGGTCGAGTGGCTTACCATTTGCGGTTCCATCCCAACCCGTATCACCGCTTTGGTCAAAGTGCATGTTGCCCCAGCGGTCGAAAATTGAAATCCGCGTTATCGTCGCGTGTCGAGCTTTGGGTTGCCAGACGTCGTTGTTTGCATCACCATTGGGTGAGAAAGCGGTTGGAAGGAAAATTACGGGCTTGCACGGATCAATCTGGAGGTTGTATTGCTGCTCGCCACATGCGGAGCTGGCAACTAGGGTTCGCTGGCCGGGAATGGTTAGTGATAAAGTAGCGTCCTCAAAAGCAACACCGTCAAGTTGGTAGGCAAAGCTTGGATCTAGTGGAATATTGATTTCAAAATTGGGTGGCAGTTGACAAGCGTCTGCTGCTAGTTGATACAGGTCGGCTGTTGGCGCAGCGGGAAGTAATTCAACCTCTGCAAAAAGTGGCTCGATGACATTGCAGCCGTCATCAAAACGGAAGGGGTAGCTGCCCGGGGCGTTGACCTCGAGTGTTGGGCTTGTGGTGTCGAGCCAGGCCATGTTGTTTTGAGCGGTGAGTGCCAGGGGAGTTGTCAAATCGCAAACGGCAGTATCGATGACTGGAATAGGATCTGATTCTATTGCGAGGACTTCAAAGGTGTCTCGATACACATGGCAGCCTGGGATAGTGGCTTCTACCCAGTATTCGCCTGGCAGGTCTAAGGTGACAGATTCGCCAGATTCACCAGTTGACCAGCGGATTTGATCATAGCCGGATGGGTCTATGTTAAGATTGAGTTGCTCGCCTGCGCAAACAGTGAGATCATTGAGCGCTGGCAGAGGGGCAACGGCTTCGAGGGAAAATTTTTCCATAAAAATGTAGGCGAAGCTTCCAGTGTCACTAAAACTACTTGGATTTGCTGCTGCTCTATTTACAGTAAAAGGGATTTCTCGAATGGATTCAAAATTGCCTACGGTCATCCATGTTTTGATATCTGTGCCAGGCACAGGAGTAGAAATGCATTGCCAAATAGTATCAATGAAGTGGGTGCTGTCAATTGTATACGCCTTGAAAGCATTCCCCAAATCGGAATCGATGATAAAGTTGTATGGATTCGGGTTTAAATGGTTAGTTGGATTTGATAATGGCTCAGAGTACCGTGGAAGATTATCTGTAAAAAGGAAGCTTAAATATGGAGTATATAGATCTCCGATTTGATCTTGAGGTCGTTTACTCTCAGGATGGGCAACTTGCAGAGAAAGACAGTATAATGAGTCGGGGCTAGATATTCTTGCTAGTTTAGTTTGTAAATAGTCTCGTGTTTCTGCATATTTTTGAATTTCTCCCGGTGATATATCTATACGACTTGGATGTAAATAAATCGAAAAGACATTCATGCCTGCATAGGAATCTCCAGATAAGGGCTGAGGCGTGTAGTAGTAAGTAGATGGTATTCCAATGATATTAGGATTAAAATTTACGTAGTATTTGCTAAATACCTCTGCGTGGCCTCCGCCATTGTAAACAATCCAATCTTTCTGGTAACGATTGTTCGTCCAAGAAGAGTCAAGGCCGTATGCAAAACCTGACCCTAGGCGAGGTGGTTCATTCCAGTTGCTTTCTTCGAAGCTACCGTTGCTTATAAGGTTACGTTGAGTAAAACCATCAGGAAGGTAAATTAAGAATAGACAAAATATAAAAAGTAGTTGCCCACCTACTGTTAGGTGGGCAACTAAATTCTTCTCGTTGGCCTGACGTGAAGTTGAAGCGTCGAATTTGAAAAAGGACAATAAAATGCGGATATAAGAGAATAGCATCGGGAGGTTTTTGTACTGTAGTTTAACGGTATGGGTTATCTGTCATAATTGGAAGTGAATAGACGTATAGGCCGTGATCATATGTAATATAGAAATAAAGGTCTAGTAGGGTTTTAGTTTTAGTTGGTTTGCCGCCTTTCTTACATATTTAGGAATCAAGGCCAAGGTCAAGAAATCGGTTCGACTTTTTTTTCCCTAATTTGTAAGTCAGGAACCTTGTGTTTTGGCGAAAGCCCTCCCTAAAATCAACAAAACCCCACCCCGACCAAGGTCGGAGTGAGGCTGTTGAAGATTCAGATGTATTAGGTCTTTAAGGCTAGAACCCTTTGTTGGAGTTCACATTGGCGCCTGTATCTTGATACCATCCTCGGCTACTTGTGCCGCCGAAGGTTGCCCAGTCTGCGAAGTTTGCGTAGACTTCGTTGATTGGAGTTTGTTCCTTTGGATAAACGAATGACTCAGGTACATGAATCGCCCATGGAAGGTTGTTTTCGTCGACATAGTAGAATCCTGCGTCCATGTTAGAGGCATCTGCTTCTGTATTGAAGCTTGTCATGTCGGCGTACTCGGTTGGGTGATTACCAGCGAGGTGAATCTCACGCTTGCGATCTTGACTACGCATCATGAATGGTTGGTACGGTGCACCACCAATTTTCTCACGATCAATAGCATTTATGAAGGTAATCTTAAGTGCAATCTTACCTGGGCTAACCGTTGGTCGCTCTGGGTCGGTATTCACGATTCCTCCGCGTTCTACACTAGAAAACAATGCGAAGCCATCGGTGAAGACTGGGATAACCGCTTCAGAAAGTCCGGATTCTGTACCGTTTGATTCAATACGAACGTAATCGTCAGTCAGTACTTGTCCAGTTACGCTTTCAATTTCTTGCGGGTCGATCGGAAGGCGGATGGAGAAACCGTGGTTTTGGGAAGCTCCCATTGCTCGCACTTGCAAGTGCAGTTCGATGTCTTTGACACGCTCTTTAGCGTCAAGAATTTCAATGAAACTGTAGTCAACTACTAGGTCGTTGAAATCGTAGTCGCCAAGTCGTGGCCACATGTCTTCGTAAGCAATCGTGCCGAAGTTGCCTTGGCCCGGTGCGTAGCTTGTGTAAGCACGCTCTGGATCAAGTGGGTAGATGTCATTAACATCGGCAACGCCGTCACCATCTCTGTCTGAAGGCTCTGGGTCAATAGTTGGCGTCGTGACCACTTCTACAGATCCCCATGGAGTAGCATCAACTAGGAATACTGCGTCGTTGAAGTCATTGTCACCTGAAGGGCGATTAAGATCCTCGATTCCAAGTACAAAGTACTCTTCTTCGTTATTGGTAAGTAGCACCATGTGCTTGCGTGACTCTTCCTCTGTGAATGTATTGAGTTTGTCAATAGAGTAACGGGTACTCGATGATTCGTTCACCGTACGAGAACTTCTGTTCCAACCGTTTGGTACAAGGAACCAACCGACACCCGTTCCTTTTTCGAACTTTCCTACGTACATACGATCTCCTGCTTTAAGTGCACCTCCAGAGCCTCGGAAGCTCGTGTTTGGAAATGCTACAGTGCGAACATCGATCTCGCTAGCATCTGTTGGCGGGTTTTCTGGGTCAAATACGAAGTAGCCAACAGAGTTCATGTATCCAGCGCCCTCGTGCGCAAAAGAAAGCCATAGCTCACCATCCTGCTTAAATACGACACTACTGCTAAAATTGTCGTCTAAGTAGTTCTGATTTGCATCAGGTACATTCCCAGATTCAGGAAGATTTGAAGCAATGAATTCTAGAACATCAGAGGATACCGTTCGGCGACTGATTAAGTTTCTAGGTTTTCCAAGTCTACTATAGGTCGTGAGGTATGAGTAACCAGAACGAGCTCCCAGTGTTCCCGAATTTAAACCAGTACTCGTATCCTCAGGTCCTTCAAGTGGATCTTCTAAGATTCTTCCAGTAGTATTGGTCTCAGCTCCGAGGTTGTACTCCGTTGATTGGTCCGCTCCTACACCAATGCGGTGCCATTGAGGAAATCCAGCGCCTGTTACTTGAACCAATAAAGAGTCCGTGTAGCTAGGTAGCGTAAGCTGAGGTTGCCAGATACCATTGATATCCGTTGCTCCTTTCGAAATTAGAGATAAACTACCGTCAGGCATCTGCTTAAAGATCTGCATACCAACTTGGTTCATCACCTCGTTGGTTTCATCGTCTTGTGCAACGATGCGGAACGAAGACTCTGCTGTAGTAGCAAAGTTGAAGCCTTCCGGAGCTTTAACCTCTTTAATATTAGACGAAACATTGGCGGGCCCCTCTTCCCAATCTTCGATTCGGTCTAGAGAGCTTTCGCAGGACTGTAGTAGCCCCGTCAGAATGAGGCCACCTAGGAACAGGGCCTTTGTTGAGAGTATTTGTTTCATCAAGTTGTATTAGTGTGTCTGTTGAACTGGGGCGGGGGGCTTGCTTGCTAGTTGTCTATTCAGATGCGCACGAATACTGCTACAATGTCCAAAGGTTAGTATCCCTTCGAGCCATTGACATTTGAGCCAGTATTCCTGAACCAGTCAGGAACGCTTTCACCTCCGAAAGTCGCCCATGTCGCGAAGTTTTCATATACCTCAGTAATTGGAATTCGTTCCTTTGGGTAAATGAAAGTTTCAGGGACATGAATGGCCCACGGTAAGTTTCTACTGTCTACATAGCAGAATCCGTTTGCTAGATCAGATTTATCGTCTCCAGTATTAAAGAGAGATATATCTGCTCGTTCGGTTGGGGAGTAGCCAGCGAGGTGAATTTCAAGACTTCGATCCTGCTTGCGCAGCATGAAAGGATCGTAGGGAGCATATCCGATAAACTCACGTTCAATCGGGGATATGAAGGTTATCTTAATATCCAGGTTGCCAGGATTCACCCATGGTCGGGCGGGGTCGGTGTTTACGATGCCTCCTGTTTCTACGCTTTCGAAGAGAGAGAAGCCATCTGTGAACACTGGAACTACTGCCATACTCATGCCAGATTCCGTGCCATTTGAATTTAAATCGAAATAGTTATCAGTTATTACCTGTCCACTGATAGATTCTACCAATTGCGGCGAAATTGGGAGACGAATTGCAAAGCCGTGATTTTGAGATGCACCCATTGCAGCGACTTCCATTTTTATTTGGATGTCTTTTACGCTATTCTGAGCGTCCAATGTTTCTATGAAACTGTAGTTGATGACCATATCGTTAAAGTCATAATCTCCTTTACGTGGCCATAGATCTTCGAAGGCTATTGTTCCGTAATTGTTTTCTCCAGGTGAGAAACTTACATAAGCTCTTTCATCATCTTCAGGAAAAGCATCTAAGTGGTCTGGCACACCGTCGTTGTCGCTATCAGCACCAGGGATAACTACCTCAGGGGTGTTGTCTGTGTTGATTGCAGAGAAGGGTGTTGCTTCAATGAGGAAAACGGCATCGTTAAAGTCGTTGTCTCCGCTAGGTCGGTTGGGTCTTCAAAAGCGACGATCAGGAACTCTTCGGAGTTGTTGTTCAGGAGTAAGGCGTGCGACCGAGATTCAGGGCTAGTGAAGGTGTTCAAATCTTCGAATGAATACCGGGTAGTACTGCTTTCATTTACAGTGGAAGTGTTGCCATTCCAGCCATTTGGAACTAGAAACCAACCTACTCCTGTGCCCTTTTCGAAGGTGCCTAAGTAGATTCTGTCTCCTGTATTTAGTCCACCTCCCGATCCAGCATAACTTGTGTTAGGGAACAAGATTGTACGTGCATCAATGTCGGCTACGGTTGTTGGTGGATTGTTGGGATCGAAGGTGAAGTAGCCTACAGAATTTCTGTATCCAGCTCCTTCATGAATGAAGCTCACCCATAACTCACCGTCTTCGTCAAATATAATATTACTAGATATGTTTTCTTCTAAGTATTGAGGGTTGAACTCTGGTACTGGGCGATTTTCAGGAAGGTTAGCTGCAACGAAATCAAGAATATTGTCGCCAACTTCTGCGGGAGTGGTCAGGTAAGATGGGATGCCACTAGAATTGACAGTACCAATGTAGCTGTAGCCTGAGCGAGATCCTAGTGTTTGTGTATTATTTTTGAACCCAGGATCATCCTGCGGAATAATCGGATCTTGTAGGATTCTACCAGTGGTATTATCTGCTCCGAATGTATAATTAACGACGGCTGAATTTGTAGTGATTTTGTGCCATTGTGGAAATCCTGGAGTAAGCACTTTTAGTGTTAGTGAATCAACGTCTGCAGGGATCGTTAATTCGGGCTTCCAGATTCCTGTTCTATCGGTATTTCCTCTTGCTAGGAGACTAAGTCTTTCGTTGGTAGTCGTAGTGTATATTTCAACACTGACAGTGGCTATAGGAGCGGTGCCATCGGAATTGAGTGCGTTAAGAGCAAACTCTACCGTTTGGGTTGTCTGATAGTCGAATCCAGCCTTTCCGACGAGATCTTCTATATTTTCTCCAACAACAGGTTCCTGGTCATTCTCCCAATCCTGGATGCGATCCATTGAACTCTCGCATGATTGTAGGATGACTAGAAATGTAAATGATAGGAATATTAATGCCTTCTGTGGCGTAAGGAATTTCATAATTAAATATTATAAGAATAATAAATAGGGTGGGGGGTATGTACTGGCCATATCACGCTATATCACGCTATATCACGCGATATCACGCGATAGGAACTTGCTGAATTATGCATTTACACGTTGTGCCGATGCAGGAATGGTTAGCCATAGGAGTTTTAGGTCGTACCAGAATGAGTTTACTTGGGCGTACTCATTATCGAGTTGCTTACGACGCTCTTCACTGAGCTCTTTGCCACCTCGTTCGGTTACTTGCCAGAGTCCGGTAATACCGGCTGGGGCTAAGAATCGAGCGGCATCTTTATCATTTGTCAACGTTTCTGCTTCATATAGCGGTAGTGGTCTATTACCAACTAGGCTCATGTCACCTTTGACGACATTTAGTAATTGTGGTAATTCATCCAATGACGTATTTCTGAGGATACGACCGACTGGTGTGATTCTCGGATCGTCTTCAACCTTTAGGAATGAAGCTTTCTCAAGAACTCGAGCAGCTTGCTTTTCTGAAACCCAACCGTCATCACCTAGTAGTGTAAGACCATCCATTGACGGTAGCTGCGGTTGGAAATTATCATCCTGATCATAAGCATTCAAATGCTCAACTTCCTTTAGAAGTTGATCGGCATTGATACTCATGCTTCTGAATTTGAAGAAATCGAACACTTGCCAACCTTGACCTACACGCTTACTGGTGTAAAATACAGGACCTTTCGACTCAAGTCGAATGGCTACGGCGATAAAGAAAAAGACAGGTGCTAGCGCAATAAGTAAGATAGAGGCGACAACAATGTCAAAAATTCGTTTGGTGTTCAAAATACTAAGTTTTAGAGAAGCTGGAGAGCTATTGAAAGAAGATCGATTGGTAGAATGGCTTTAAATCGCTTGGACGCTGCTGCGCATCATCTTGATGACGCTAGCGTAGCCAGATTGCTGTACAGACTGTCGTTCCTGTGGAAGTAAGCGAGAAAGACGCAGCTTCAGTTCGAGAGGATTGAATGGCTTTGTCATAAAGTCGTTCGCTCCGGCTTCGATCGCAGCAATGCGAGAGAGGCTTTCGTAGTGTCCTGAAAGGACTAATACAGGAAGAGAAACAAAGGCGGCCATAGATCTAACTCGCTTAAGGAGGTCTACACCACCCATACGCGGCATTGAAAGGTCAAGGATGAGAGCGTCTACAGGTTCTGCCTGCAATAAGAATTCTAGTGCTTCGATACCGTCACTGGTGCTTTTAATTGTATAATTTTTTCTGAGCACCTCTGTGAGGAGAGTGCGCATGACTGGAGAGTCGTCTACAATGAGTACTTGTTTGTTCATGTTTGAAGATTGCGTGTTCGGTTTTAAGTTTAAATCCGAACTAGTGTTTGTGTGTTCCAGTTGACAGTGTTGTTAGATATAGATCAAAAAAAGGGCCACACTACTAGGCGAATTTTGGCTGTTTTCGGACTTTGGTAGTTTTTAGCCTGAGTTTGGTTGAGATCGCATTTATTTCGAAATTATATTCCATATTTAAATATGTGTTTTTATACCGTTTTGCCTTTCCTGCACTAATTATGGGTGTCGAGAGGTCCAGTGTTTACAGGAGTTTGAGCTAAAAGGCCTCGTTAGTGCACGTTACGACTGAATAACCTGAATAGGTTAGTCCTTTAGAATGATAGAAGGTTTTCCTAATACTTTAAGTATATGCCTTAAACGCCATGTGTTTTAAGGCTCAATTGTATCACAGTTATAGGTGTAGGCTTTCTAAGTGTATGTTTATCGATTCACTTGATTGAAGTGTATAATGTGTTTTGGCGAAAGCTCTCTATATCTATAGTGTGAACAAATTGCAATAAAGTAAAATGTGATAGGTTGTTGCCTCTTATCTGCTTTTTGGCGCAGGATTTGCCAGTTTAATAACTGCAAACACACTAGACCTAGTCTAAGCGCAATACGTCGAGAGAGGTATGATGCTTAGTCAAGTTCGACACACAAACACAAACTATGAACGAAGTATTCATCCGCAAGGGGGCGGGGTACGTCAAGGTACCTTATGACCAGATCCTGTACATCGAGAATATCGGTGACTATGTGCGCATTAAGACCAACGAAGGCAGCCACACTATACATTCTACCTTAAAGCGCATCGGCGAGAAGCTAGCGAACTCTGAGTTCGTCAAGGTGCACCGCTCATATATCATCAACCTGTCGAAGATTTCGAATATCGCCGACAGCTCGTTGAAGATTGAAGACAAAACCATTCCCATCAGTCGTGCAAATCGCCCGAAATTGATGAGTATGATCAATGTGATCTAGGACAATTTTTATCCTGTTCAATGACCCAGTAGCCGTCAATCCCTCGAGGATTGGCGGCTTTTTTTATGTAATCCTACACCAGTCCTTCCTGAAATACCTTTCGGTAAAACAGGAGTAATGCAGCTACGCCTACAGAGATTGCTGCATCAGCTACATTGAATATGTAGCGAAAAAACTCAAAACGTTCGCCCGCCCATACAGGAAACCAGTCTGGAAATGTCCCGTCAAAGAGCGGAAAATGAAGCATATCCACCACTTTCCCTTGAAGGAATCCGGCATATCCGCTACCCCAGCTAACAAGCTCACCGACCTCGCGACCAGTGCTTTCCGTGAAGATTAAGCCATAAAATCCCGAGTCGATCATGTTACCGATCGCACCTGCGAGTATCATCGCAAAGCACACAAGTAGTCCCGTAGGCAATTGCTTCGTGATGAATTGTCGTATTAAGTAGATGAGGTAGCCAATCGCTACTAAGCGAAAGAGGCTCAAGCCGTACTTTCCAACGGTGCCTCCAAACGACGCTCCGAAGGCCATTCCTTCATTCTCAACGAAATGGACCAAGAACCAACCGGGACCGAATGATTCGCCCAACTGCATGTTGGTCTTTACCCAATACTTCGTCAGTTGGTCGATGACCAGTATGAGTACAACGACAAGTACTACTAAGTTACGTTGCTTCTTCATCGGTAGAAGGATTTGTGAGGTCGACTGAAGGGGCGATCCCTTCCTGTAGTATAGGGTCCTTGGTAGAGCTAACAGCCTGTGTAATTGGGCCGCCATCCTTAAAGAAACTAATGTAGAAGGCTAGCATGGCAAACACGCCTAGTGAGATAGCTGCGTCTGCGATGTTAAATACCGGCCTGAAAAAGAGGAAGTTTTGATTACCCCAGAAAGGCATCCAACTCGGGAAGTATCCCTCAAACATTGGGAAGTACAGCATATCGACGACCCTTCCGTGTAGGAACGTTCCGTATCCACCTTCAGCCGGCAACAACGTTGCAGCATGGTGGTATCCACTCTCTGAAAAGAGTAGTCCGTAAAAGGCTGAGTCAAGGATATTGCCGATCGCACCCGCAAGGATGAGTGCAAAACACACCAGTAAGCCTGGTTTTACCTGCTCTTTAATGAGCTGTCTGATGAGGTAGATGAGGAATCCGACCGCACAAACGCGGAAAAGGCTCAAGGCTAGTTTGCCGTATTCGCCTCCAAATTGGATACCAAAGGCCATTCCTGGGTTCTCAACGAAATGGATCTTCGCCCATTCAAATCCGAAAATGGCGAACTCGGCTCCGTAAACCATGTTGGTTTTGACCCAAAACTTGGACCCTTGATCAATGATCAGGACCAAAAAGACAACGAGTATGACTAGAGTTGAACGCTTCACGCAGGGGAGTATAGAGTCGCCTGCAAATGAACGTTAGATTCTGGCAAAAGAAAGAGCTATCTCGACCCTAATCACTTTCATCGTCTGATGCCCGTAAAATCAGGCTTTTTCGGATCAGCGCGCCATTTTGGCTTCGACGCTCAAGGTCGCGTGCGGTACTGCTTTGAGGCGATCCTTGGGAATCAACGAACCCGTCTCGCGGCACACACCATACGTCTTGCTTTCTATGCGTTGCGCAGCATTTTCGAGGCGTGCGACATGCTTCTCTTGTCTACTAGCAAGTGTATTGAGTCGGGTTACTTCAGCGCTTAAGGTCCCATCATCAAGGTCTTTCACCTTGTTGTCTGGATTGTCTGCCATCTCCTTGAGCGAATCCATATAGAAAGCTAAGTCAGCTTTAGCGTATTTGATTTTCTTCTCAATTATCGCCTTGAACTCGGCGAGGTCGTCATCTGAATAACGAACGGTGGTTGATAGGTCCTGTGACATAGACGCTGGTTTTTGGTGCTTCAGCTTTTGGATTCTTTTCAAAATCGGCTTGCTGGCAGTGTTTCGTTTACTACTTCTGGGCTTTCAAAAGTATAGACTTGGGTTAGGTAGACGCAAGGGGACTACTGATTTCTGGGTAGCCTGATATCTACGCGTTGGATTGAGAATTATTTTCAATTATTTATAGAAATATCTAAAACCTAGCCTAGTTAGTGTTCTTTAAAGGAAGCGGTATTTCTCATTGAGGAAGCGGCTTGACTTTTACGTAATATTGTCTGTCAGCACGTTACATATGTAGCTTTCGCTAAAACATAAGGGTCTCTTTTGGAGTAAAAGAGACTGCTATGACAAACCAAACGCTACACACTTCCTGCCAGGAAGGTGCACTACAACGTGCGCTCTTGTTCCTGGGTATTTTCTTCTTGGGCTCAATCAACGCCTTCTCGAACTATGATCCCCCCAATGATTTGGAGCGTCAGGCGTTCATCGAGGAAATCTCAAGAATTGCCCAAGCGCAGCAGCAACTATCGGGAATTCCTGCGAGCATAACTGCAGCCCAGGCAATTTTCGAATCAAGCTGGGGTAAATCGCCTTTAGCAACAACAGGAAACAACTACTTCGGAATTAAGTGTAAGTCATGGTGGGTTGGAGAAACCATACTTCATAAAGACGATGACTACAACGAGAAAGGTGAACTCACCTACAGCTGTTTTCGTGCGTACGAAAGCATGGACGATAGCTTTAATGACCATTCAGTCTTCTTATTAGCCAATGAGCGCTACGCTCCACTTTTTAAGTTGGACCCTACGGATTACAAAGCGTGGTCTCATGGGCTCAAGAAGTGCGGCTACGCAACAGATCCAAAGTATGCGCAAAAGCTGATCAGGCTGATAGAGCGGCTCAACTTGCAGGGGTTAGATCAACCAGCCTTGGCAACGATTGAGGCCATTCGTGCAGACTCAACGAAGGTTGACGTAAAAGTTTCCTCAGATGCCTCGCCTTTTCATAATGAAAAGACACCACCACCGCCAATGCCTATTCCTGATAGCTACGTGCCATCAGGAAAGGGAGAGCGGCCGGTTGTCCGGAGACTCTAAAGATTAAGATTTGAGCCCGTCAAAAGGCTCATAGCGTTTGTTCAATTTGATGAGCAGTGTGTCTATGCCACGCTGCTCTTTTTTTTTGCCAGCGGCTTCCGTCCTCCGAGCGGGCTGGTTTTTTATCGCAGGGTTTGTTCGACGGTTGACATTCTCTGGATGTGTCGAGCGAACGGGAATGTCTTTTTTGGGTTCTCGCAAAGGCGTGGCTTCGCCACTTCGCAGAGGGGCAAAAGCCGCAAAGTCAAGATGCGGAGGCCATAATAGCGATAGTAATGAGCTGCTTTTGGAAAGCCAGCGCCGCAGGCTAAACAACACAATGAAAGGCAGCGCCGCAGGCCAAAGCAGCATCCCGAACGGCAAGCGCCGCAGGCCAAACAACATCACGAAAGTAAGCGCCGCAGGCCAAACAACAGTATGAAAGGCAGCGCCGCAGGCTAAACAACAGTATGAAAGTAAGCGCCGCAGGCAGGCCTCCGGCCTACCTATCTTTTCTTCCAGCTCCCCTGACGATTACGCATCGGGTTCTTGTGGTCCTCATCAAAACCTGCACGTGTCATGTAGATCTCGCGAGCAGTAAACAATGCTTCAGAAAAGCTATCCGCTGATGCTTTGCCTTTTCCGGCAATGTCAAGTGCGGTGCCATGGTCTGGTGAAGTGCGTACAACGCTAAGTCCAGCGGTGAAATTGACACCACCGCCAAACGCTAGGGTCTTGAACGGAACCAAGCCTTGGTCGTGATACATCGCAAGGATGCCATCGTATTTTCTGTATTCTCCCGAACCGAAGAAACCATCAGCAGGGAAAGGTCCCATCACATTGTGGCCTTTATCCTTCATTTCGATGATCGCGGGACGAATAGTTTCTTCTTCCTCTTTACCAATTGCACCTCCGTCTCCGGCATGCGGGTTAAGGCCAAGAACAGCGACCATTGGTCCGACGATTCCGAAGTCACGTTCGAGCGTATTGATGAAGAGTTCCATCTTGTTGCGAAGGATCGTTGGCGAGATCGACTTCGCGACATCGCGCAACGGCACGTGGTTGGTAGCGACCGCGACACGAAGTCCGTCATCACCGACCATGAGCATGAGGCTCTTGCCTTTGCCAAACTCTTTTTCCAAAAACTCTGTGTGTCCTGGGAAACCAAACCCTGCTTGCTGCATGGCTGATTTATGAATCGGAGCAGTAACGAGTGCGTCAACATGACCATTCTTCAAGGCCTCTGTTGCGTGCTCGAGACTGGTTTTGGCGACAGCTCCAGCTTCTTCACTGACACGACCAAATTCTACGGGTTGCTCATGCTCCCAGCAATTGACGATCTGAATGGTATCTGCCTCTGTACCTAAATCCGAGAGTTTTGCAGAAGCGATATCGACATTGCCTAAATCACAAGCATCACGGTGAAATCTCACCATTTCCATGCTCGCAAAAATAACGGGCGCGAAATATTTGAAGAGGCGGTCGTCAGTGAAAGCGCGCAGTGCTACTTCAATTCCGATACCGTTTGGGTCGCCGCAGCTGATGCCGATTGTTATTCGTTTCATACAGCCTGCAAAGTAGGCTACCTTCGCGAAATGAAAGCCAAGAAGTCATACGGCCAACACTTTTTGGCGCAGCCCCAAATTGCGAGGCAAATTGCCTACAGCATCGACTACGATGGAGTGGATCAAGTTATTGAAGTTGGACCCGGTCAAGGGATGCTGACGCAGTTTTTGCGCATGCGTGAATTGCCGGTCTATGCGGTAGAAGCCGACCGCGACATGGTTGCTCATCTCAAGGAAGCTGATGCTGCTTGGGTAGAGGAGTTTGTGACAGAAGAAGACTTTCTAAAGGTTGACTTAGAGGAGCTTACGCGAAAACGGCAAACAGCATTAGTAGGTAATTTTCCGTATAATATCTCTTCGCAAATTCTCATCCGATTGGTTGAGAATCGAGCGTACTTCCCACGTTTGGTAGGCATGTTCCAGAAAGAATTGGCAGAACGCGTGCTCGCACCTCCAGGCAGTAAAACGTACGGTGTGATTAGCGTGCTCGTGCAAGCGTACTACTCAGGAAAGATGGTCTTACAGGTAAAACCTGGAAGTTTCAATCCTCCACCAAAGGTCAACAGTTCGGTGATAGCCCTAGAGCGATTGCCAGGTAATGGGCCGAATTGCGATCCTGAAAAATTTAGGACCGTCGTTCGAACGGCTTTTCAGCAACGCAGAAAAATGCTTCGAAATTCGTTAAAGCCACTCTGGCCGGTCGACATGGATCCGGAAGACAAAAGCCTTATGCGTCGTCCCGAGCAATTGAGTATTGCCGATTTTGTAGAGATCGTAGATCGGATAGAGAGCGGTAAAGGATAAAGACAAGCTCCGCGGAAAGCTTACCTTTGTACCATGACTCTCGAAGACCGCATCAACGCAGACATTAAGACCGCCATGAAAGAGCGCCGCAAGGTCGACTTGCGTGGATTACGTGCTGTAAAGCAAGCCATCATGCTCACGCAAACCGATGGCAGTGGTACGGTGATTGACGAGGCTAAAGAAATTCAAATCTTACAGAAACTCGTAAAGTCTCGTCGTGAAAGTCTCGGTATCTACGAGAAGCAAGGCCGAGAAGACCTTGCAGAAACAGAGCGAGAAGAGATCAAGACGATTGAAGCATACTTACCTGCACAGCTCTCAACTGAAGAGCTTACCGCTGTGATCAAAGAGATCATCACCAAGACAGGAGCTTCATCTATGAAGGACATGGGTAAGGTTATGGGAATGGCTGCTGGTCAGCTCGGTGGCAAAGCTGACGGAAAGGCGATCTCAGGGGTTGTCCGTAACCTTTTAGGTTAAGGTTCGTCTATTTTTCAGAGAGGCGGCAGCATAGTCAAGTAAACTTGCGTTACCCTTTTTTGAACTTTCCTTGACCACTGGTTAATACCTACCAAACACATCGTGCGGATTCAACCAATCACCTTTCTTGTTAGCTGTTGGTTCTCTGTGCTCCTTTCGAGTGCTGCAATAGCTCAAGGAATAGAAGGAAAGGTCCTTGATCAAAACGGATCGGCTGTACCGTACGCCAACATCTTCGTAGAGGAAGCGCAAACGGGTACCTCTTCAGATGCAGATGGAGATTTCTTGCTTCGGCTTCCTTCAAAGGGGGATTACCGAGTAATTGTAAGTGCACTCGGATACACGAGTACAGTAGATACAATCATTCTTGGGGACAAGGTCGAAGCAAGGAATTTTCAACTCGTTTTTTCTTCAGAAGCGTTAGATGAGATCGTGGTCGTTGCTTCCAAGCGAGACCCTGCTTATGCAATTATGCGAGGAGCTTCTGAGCGTCGAAAGGCAAACTTGAGGAGTGTCGGAAGCTATCGTGCACAGGTTTACCTCAAGGCTAGAGAAGATATTGATCGAAGAAAGAAAAAGAAGAAGGACCGCAAGCCATTTTTTAGTGTAAGCAGTGGTGATGACGATCTTAATCCACTCGAAGACGATCCTTTTGCTGAGCAACTCGCCGTGCAGAATCGAATCAACGATTCGTTGATGAATAGCCTCAACCTGATCGAGCGACAACTGGTACTTAATTTTCAAGCACCAACAGATTATAAGGAGGAACGTCTGGCTAGCAAAGTTTATGGAACTGACGACGGACTGTTCGTTCCGTTGTTTGGAGACGGTGATTTTAATTTCTATCGGTCTCAAGTTGATTTTGGATCACTAACTGAAAACCTTCTCATTTCTCCGTTGGCCCCAGCCGCGGTGTTGAGCTACAAGTTTAAGCTCGTTGCTGAGGTTGAAGAAGATGAAGGTTTAGTGTATGAAATTAATGTTACTCCTCGTAAAAAAGGTAATGCTACACTAGCGGGTAAGGTCTTCATCAATGCCGATGATTTTACGATTAATCGCTTGGACGTGGTTTTGCCGAAAGGTGCACTGAAACAGTTTGATGCCTTTCGCTATGAGCAGTCCTACACCTTGGTCGCCGATTCGTTCTGGCTACCATCACGGCAAGTGTTCAACTACGAGACTAAAGTGGGTAAACGTCAGACCTACAGTGGTCAGACGACGATTCGCTTTGATGATTACGAATTGGCGTATGTGTTCCCTGAGAAATTTTTCAGAGGAGAACTAGCAACCACCAGTGCTGAGGCTTACGAAAGAGATACGACGTATTGGAAGTCTGCACGCATCGAGCCGCTAGCCGTTGACGAACAGAAAGTGGTTTTTCTACGCGATAGTATTTTTGCCCGCGTTAACTCTGTCGAATACAAGGATAGTGTCGAGGCCGCGTATAATAAAATACAGCCTTTAGATATCATTTGGGACGGTGTTGGATTTCGTGATCATCGTACACAAGAGAATATCTACTTTGGATCTTTACCCAGTTGGTTAGAGTACAACATTATTGGAGGTTGGCGTGTCGGCCCCTTTGTCTCGTACAATAAAAGACTGAAAACAGGGCAGCGCTTTTCTACAAGCATAAACAGTAGCATAGGTGTTCGAAACAAAGATGTACAAGGGAGCCTCTACGGTAGCTTCTTGTATAATCCGCACAAATTGGCGTTTGTTAGCGCTAGGTTTGGACGAGAATTCGAGGCGATTAACGACTTCGATGCTATTGTTAATCTGCTAAGTCGATCAAATTATATCCTAACTGATCGCTATAGCCTCTATCATCGTCGGGAATTATTTAATGGTTTTTACTTGAGTACGGACATTGGTTTTTCCGCAAGGAAACCTATACCCGAGCTTAACACCGAGACCTTTTTCTCTGAACTTCTCGAAGAGGAACCGCCGATTGATTTTGAACCTTATGAGGCATTAATCACGGAGCTTAGGGTTGAGTTTACACCACAGCAGCAGTACCTCACGGAGCCGCTTCAGAAAGTGGTGTTAGGTAGTAAGTGGCCAACGATAGGTCTGCTTTATCGTAAGGGGTGGAACGGTCCGATCGGGTCGGATATCGATTTTGATTATCTCCAGCTTTCGCTAAAACAACGTCTGCAACTCGGAGCCATTGGTAACCTGAACTATAACGTCGAAGTAGGGGAGTTCATATCGAGTAAAGATCTGCGATTCGTTGACATTCGCCGTTTCCCGCAGAGTAACCCCATCTGGTTTTGGGAGCCGCTGCGAACCTTCCAATTGCTTGACACGGCGCTAACAGCGGTAAAGCCTTTCGTTGATTTTCACCTTGTGCATCACTTCAATGGAGCACTGATCAACAACTTGCCGATCATTAAATTGAGCCGGATAGAAGTCGTTGCTGGAGGCGGCTTGATGTTTCTAAGTGATAATTCATACCGTCGAGAAGAAGCTTTTGCAGGTATTGAGCGAGTCTTCAAACTTGGTGCAAGACGTAGGCTCCGACTGGGAGTATATGGAGTTGTCGGAAACTCTAATAATGCCGATCGTTCGCAAGCATTGAAAGTGAGTATTGACGTAATTGATACCTGGAAACGAGACTGGAGTTTTTGATTTCTGGGGGGGGGGGGAATTTGTCTGTATGGGTTTTGGACTGTTCGTAAATCGACGAATTACGAATGGTTTGGTTTTAGTCTGTTCGTAAATCGACGAATTACGAATGGTTAGGTTTTGGTCTGTTCGTAAATCGACGAATTACGAATGGTTAGGTTTTGGACTGTTCGTAAATCGACGAAATACGAATGGTTAGGTTTTGGTCTGTTCGTAAATCGACGAATTACAAACGGTTAGGCTCGAGAACCCCTCCGTATTCCCCGTCTTCTCACAAATTCAAACCCTCTTCAGCCCTAGCTCCCAGGAAAAGTGAAGAAAGTTGTGTCGAAAATGTGAAATGAACACAATTTGTTTGTCTATTGATTGTGACTACAGTTTTTGTAGCACGTAGAATCGAACTGACATGCTTTCAAAAACCTATGCTTCCGCCCTACAAGGCGTCGATGCAAAACTCATTACGGTAGAGACCCACGCCGGTAATTCCATCAAAGCCAACGGACCAACCAAGCACATCGTAGGCTTGCCGGATAAAGCGGTTTCCGAAGGTTTTTTGCGCATCAATCCAGCGCTGCGGAATTCGGGTTACAAGCCGGCCCGTCGTGTATTGACGATCAACCTAGCGCCCGCATCCTTGCGCAAAGAGGGATCGGCATATGATCTGCCCATTGCTATCGGTATTCTTGAGTCGACGGATCAAATCGTCATCTCTGCTGAGCGCAAGTACATGCTGATTGGAGAGCTAGCCTTGGACGGCCAATTGCGTGGAGTCCGTGGAGCCTTACCCATGGCTATTGCTGCTAAGGCGCAAGGCTTTGATGGACTCATTTTACCTGAAGCCAATGCCGAAGAAGCAGCCATTGTAGAAGGCCTAGAAGTGATTGGCGCAACCAAGCTCAAGGATGTTATAGATCACCTGCAAGGCGTAATTCGCTTGGCCCCGACGGCTGCCAAGGTCCGCATTCGCGACGAAGCTTCACGACCGTTCCCGCTTGACTTCAACGACGTGATGGGCCAAGAAAACATTAAGCGTTCGCTGGAGATCGCTGCTGCTGGCGGACATAATGCGATCTTAATAGGTCCGCCGGGTGCAGGTAAAACGATGTTGGCGCGCAGACTTCCCACCATTTTGCCTCCACTCAACATAAAGGAGGCCCTCGAAACAACCAAGATTCATTCGGTTGCCGGCAAGCTGCCAAGTGGAAGGGGATTGGTTGCAACCCGTCCTTTCCGGTCGCCACACCATACCATTAGTGATGTAGCACTAGTCGGTGGCGGTCAAAATCCGATGCCTGGAGAGATCAGTCTGGCGCACAATGGCGTCCTCTTCTTGGATGAACTTCCTGAGTTCAAGCGATCAGTGCTAGAAGTAATGCGCCAACCGATGGAAGAACGTCGTGTTACGATCAGTCGCGCGCGTTGGTCGGTTGATTACCCTGCGAGTTTTATGCTCTTGGCGAGTATGAACCCATGCCCATGCGGGTTTTACAATCACCCGTCCAAAGAGTGTACGTGCGGACCCGGTAAGGTGAAGCACTACCTCAACAAGATCAGTGGTCCGCTAATGGATCGCATCGATTTGCATGTCGAGGTTGTCCCTGTGAGTTACGATCAACTCTCTCGCGAAGGGCGTTGCGGGGAGTCTAGTGCTACGATCGCAAAGCGTGTGATTGCAGCACGGAAGGTGCAAGAGGAGCGTTTTAGCAAATACCTCGACATTCACTGCAATGCGCAGATGCCGAGTCGTCTTGTACGAGATACGTGTCCGCTTGATGCTGCCGGTAAACAGATGCTGCAAACGGCAATGGAGCGACTTCAGCTCTCTGCAAGGGCATACGATCGCATTTTGAAAGTTGCTCGCACGATTGCAGACCTAGACACGAGCGAGCAAGTAACGTCGAGGCATCTGGCAGAAGCGATACAGTTCAGAACGTTGGATAGAGGAAACTGGGCGGGCTAGGGCGCCCCCAGCGCCCTCCTGTTCTGAGAACCACTGGTTCGCAGGAATGCTAGCGTCCTGAGTCATTAGTGAGTTCGCAGAAATGCCAGCGTCTAGACTAGTTGGCTAACTTGCAGGAGGGAGTCTTTTAAGCTCAGCTTCTTATGTGCGATCTATCCTATAAATCACTGGTTCGCAGGAATACTTCATGTACACTGGTGTGAAAGGCTGATGTACATGAAGTATTCCTGCAACCTCTAGCAAATCCCTGCGTTTTTACAACTGACGTTTGCTGGCGAGTTTTCCCTTGCTACTTTCGCCAACGCAGAGTATTCGCTCTGTAAGTTCATACAAGCACACATCGTATGCCGATCGTTGAAATGAAAGTCCCTATCATCGGGGAATCTGTTACAGAAGTTACACTCTCCCAATGGCTCGTAGCCGAAGGAGATATCGTTGAGATCGACCAGTCGATCTGCGAGTTTGAATCGGACAAAGCAACCCTGGAGTTTCCGGCGGAAGCTGCTGGTCGAATCTCGTTCAAAGCAAACGAGGATGACGATCTTGAGATCGGAGCCTTGGTCGCTACCATTGACACAGATGCAGCAGGAAGTGCTCCTGCAGCTGCAGCGCCGGCTGCAAAAGTTGAGGCTCCAGCAGCAGCACCTGCTCCAGCGGAAGCGCCGGCTAAAACTGAAACGTATGCTACTGGACACGCGAGTCCAGCAGCAGCAAAGATCCTTTCTGAGAAAGGCGTTGATGCTAGTGCGGTTGCAGGTTCAGGCCGTGATGGTCGTATAACGAAGGAAGACGCGATGAGCGCTTCTGCTGCACCAGCAGCAAAAGCACCTGCAGCTAGTCCTGCACCTGCTGCGCCTAAGGCGTCTGCTCCTTCAGGAACGAAATCTCGTGAAGAGCGCCGTGAGAAAATGTCTCGCATGCGTCGCACGATCGCCAAGCGATTGGTGTCTGCGAAGAACAATACCGCAATGCTCACCACTTTTAACGAAGTGGACCTGAGCAACCTCATGGCATTGCGCAAGCAGTACCAAGAGAAGTTTGTAGAGCGCTACGGTGTGAAGCTTGGCTTCATGTCCTTGTTCTCTAAGGCATGTGCAACGGTGCTCATGGAAATGCCTGACGTGAATGCATTTATCGATGGTGATCACCTGATCTACCACGACTATGCTGATATTTCAGTAGCGGTTTCTACACCGACAGGTCTTGTTGTTCCACCGATTCACAATGTGGAGTCGATGAACTTCGCTGAGATCGAATTGGCAATCAAGGCAGTCGCTAAGAAGGCTCGTGACGGTTCACTCACCATGGATGAGATGACTGGCGGAACGTTCACCATTACCAACGGTGGTGTCTTTGGATCGATGCTATCGACTCCTATCCTCAACGAGCCTCAGTCAGCTATTCTAGGCATGCACAACATCATTCAGCGCCCAGTAGCGGTGAATGGTGAAGTAGTTATTCGTCCGATGATGTACCTCGCATTGAGCTACGATCACCGTGTGATTGACGGATCAAGTGCGGTAACCTTCCTTGTAAAAGTGAAGAACCTACTTGAGGATCCAACAGCGATGTTGCTCGGCATTTAAGCTAGCTTAGATAGCCGTTCAAGGTTCAATTGAAAAGCCCAAGAAGCAATGCTTCTTGGGCTTTTTGTGTTCAGGGTTCAATGAACAATACTCGCGCTGCTCGTATTGTCTGGTTCGAGGTTCAGCATCAAATGTTCGCGCTGCGAACATTTGATGGTTCAAGGTTCGGCGGGTGTTGCGCGCTGAACCTTGAACCAACTCAGAAAGAAGTGCGAAGCACGAATTCTGGGTTGCTGAACCTAGAACCAGAGTGACGAAGTGCAAAGCACAAGTCAACTATTTCAGGAAGTCCTCCGTAATCCTATAGACCTCATCCGGCGCTTCTGCGTGTACCCAATGTCCTGCGCCTTCGATTGTCTCTAGGCGCGCGTTTGGGAAGAGTGCTTGAATGCCTGCCCAGTCTTCGTCCTTGATGTAGCCTGATTTGCCTCCGCGGATGAAGAGTGCATCTCCTGGCCACGGTTCGCCAGTTACAGCTTCGAGAATGCTGTCGTAACCCGCGTCAAGTGCATCAAGGTTCATTTTCCACTCGTAACCTTGCTGCTTGTTGCGGCGCAGGTTTTTCATTAGAAACATGCGTATCCCGGGCTCGTCGATTCGCTCAGCTAAGATTTCGTCGATTTGAGTTCGAGTCAGAGGCTTTTCGCCTGCTATGACTTCTAGCGGAATAGAGCGCATCGCTGCAAAGATCTCATCGTGACCGCGAGGGAATTGCTTTACGCCCATGTCTACGACGACGAGCTTGCGAACGCGGTCCGGAAAGCTGAGTGCGTACTGCATGGCCACTTTTCCGCCCATTGAGTGGCCGAGAATATCAGCCTCGTGCATCCAATTGTCTTCGAGGAATTCCTCAAGGTCTTCCGCTAGGCTAGTGTAGTCAACTTCATCGGCATGAGGCGATTTACCATGGTTGCGCTGATCTACAAGGACACTCATTCTGCTTTCGCCAAAACGTTTTCCGAGTGTTTGCCAGTTGTCGAGCATACCGAATAGTCCGTGCAGGATTACGAGTGGATCACCGGAGCCAATGGTTTTGTGGTTGAGCTGCATGGAGGCAAGGTAGGGTAGAGGTTTTGGCGGAAGCGAAAGAAAAATGAAAGGTCGTGCAGCGTTTTGGCGGAAGCTGGGGTTAACCAATTGTAGCGCGCGCATTCCCTCCTCTTACTTAACTTCCGCTAAGTCTCTAATCATGCAACTACGATACTGTTTTTTCTTTCTCTTTACCCTTGTGCTCATTGTTGGCTGCAATCGCGAAGACGATGAGGTGGTCACTATAATTGAAGGCGAGCTACCTCCAGCGGATTCACTAAATTCGACTACCAGTCTTGCTGGGACTGTCAAGATATTTGACGGTTCGACCCCTGGAAACACGACGGCCGAAGTTTTGTATGGTGACTTTGTCGTTGCTTCTCAGCTTGTAAATACAGGCGACGGAAGCTGGAATTTTGATGATATTCCTTCAAGTGGAAATCCAAATGTATTGGTGCGGGTCACTTCGCCAGGATATATTCCAAGTATTCGATCTTTGCCTAATAGTGATGACATTGTGCACTATTCTAATTTTGTCTTGTTAGAGCGAGGGAGAACAGATTTCGTCACACCGCTAGCGGATTACACAGAAACAAACGGTCTTTTAACCGTAACTATTCCAGCAAATAGTTATGCAAATCATGAGGACGATCAAGGCGTTGAAATTAGTTTGAATGCTTATGCTGGAGGAGATATAAATAGCATTAATAACACCATTGCAGCTCCGTTTTTGGTAGACGATGGGAGTGGGATCATTAAGACGCTTAGTAATCCAACTATATATGCCTTAGTTGTTACTGGTGCCAGTGGTGAGCTATTGAAATTTGATGATTCTCAAGGCAGAGATATCGAACTCTCCTCTGTTAGTGCTGGTCCTGTTTCTATCATTTATGTCTTGAATCAAGAGACGGGATATTGGGAGAATTTGTCGACTCCCGATAGACTACTAAGCGTGAAGCAGTTCGGATATTTTGCTGTTGCGCAGGTGAGTAATGCTGTGCGTGTGACAGGGCGTATTGAACAGCCAGACGGAACTGCAGTGCCTGGAGCGACTGTCGCTGCACATGTGTCCAATGTTAATGGGGCCTTCGCTTTCGATCTTACAGCTACGAATGGTAATGGCGAATATCTAATCCAATTCCCAGTGGGAAGTACAGGGCAAGTGTTCCTTGATCCAGCTGAATGTGGTCAGACACAGTATCAGCTAAGTGATCCTGTTTTGGTCGATGTAGATCTTGGTACGTTCACGGTTGGTGCACCAGTGTCTACCCTCATTGAAGGACTTGTAGAAGGGTGCATTGCTGGTGTTGGTTCTACTGAGGACATGGCGATTGAAATCACAAGTGCTGGTTTTGGACGAGAAACAGTTCCTGTTGCATCGGACGGTACCTTTTCTTTTGTTCGAGACATTTGTCAGCTTGAGAATGTCACCTTGGTGCCTACCATACAATCGGGACAAAATGTGGGCCGACAAGGAGAGTCTCTTGTCGTCACTGATGGTGATCCGTTGCAAGGTTTACGCTTGAAATATTGCGACACCTTAGTCAGTGACGCGATCATGTTTATGAGCTTTGAGGGCCCTACTGTTCTGTCGACTGATCCAGTGGGAACTACGATTGGCCCTAATAGGGTAGAGATTGTCGGACAGACCATGAACCCAGTGGGAGAAATGCGGTGGACGGTTGTTTTACCAAGTAATGGGGATCTGCCTGTGGTTCGGGCCCATTATACTGGGACTGACGAGACATTTGGCGGAGATTCTTATGTCGATGTAATTGATTTTACTTACGATGGCATTGAGTTGTTTTTCAGCTTTGTAGATGCGCCAGGGGTTCAAACAGATCTCTCAGACGGATCTATGTCAACTCGCTTAGCGCGTGGTTCTGTACGAGTGAAAGTTGATTAACCGTGCACCTTACTTTGACCATAGACGAAACCATTCAACAAGCCTTGCGGGGCGAGTCGGCCGCACAGCGAAAGCTGTTTGAAGCCTTCGCTCCGCAAGCTTTTAGGGTAGCGATGCGCTATTGCGAGCGTCGAACTGATGCTGAGGATATCGTACAGAATACGTTCATCCGAGTATTCAATCAACTTGAAAATTATCGGGGCGAAAAAGGCGCCTTTGGAGCATGGGTGCACCGTATATCTGTCAATGAAAGTTTGCGGGTTTTGCGAAAAAAGAGACCTGTACTTTTTGTCGAATCAGATGATAGTAACCAAGAGGAGGCCGATCCTAGTCCTTTGATTACCGATCACCTTGCGGCGGCTGATTTACGAAAGTTGATCCTAAAGCTGCCGGAAGGTTACCGCGCCGTCTTTAACCTGTACGCGATAGAAGGTTACTCTCACCAAGAAATTGGAGAACAGTTAGACATCACACCGGCGACAAGTCGAAGTCAGTTAACCCGTGCCAAACGAACCCTTAAGCAATGGGTAGTCGCCCAATCTTTAAACGCTTCCAAAACTCAAATGCAATGAGTAGTGATTTGAAAAATAAGCTTGATCAAGAACCACTGGAGTTTAATACTTCAGCGGCATGGGAGCAGCTTTCGCCAAAACTAGATTCTTCTAAGCGTAAACGACGTGGCTTAACCTGGTGGTGGGTTGGCGGTAGTGCAGGTGTACTATTTGTAGTACTTACTGCGCTCTATTTTAATGCGGAGAATATTTCGGAGATAACCCAGACGACTGCAGTCGAATTGCGCCAAGAGCCTTCTTCTTCTTCTTCTTCTTCTTCTTCGGATATTAAAAATGATGTTCAAAAAGAATTTGGTAATAGCGACATTGACATAAATGGAAAAGCAAGTACAGCTGGACATGAGTTAGTATCTGATCTAACGGTTGCTGCAATTGTAGAGGGACCTGTTGAGGTTGGAGATTTATCTTCAAATGAGGTGTCTAGTTTGTCTCAAGGCCGTAGAGTTGTATCTGCTTCTGGAATAAGTAGTCGTGAAATATCTACAGATCAACGAGAGGAATCAACTTCACTTCTAGCTGAAGGACAAGGCAGGGAGTCTTTTCTGCAAGAGAAAAGCGGTGATCCATTAACTGAAGAAGAGAATCAGTTGAGATCAACATTGGTCGTTGAATCCCAGAGGGGCCAAGAATCCCTAGTTCTGGGTGGATTTCGAGGTGAGCGACTAGGAAATGTAGCGCCTTCGGCGTACGAACGTAGGGAGCCAGCAGTAGGCTTGAATGCAGATGTTCTTAGCGAGCTGGACTTGTTAGGCTTACCGCTGTTTGACTT
Source organism: Saprospiraceae bacterium (assembly GCA_045110575.1). Taxonomy (GTDB): domain Bacteria; phylum Bacteroidota; class Bacteroidia; order Chitinophagales; family Saprospiraceae; genus CALDTK01. Next base: position 74,920 of record JBGCGF010000008.1, read on the forward strand.
GAAGAAGGATTATGCATTAGGTCCTATTCCTGATATTTTAACAGGGGCGTCGATGTCTGATGATAAGCTTCCAATTAAACCATATTGGCAAGTAGCAGCACTCGCTGGCGTTGGGTATGAGCGGGTTAGATCGAATGACTTTGAATTTTTAGAGCGGACAGCGCTTGAGGTTCGCAACCTTCAGCTCAATGTTACGCGTAGTTTTTCTAAGCATTTTGCTGTTTCGGCGCATGCTCAAATCGGACAGCGTTCAGAATTGTATCGGACAGACTTTACAATTCCGTTTGAAGAAACGATATACAATCCTGTGTCTCGAGTTGTAGGAGGTGAGCGCTTTGGTGATAGTGTAGTTGTCATTTCTGAACGTCGAGTGCAATCAGATCGATATGCAAAATTTACGCGCCTGAACGTCGGTGCTGTCGCTGAATATCTAATTCCTACACGAGCTTGCGATTTTGCAATATTCGGAGGAGTTAACTATGCGCTGTTGCAACGGTGGTCGGGTAGTCGAAGAATTCAAATTGACCCAAATCAGTCAATTCGTGATGATACGGTAGGACCGTACAACTTGGACAAAAAATACTCTAACCAAGTGTCTTACGTGTTAGGTGCGCGCGTATCGAAGCCTATTGGGAGTCAGTTGCATCTTTTGTTTGATAGCCGCGTACAACTTTTAGCTCAATATCGACTGTCGTCTGATAGCGCGTTTAATTTAATTGAGCATGGTAATTCGATCTCGGTCAACCTTGGTTTGGGGTGGCGGTTTTAATTCGGTAAGAGTAGTTTGTATGTTTAACTAAATTTTACGATGATTACTTGTTTTTTGCATTGGTTTTGTGATAATTATTCCGTGTCTAAGTCGTTAGTATTGTAGTCTAGTTAAATTAAAATAATTGATCATGAAAATTCAATTTATTAAGCCCGTTTTGGTAGGGTTTGTGATGCTCCTTACAATGGGGTTTTCTAACGCCCAAGTAGGAATGACGAGCATCGATCCTGAGGTGCAAATTTCAGGGTTTGATGACGCTGAGTCTAGCTCTAGCTATTTACCTCCTCGTTCAGGGAAAATGCGCACGCGCCCTTACTGGCTTTGGTATGCAGCCGGAGGAATTGGTTATGAAGTACTCAGTGCGCAGAGCGGCGCTGTCGAGGAGGCCATGAGGACCAGGACACCATTTCTACGATCATCCTTTACTGGAGGAATAATGCGTGCCTTTGGGGAGCGTTTTGGCGCAAGCTTCAATCTTGACTATGGCAGAAGGCAGGATCGATATACCCTATCCGTTTCAACAGCTACTTCAGGTGGTTCACTCGTAAAAACGAGTAAGGCACATTTTTCAGACTTGTCAACGTTACTAACGGTTAACTACTTAGTGCCTACCCGAGGCTGCGATTTTCAGGTTTATGCCGGGGTAGGGTATTCCATCCTACAAAATTGGACAGGAAAAAGGATCTACGGGGAAGACGCAAATAGAGAAGCGCTATACAATACTGAGTCTCCTTATAGTACTAACGATATTTCCAACCGATTACGATACACGATTGGAACACGCGCCGCAAAGTCTGTCAATGAATTTCTCTACCTCGTGTTTGACAGCCAGCTCTTGCTGCAGTCGGAATACGATGTCAGTGACGCCGGAATTCTTGGTTCGGAAATCGGAAACAGCGTAAATATCCGACTGGGCGTAGGGTACCGTTTAGAGAAAGGATCTAGAAGGTAGGAGTGTACTTGATGTTCTCTTGGTATTTCTTAACCTTCACAGGTTTTTTATAAGGTGCCATGATTTGATACTCACCGTATTTTGGTGGAGCCTCGTACTTGACTCGATTGATAGGCGGAAGCCATTTATCTTCACTTCGGGACTGATTGAAAATCTGCGGAGTGATTGATAGGTGAGGGTACTTGTCTCGCATCCTGTTTTCTTCTTCTATACAGGTCCACCTTCCAGAGTCTAAAGAGATTCTTTCGTTTCGGGGTATTTTAGACCCGTCTGGCAAACGAATTCTTTTCGTATTCCACACCTTACCTGTTGTGCGCTGCTGTTCTCTATAAGCTTCGACAAGACTAGCATCTAGTTCATCTTGCCCGGTTGCAGTAGAGGGGGCTAAGAGTATGCAAATGAGAAGAAGAGGGAAGTAGATATATTTCATTGTACAATTGTTATACGGTTAAGTAGTAAGGTTATGGCGTTCTAGGTAGAATCTCGACTGTAAGTCAACGAAGCTTAATGTCCAAGGCTTTACTGTTTTGAATAGGTAGTAAAAAGTCAGTATTCGTCCTCGAACTTATGATCTGAAAGCCTTCCTTGGGAACATAGTATACGCTCATAGGTAGAGGTCCTCGATAGAATTTCATAGGATCTAAAGACCTCAGTGGAAAGTTGTTATTGTTCCAGTAAACATCTCCTGTTGGAAGGAAGTCGGTTGGTACACTCGAATAAAGGAGGATTGGCTTCTTTTTACCAATCGGCCATTGGTTAAGGTGGCCTTGTTTTCGAATTCTATGGCGACTAAAGGAATGACGAGAAGCATGAGCCTGTTCTTCAAAAATATTGATCAACTCTGGTTCCGGTTCTAGGTCACTTTGGCTGAATGCGAGAAATGGGAACAGTGTCAGCCCTATCAGGGTGATGAGTGCGCTTCGGTTTTTCATAAAGAGCCTTTTAAATAATACAATCATCTGTGAGGAAAGTTAACACTGCTTTCGCATTTTAACAAGTTTGGATCGCTCAAAGCAACTAGGAATGTCGGCTATTTGCGATTTTCATTTAGCGGCAAAAAAAATGCTCGCGATAGTCCAACTATCGCGAGCATTGAAGTACTGCTAGAATCGCTTCAAGCGATGTCGGTTTAGGCTAGCTTACCGAACCACCTGCAAGCCAAACGCCTTGCTCACTCCACCAATTCTCACATACACCTGATAAAAGCCTTCTGGCCAATTCGGGCTGAGTTCGATTTCTTTGATTCCAGCTTCTGGATATTCAAATCGAGACACCTGCTGACCTAAGCTGTTGAAAATCTGGACTTCCATATCCTTCAATTCAGATGAAGGCGTGAATACTGTTATGCGATTTGAAGCTGGATTTGGATAGATCTGCATCACACTCGCATCCACATCAAAGGATACTTCGCGTATGCTTTGCTCTCGGATGGATCCATCAGCATTGCGCGTCGAAAGTCGATAGCGGTTAAGGCCAAATGCTGGAGCCGCATCCCAAAGGTGAAGCACGGGGTCTGCACTTGGGAAAGCCGTTCCAATCAGTTCCCATGAACTAGTTGGAGTAGAACGCTCAACTAGATAGTCACGCGCAGTGACATCGTCCAGATCGACATTCCAGAAGGTCTCAACTTCCATATGGCGAACCTCCGCATGGAAATTTGTCGGTGCAGCAATTCGTGCACCTGAAGAAGAGCATGTTCCTCCGCCTTGATATTCAAAGCAAGC
>JBGCGF010000009.1:0-7019 GCA_045110575.1 Saprospiraceae bacterium
CATCCGACATCCGACATCCGACATCCGACATCCGACATCCCACATCCCGCATCCCGCATCCCAAACAAGCGTCCCTATTAGCATCCCACATCCCACATCCCACATCCCGCATCCCAAACAAGCGTCCCTATTAGCATCCCACATCCCACATCCCACATCCCGCATCCCAAACAAGCGTCCCTATTAGCATCCCACATCCCACATCCCACATCCCAAACAAGCGTCCCTATTCGCATCCCAAATCCTAAATCTCACATCCCATATCCTTCTACCGCGTTAGTCCTTCGTGACACGAAAAGAACTCCTCCTCCTCATCGTGCTGGCCGCACTCCAATTCTGCCACATTGTCGATTTTATGATCGTCATGCCACTCGGCGAGAAGTTCATGACCGATTTCAACATCGGACCAGGAGAGTTCTCTTGGTTAGTCAGTGTTTATGCTGGGGCCGCCTTCGTCGCTAGTCTAGCTAGTGCGGGCTTTGTAGATCGTTTTGATCGCCGCTCAGCCTTACTATTTGCACATGTCGGCTTTACGGTTGGAACGTTAGCCTGCGGACTGATGGACTCTTTCTATCCGCTTCTTATTTGTCGAGGGATTACTGGGGCCTTCGGAGGCTTAGTCGCTACCCAAGTCCTTGCCATCGTAGGGGATTACTTTCCCATTGAACGTAGAGGCAGAGCCATGGGCGCCATCATGACGGCCTTCAGTGTTGCTTCTGTTGTTGGGGTTCCTATAGGCATCAACCTCGCGGCATGGAAAGGCTGGTCAGCTCCGTTTCTTGTCGTCGGAATCCTTGCGGTTCTCTTTGGTGTACTCGCATTTTTTCAAGTGCCTTCGCTTAAAGGCCACATCACATCAGCGAAAGATCGACCGACCGTAGGGCAGATGTTTACTGGTGTCGCAGCAAACCCTAACCAACGCCTAGCTCTAATTTTCACGGTGGTCCTTATGCTCGGACACTTTACAGTGATTCCCTTCATCGCCACCTACATGCAGGTCAACCTCGGAATGGGCGATGGGCAATTGAGCCTCATGTACATGATCGGCGGAGCGCTGACCGTTGTGAGTTTACCGATCATCGGAAAATTAGTCGATCGCTTCGGAGCACCTAAAGTGTTTACCTACGGCAGCGTTGCGACGATCGGTGTCATTTTAGCGACGACCAACCTTCCTGCAGGTCTTCCGCTAGCAGGGATTCTTCTCGTTACTTCCATCTTCTTTGTCGCCTCTGGCGCACGCACTGTGCCCGCAATAACGCTCGTGACCGGAGTCGTGAAACCAGAGAATCGTGGTGGCTTCATGAGTCTTCGTGCAAGCTTCAATCAGGCGGGAATGGGCGCCGCGGCCTTTATCTCAGGGTTGATCATCAGTGAAGGACCGAACGGAGAGCTTCTACACTATGGAACAGTAGGAATCCTTGCCGCTGTAATGGGGGTAATTGCTGTGTTCTTGGCTTGGCGTCTTAAGGCGATCGCATAGGGAAATGTACTGCGGCAATTTGTACTGCGAACCACTGGTTCGCAGTAACTATACCTACCCCCAGCCCACGCCACTGCCTATGCCTTCAGGTTTTACCGGCCGTCCATCAGCATGGAAGTCGACTCCCTTCGCTAAATCATTAGACAGCAGCAACGCACCGTCTAGGTCCATAAAATCAGCTACTGGTGAGAAATGCCGGAGTACTCCAATTGCAAAACTGGATTCGATCATACAGCCGAACATGACGCCTAGTCCGAGGGCCTTTGCGTCTTTGACCATGCGCAGTGCTGGCGTCGGACCGCCGCACTTACTCAGCTTGATGTTGACGATGTCGAAGGCCTCTGCGCATTTTGCTACATCTCCTTCGGTTTGACAATCTTCATCAGCGACAAGCGGAGGGAACACCATGCCCTTTTGAGCGCGTAGGGCGTCCTGTACGGTTTTGGTTTTGGCGAAAGCTCCACGTGGGCAGGGTTGCTCAATAAAAGCGATATGTCGCTCCTGAAGGTGCTTGATCGATGTTTTTGCCTCTTCTACTTCCCAGGCTGCATTTGCATCAACGCATAGTCTTGCATTGGGAAGCTTTTCGCGCAGAAGATCAATGGTCGCTAGGTCGTCTTTGCCGCCCAGTTTGACCTTATAGCTTGGCCATGGATTTTGCTCAGCTTTCGCCAAAACCTCCTTTGGCGTGTCAATGCTTAAGGTGTAGTTCGATACCGGAATGTTGGCTTCGTTCCATTCGAATCCCCAGTAGGCATAAAGCGGTTTTTTAGCACGTTTCGCGGCAAGGTCATGGGCCGCCATATCGAGGGCGCTTAGGGCAAAATAATTCACTTCCCCTTCGATGGAAATGCGCTTCAAAACCTGATCGTAGAGTAGGGTAGGTTGGTCTGGATCCGCTTTCGCCAAAACCTCCCTCTGAGCATTGAGCAATTTGGCAACTTCAGCAGGACTTGCCTGCGTGTAATACGGGTTATCGCTTACCTCACCGTAGCCCACATTCCCTTCACCATCGCTCAGTTCAACTACCGTTGTCTGTTGTTCCGTTCGCGTGTTGCGTGCAATCGTGAAGTGATTGCGTAGTCGTATGGTTCGTTGATGAAGGGTGAGATGCATGTGGCTAAGGTCGGGTAAGGATTTGATTGGTTTGCATGCTTTTCTCTTTGCGCTTTATCCGTTTAAGTATTTGATATTAAGCGATCTATCCTTATATTCAGATCTACATTCCTTGCCGTACAAAAATCGAAGTGATGAAAAACTCTTTTGTGTTTCCCTTTTGGTCTACGTTCCTTTTCCTTGTGTTCTCGCCATTCTTTGCGCTTGATAGCGATGCATGTACGTGCATACCAGATAGCAACCGGAGTTTGTGTACGCTGGGTGACGAGGCTGATGCAGGTCAAAATTCGAACTTTTTAGCAGTCGTTAAATTGACAAGTGTCTCGAACTCGGGCGGCATTGCGACCTACACGCTTGAAGTGCTCGAGTTTTTAGGTGGAACACAACCAACGGGCGATGTTTTTCTTGTCCAAATGGATGGCGCCACTTGCAGTCAGTATGATATCATTGATTTAGGAGTCACCGGAGTATTGTCCGGGTTTCACGCTAATGGTCAGTTGTTTCCAAGTTTCTGCCAACTCGAACGCTCGTTATTCAGGATGAATATGGACACTGTTTTTGTGCCACATTATACTCCTTCAGTCGGATTTGTAGACGAACCGTACACCCTCGCCGAATTTCGATCAGGAAGCTGCGCAGAGGTGAGTGACATTGGAAAAGTCACACCTGCAGATGAAGCGTTCTCTCTTTCCTATGATTGGCATAACGAAGAGCTAGAGATCGTTGTACTGGATCCATCTATTCGGTCGGAAAACCTGGCTGTAAGCATCTATTCAGCGAACGGGCAGCACTTACTAGAAGTTAAGCCTTCTGGTCCAATCGATGTCAGCTCAATGCCTCCTGGCATGTATGCGATCTTGATCCGCAACGAGCAGCAAGCTTGGTCTAAGGCATTTGTGAAGCCGAACTAAGAGTTGCTTTACACTTCTTCCTTCGTAAACGCAACCATCCCTTCCGTCGTACGCTCTGCATCATAGCAGTAGCCGTTCACATCGAGGTCTTCTAAGCCTTTGAGATCGGTGATCTTTTCTAGTACAACCAACTGCGCCAACTTGCCTCTTGCCACCTTCGCATTGAAGGTGATGAACTTGAGTTTGCCTCCACGACGCTCACGGAAATCAGCTTCGATCACAGGAACGCCCAGCGCCTCTTTGTCGACACTTTCTACGTACTCTTTACTCGCAGCATTGAGTACAAACTTAGCGCCTGTCGCTTCGATATCTGCCTTGAGAAGCTCGGTAATTCGATCGCCCCAAAACTCGTACAGGTTCTTCTTGCGACCGACCTTCAAGTTCGTTCCCATCTCCAACCGGTACGGTTGAATGAGATCAAATGGACGCAATAAACCGTACATGCCAGACAGCACGCGAATGTGATCTTGTGACCACGCAAGCTCTCCAGGAGCAAAGGTTTCAGCCTCTAGCCCACGATACACATCTCCCTTAAAGGCGAGTAGTGCAGGTTTTGCGGAAGCGAGATTGTCAGCCTCGTCAAAAGCCTGAAAACGGGCAGCATTCTGTTCGGCCAACTTATCGCTGATCGACATCAATTCAGAAAGCTTTTTCGGAGACTTCTTCTTGAGCACTGCGGCCAATTCGGCCGTCTTCTCCAGCATACGCGGTTGGGTCACCGTAGGGAGGTCGACAGGGTCAAAATTAAGAGTCTTGGCAGGGCTGAGCAGAACGATCATACGAGAGCAACGATGGAGAGGCCTGCAGGTTTAACCTACAGGCAATTTTGAATTGGTTTACGAAGCTGCGCTCCGATAATTTTGAATTTTGAATGCCGAGGTGTTTGCACTAAAGCGCTCAACAGGTGGTTATGCATCTCGCGACTGCGAAGTAGTCGAACAGTCTAACGTGGGGTCGAATACTGAAAACTTGAGAGGAGTCAGTCATTCCAAGACGCACCAAAAGCTTGTAGTGGAAAGTTCTGTACGACCCCACGAAACGTAGCCTTCGAATTAACACATGTCCTTGCGTCCCTAAAGCAGTCCAGCATCTAGCAGCGAAGTGATCTTATTTGAGCCGATGGCTAAAATAGCACCTTCACCAACCGCAGTTTATTACGTCGCTCACTAGGGATCACGATTGAATTTGCGCTAACCTGAACACCCGCCTCGTGGCGCAACCACAAATCTTGGTACTCCGTGTTCATCAGACTACTCCGATCGATGCCGCCAATGCCATTGATCGTGTATTGACTCACCGTACCTCCACTGCGTACCTCATCGTTGTAGATCAAACGAAGTTGGCGAGGCGTTGTCGCCAGGAAGTAGCTTGAGAAAGCAGCACCGTCGTCTTGGCTAAACTGCTTTTTAGGCAAGACTTCATGCCATGAGAAAAGGCTGTCGGGTGAGATCGAAGAAAGGATAATGTCCTCGTAGAGGTAATCTGTTTTTATCGTGCCTCCAAAGTAGCCGCTTCGGCCACCCACGGTGCGTATCGTCTGCTTGCGCTGCTCTCCAATGAGGAGTACACCGCCGTTTCGACGAAAAACCACATCCATTGCCTCTATATAGCCGACTCCTTGGGCTTTGCGGCTGCGGGGATCTACGGAGGTCACTACACTTTGAGGAAATGCTGCCGTCATGATATCTGCTGCTCCTTGCATATCGTAAGGCAATTGGACCATTATCACACCAGCTGCCTCGTCTGTATTTATGGAATAGTATCCTGCTCCTACGATACGCTTGTTGCGTGGATCAACCTTCAATTGGAAATCGTAAAGCAAAAGATCAGGCATTGCTACTGTTACCGTGCTGACTTCTCCGTTGACAGCAACGCGCACGACGCGGACAACATGTTCGTCTAGTCTACTGCGCCGGTTATTCTCTTGACTCCAGAGGTAGGCACCACCAAAATCATCAATGTAGACCTCAGAGAAGTCGCGCATTACAAAAGACTCAGAACTGAGGTCGATTTTTTGCTGATAGAGTACGCGGCCCGTCGCAATTTCGATTCCGATCATTGCGTAGGTGTTCACATCGCGTTGAATCGAAAGAATTGCATATTGGTGTTTCGCGTCCGTTTGTAGCAGGTAATTGGGGTTTGCAAAATCATCCTTGAGCTCCATGATGGTCATGGAATCAGTCATGTTGCCACGTGCTGAGTATCGGTGCATTTTAAGCTGCAGACTACGATCCTTGCGGTAGGTATAAAAGACATTGACTTCACCTTCCGCGACAACAGCACCGAGTGGCTTAGGTCGCCCTTTGTCTAACTGTAGCTCTCTCGACCACACTTCTTCAAGCGTTGGACCAAAGGCATCGAGTAGTACTTTTTGAGGATCGTCGCGGTATAGGATCACTTGCCCTTCGGCGCCCGCAAACAGCTCATAGCGAGAGTCTGAGCGCAGCTCAATGTCTTGACTCACGACCACGTTTTGCGCAAATGCGGTTAGACAGGCGCTTACGACGATAAGCAATAAAGAAATACGTGTGATCCGTGTGTGCATTTGGGGGTATAACGACAAGGTGTGAGGGGAAGGTACTAGTTGAGCCTTGGTAATTAGAACCTTTGACGTTGCTTTGTCAAATGCAAGGTCCGTTACTTGAATGCATTCCCAACGTAAGTGAAGGTCGAGACCTGAAGGTTATCGATGCGCTCACTGCTTCCATTACCTCTGTTTCAGGGGTTCGTTTACTTCATCGAGACGTTGGAGCGGATGCAAATCGCACGGTATTTACGTTTCTAGGTTCGCCTGATGCAGTCATTGAAGCGGCGAAGAGACTAGCGAAAGCAACGGTCGAGCACATTGATTTGACGAACTATAGCGGTACCCATCCGTACATCGGAGCGTTAGATGTGTGTCCTTTCGTACCGCTTTTCGGTCTTGAGATGGAGGTCGCTAAAAAAGCTGCAGATGAAATAGCTGCTTATCTTGGAGAAGAGCTGAACGTGCCGTCATACCTATATGATAAGAGTGCCACGCGTCCAATTTACCGAGCGCTGTCAAAGGTGCGTAAAGGAGGAATTCAGGCAGCCAGTCTCCGCAGATCCTCTCGAGGAGTGCAGGGCTTACGCCAAAACAATCCAGACTCAGCGCTTAACATGGGGCCAGATTACGGTCCGGATGGTATTCATCCCACGGCAGGTGCAAGCGTGGTTGGTGCTAGGAATCTATTAGTGGCATACAACATCAACCTGACTACATCAGAGGTAAGTGTTGCGCGAGCAATTGCCAAAGCCGTTCGCGCCACCGGAAACGGACATCGTCTTCCTGGGGTCCGCGCGATTGGTTGGTATCAAGAATCTTTTGGCTTTGCCCAGATTTCGATCAACCTGACCAATGTCAAGCGTACTGGCTTAGCGAAGATCTACGAGACGGTCCGTGAGGAAGCCCAAAAGCACGGTTGTGATGTCGCGGGTAGTGAGATGATCGGATTGGTGCCGTTCTCAGCTTTGGTCGCTGCTGGGCATGT
>JBGCGF010000010.1:0-113735 GCA_045110575.1 Saprospiraceae bacterium
GAACAAATATCCAGGCTCTTCAACGGTCAAGGCATAGGTTTTACCGGAAGGTAGAACGGCCAAGAATTCACCTTTCTCTGCATCAGCACGGCGCTTCAGGAAGGGTTTGTCATTCGCGGCATCTGTAAACAGTGCAGCTGCGGCAACTGGCTCTTTTGTTTCAGCATTGAGCACGCGTGCACGTAGGTAGGTCACTACACCTGCGCGAGCATCAGGAGGGAGCGTAAACTGAAACAGATCAGTACTTCCTCCTTTCTGTCCGCCAACACCAATAGAGTCTGCACCTGCTGTTTCATTATCGGTAGCAAAGTAGGCCGTTTTACCATCGAGAGCGACGACAAGGGCGCCTTCACTGTTCTCGGTATTGATCGGGTAGCCTAGGTTTTGAGGAGTCGTCCACACGTTGTCCTCCCCGAGTTGTGTTTTGAATAAGTCGAAGCCGCCCATACCGGGGTGGCCTATGCTCATAAAGTAGAGCGTTTTGCCGTCGGCGTGAAAAAACGGAGTTTGATCATCCTTAGCCGTATTGATAATCGGACCGAGGTTCATCGGTTCTGTCCATCCGCCATTAGGTGTGCGACCGCTCGCGTAGACGTCACTTCCTCCAAGTCCACCTTCACGTTTGGAAGCAAAGAAGAGTAAGTTTCCATTGGCTGCTAGACTCGGCTGACTTTCCCACGCTTTCGTGTTGATAGGCGCACCGAGATTTCGCGGTTCGGTCCAAGTTCCATCTGGAAGTAGAGTAGCGTAATAGAGGTCGCAGCTGGTGGCGCCGACTTTGCCGCCTTCGCGGTCGCAACCGGTAAAGACCATCAGTTTGCCGTCTGCGCTTAGGGTTTGGCCTGCATCGTTGCCATCTGTATTGAGGCTAGAAACGGGCTGTGCGGGCGTCCAGTTTCCTGCCGTGTCGCGATAAGAAACGAAGAAATCTTCTTGTCTTCCACCAACGTTACGTGCGAAAATCAAGGTGTTTTCATCGGCGGTGAACGAGGGTAGATATTCCGAATCGGTAAGAGAGTTGATTTCAAGTGGAAGCCTCTCGAGCTTAAAGTCAACAGGGTTTTTCAATGCTTTTTCGCGGAAGGTTGCTTGCAAAAGGAAGTTCTCGGCAGCCTTGCGTCTGTCTTCGTTGAGTTTGCCGCTTTCGAGATAGCCTTGCAAGTGAGGTATTGCCTCGCCGTATTTCTCTTGCTTCATCTCCGCCATCGCGAGGCCGTACAGCCCCTTGATGCCTGCACTACCGTCGAGTTTGGCGACGCGTTCTAGGTATTCTTCAGCAGATGAAAAATCTCCAGTGTTGTAGTGAGCTCCTGCGAGTTCAAGGAGCGCGTCTGCGAAATTCGGCTCCCGTTGTATAGCGGCTTCGAAGTACTTGACGGCTGTTTTATCCTGACGTTCGAAGCTTGCTTGTACTCCTGCTTTAAAATCTTTGAGTGCTTTCGGGTGTGCGTCTTTGCGAGTAGTTGCTGGTTGAGCTTGCGCCAAAACAACAGAAACGCCCATCAAGAGGCAGGCGAAAAGGAAACGGTAAACCAAACGTGTGTGCATATGAAAATTGAGGACGTCTTAGTAGAAACGTGCAGAGCAGCAAGAAAGGTATGTTCACTTAGACAGGCTCTTACTCCCAGCGAATCTCATCTCTATTAATCTCGGTCACTCCATCGATGTTATACCAGCGTTGAGACTGTTTCAGTATAAAGCCGTCGAAGGAGATATAGTCTTCATAGGAAAGCCATTCTCCTCCTCCATTACGACCAAAGAATTTTGCCGCCTGTAGGCGATAGGTGCTTGGATTGATGTACAGAAACCATGTCAATCCGCCCGCTGCAAAGGTCAATTCGATCTCAATACACTCGGTGCCAAAGGCATTTACGAGATCGGGGTTTTGGCGAAAGCTGGTCTCACCTTCCAAGGCGATCATCGGAATGCCCACAAGGAATTCGTAGAAGTCACGACGGTAGAGGATATAGTCGCAAGGATCTTCTAGCAAACCATTTCTGCGGAGTTGTGCTTCGGTCGCATCAGGATTAGGCCAAGTCGCGCTGCATCCACTTGGACCTACGACTTGTACCAATGGATATCCGCCACTTTGAATCGTCCTGCTAAACGTATCGAGCGCACGGTTGAGGTGCAGGTTGTTGGTGTAACTCCAACCTGCAGGCGCGATGGTTTCTACTTCAAAATTAGCCTCAAATGCCTGCCAACGTCCTTCAGGATCGTGATGGCGTGCAGAGGCTTCCACCCATTCTCGAGCCGTCTCAGGAAGGCCAGGAGTGGGCAACTCTTCCTGACAGCTTAGGCTGCCGGTTAAGATGATTAACGCTCCAAAAACGAGCGAAGCAATCCTGTAGATAATGCGGGTTTGCATGAGAACTGAACGTGTGAATACAAAGCAAAGATGTGTCGTCTACATACTCTGGCGTCTGTTTTGCGCGTAATTTTGATCTATGATGCGTATTCTTTTCTCTCTCTTAATTCTCTTGGTAAGCTCATTTGGCCTCTCTGCTCAATCGGATAGCCTCCTCACCGTCAAGATATCTGGGATAGAAAGTAGCAAAGGGCATGTCCTTGTAGCGTTGTACGACAATGCGACCGATTGGACCAAGCCTGACGTTGCCTTGTACTCTCGCGAGGCACCTGCATCTGAAGGCTCAATGCTCATAGAATTTGCCCATCTCGCACCAGGCGAGTATTCTATCGCGGCGCTTCATGATGCTGATGATTCAGGCAACATGACCTTCAGTGCGTTCGGTTTGCCGAAAGAGGTGTACGGCTTTAGCAATGATGCGCGCGGTGTTTTTAGCGCACCGAGTTATGAGTCTTGCATGTTCAAGTTTGGGCGATCTGGGATGATCAGTTTTAGTCTGAAATAAAGCTTAATCGCAGCGCAAAATGTTGTCAAGCAATTTATCGCAAGGAGCCCTGCGGGCTTTCGCAAAGGAGCAAAGGTCGCAATGCTAGAGGCGAGCTAGATGTTGTCAAGCAATTTTAGCGCAAGGAGCCCTGTGGGCTTTCGCAAAGGAGCAAAGGCGGCAATGCTAGAGGCGAGTAAGATATTGTCAAGCAAATTATCGCAAGGAGCCCTGCGGGCTTTCGCAAAGGAGCAAAGGTCGCAATGCTAAGGCGAGCTAGATGCTGTAAAGCCACCAACGACGTCCAGTCTTTACGTCCTGCATTGCGAACCTTGCTCCTTTGCGCAATCAGCGAAGACCCGCGAAGCGAGGATCTTCGACTGATTTCCCTGCGATAAAAAAACGTCTTGTTGGAGAGCATCGCGATTGCCATCCTGTAGGCCGTCACGCAGATTCAAAATTCAAAATTATCAATTCAAAATTAGGTTTTAGCCGTAGGCTAAAACCCATCCCCATCAAGCAAGTTACCCAGCTGTCCAAGTACAGAGCCTTCGCCCTTACCGCTGCCGGTCTTCGTGCGCGCATTCTGTAAGACACGACTCGCAAGTCTTGCAAACGGAAGCGTCTGAATCCAAACACGCCCAGGACCTTGCAAGCGAGCGAAGAAGAAGCCTTCTCCACCAAAGAACTTGTTGCGGATACCAGGCACCATTTCGATGTCGTATGAAACGCCTTTGCTATACGCAACTAGACAACCCGTATCGATACGCAAGGTCTCGCCTGGCGTAAGCACTTTTTCTACGACGTGACCGCCTGCGTGACAAAACGCCATACCGTCACCTTCGAGCTTTTGCATAATGAAGCCCTCGCCACCAAAAAGGCCGCGACCAAGCTTTCGCGAAAACTCAACACCAATGCTCACACCCTTGGCCGCACAGAGAAAGGCATCCTTCTGGCAGACGATTTTCCCTTTGTACTTCGAAAGGTCGAGCGCAATGATTTTGCCAGGATAAGGACTCGCAAAACTCACCTTCGCCTTGCCTTGACCGAAGTGGGTGTAGGCCGTCATAAAGAGACTCTCACCCGTGACCAAGCGCTTTGCACCGCCGAGCAGTTTATCGAAAAGACCTGAGCCACCAGAAGTGCTACCGTCACCGAAGATGGTCGCCATCTCGATGCCGTTGTCCATCATCATAAACGAGCCGGCTTCGGCAACTACCGTTTCTTGTGGATCAAGTTCGATCTCAACGAATTGCATTTCTTCTCCAAAAATTTCATAGTCTATTTCGTGCGCGTCTGCCATGGTGAGTTGGTTTTGATTAGGGCTTTAATATCATGAAAAGGAGGCACTTGCGAGAATCGTATTCGACAGATTGCCAACCTGACTTGACGAACGGTATATCTTATTTAGCGTGATCGTCACGGTGGGAGTATGTAATTCAATTAGCTCGTGCATCTATCCAATATGCAAATCTCTATTCCCGAGCCGTGTCATGAAAGTTGGGCTGAAATGACACCTACACAGCAAGGTCGCCACTGTTCAGCTTGCGCCAAAACCGTAGTCGACTTCACCAAGATGAGCGATGCTCAGGTATTGGCTCATCTTAAAAAAGCAAGCGACGAAACCTGTGGTCGCATCCGTAATGATCAACTCGGACGGCCATTAATTGCACCGATTATAGAAGGTTTGCCGCGCTGGGTTTCTGTAGGATTGGCTTCGATTGCTGCGGTTGCAGGAAGTACGGCGATGTCTGCGCAACAGATACAAGGAGAGATAGCGCCAATTAGAATAGATACATCGATTCTAAAACAGCCTGTCGATACGGTTGACTTGCAGGAGGTTGTGGTGAAAGCATACAAGGTCGATCCTATGGAGGTTGATCCAACTGCAATTGGCCAATATGGCAAGCGCCAAAGGCAGCATGTAGTTAAGGCGCCGAATCCTCTAGCTTTTCAACGCTTTAATTACTCAGGTATCGTTCGTCTCACCAACGGTCAACCGGCTTCTTTTTCAGAGGTGAGGTTTCTGACGCCAAGTGGGAAAATCGCACATACCATTCAGACGCAAAACGATGGGGCATTCGCCAGTTTCTTCTCAAATGAGATAGAATCCGTTCAAGTCTTTTATCAAGGAAAAATAACCACTCAAAAAATTAGTCCTGTCCCCGACGAAGAGATCATTATAATCCTTACCGAGGATGTTGCAGAAGTAGTTGGTTATAGAGTTGATGCAATGGAACTAGATGAAACTACTCAGGGCTTGATGGTTATCCAACGAAGGACGCCCAAGTCATTTGTAAGAAAAATGGAGCGTAAAACTTATCAAGCGCTTGCCAATCTCGGCCGCTTCGGACATGGGGTGATAGACAAACTCAAAAGCCCTGCTGGCAAACAGCAAAACCAGAATACTCAAGAACTAGCGTTCACTATCCCAGCACCGTCTGGTGACTCAGCGCCTAGCACAAAGTCCAACCAAATCTTTACCCTCTATCCAAACCCTTCAACGGGATACGGCACCGTGAAATTCAATGGAGAAACCGAGGCAACGCTACTCAACGTGCTCAACGCTGCGGGACAATTGGTGCTTTCCAAAGCGGTAGACTCAGCAGCGTTAGAAGTTCAGATCAATCTACCTTCAGGAGCAGCGCGAGGCGTGTATACTATCCAATTGGCCAACGCTAATGGCGAAACCATTGCTTCCAGTCAGTGGATCGTGAACTAACGCCCAGTAGAGAGATTAATTTTCTTTGGCGATTGACTTTTGGTGCCTGCTTGTTATTGAAAATGTAGGCGAAAGCATTGCTATTGCTGTATTTTAACATTTGCTCAGCCCAAAAGAGAGACTGGTTAAGGAGAGGTTTTTATCACTCAACTGGATCCTCCTACCGCTCGGCAAACACTACCCTAAATCGAGTAGTACGGAAGAATTGTGGCCGTTTGATATGCACACCAGCACTTCAAGCGTTATGTACAAGATGATCGCACTCTTCTCCTTTCTTTTGGCCGTTGCCTGTAGTCCAGATGCAGACCCTTTAGCCCTCACTCCAGTACAAGAAACAACTCCTGCACAGGACACCTTGCCTGGTTTTGGCGAAAGCGAAACCCACCAGACCTACAGCCAGCAGCTTGGGGTCAATTTCACGTGGGCAGCCGATAACCGAATCGACGGAGATCCAACGTTTGCAAGTCAAGCCTTCACGCACGTACGCTACTTCCAGATGATGGAAAAGGATTACGGCGACGGTACGCCAGCGACGTCCATCTTGGCGCCTTGTCAAGACCTAGACAATCCATGGAGCTGTCCAGACCTCTCGATGAGGCAACACCTCGTTCGCGTGAAATCACTGCGAGCAATGTTCCCAAATGGCATCATTTGGGTTGCACCAGAAGTACTCAAGGATCGCTCTTGGCCATGTAAAGGCTGGGATGTAGACGAAATGGGCGGAGACCCGCAAGAGGCAGGTTACCAATGGGCAAAGGCCGCCCTCGCCACTTACGGACAAGTCGGAGGCGTCGTACTTGCCATGACCAATGAAGAGTGGTGTGCTGAGGCAGGCCGCACCAATGCATACAACGAGTGGCGCCGAGGAATCATCAAGGCACACCGTGAAAATCCAAGCTGTCAACTCGCTATTGGGGCACGTCACGTGCGCCAACGGGAATGGCACGGCCAGCGCATGCCAGACAATGTGAACGATGTTGCTTCTGATATTTGGTCGTACGTCAATCAGATTGGCGGCTGGGCAGACTATCACGCACACGGCATTGAGGACGGACGCTTTTTGCCGCACGACCAAGCTGATGAAGCGGAAGAAATTCTTGATTTCTATGCCTGGTCGAATTGGCTAGACCTCAACTATTCGAACATCAAGAAGTCTGTAGGCGAGATCGCTTATACCACCAGCGAGCCCGGAGTTGTCGCTACAGATGCTGAGAAGAAGGCCGATTGGCCAACGTACCGATCGCTTGTCGCTGACCTTGCTACAAAAGCAGATCTCGTGTTCCTCTATCAAATCGAGGACCATGATAGACCCGAAGGTGCGTTTTCAGGAAGTGGGATTTATCCTGCTTTGATGCCTGAGGTCGAGGCCTTCGGGAACGAGATCAACGAGCGGCTAGAACGGCGTTAAAGGAGTGCACGCCCGCTGAGGCTCGCTGCGATCTGCGGATCGCAGTTTGCGTCGCCCCGTGTACCTTGCCCCAATGCGTAAAAAGCTTATCCGGTTATTGTTGCTCATGGCAATGGTCGTTACCCTTGGATTGATGTTTATGCCTGGCTATATCGAGCGCCAGATGAACAAGGTCGTTGCTGCTACTCCGTATGAAGTGAGTCAAGACGATCGAGCATTTTGGGATGCAAGCCCCTTCATTGCCGATCTCCATTCTGATGCATTGCTCTGGGGCCGCGAGCTCAATACCCGCACTGATAATGGCCACGTTGACATTCCTCGTCTCATTGAGGCCAACGTTGCGTTGCAGGCATTTACGATCGTTAGCAAAACTCCGAAGGGGCAGAACTACGCGAGTAACACCGACGAGACCGACAACATTACCGCACTCATGGTGGTGCAAGGGCGCAACCCAAAGACATGGACCAGCTTGCTCGCGCGAGGATTGGACATGGCGTCTCGGCTAAATCAATCTGCAAGCGACAACGATGCATTTCAAGTTATCAGAAGTCAGGCAGGATTGCGCACCTATATCGCAGATCGAGCAGTGAATCCAACGCAGAGTGCTGGTTTACTCGGCGTTGAAGGCTTGCATTTACTAGAAGGTGAAATTGGCAATGTCGACAAGCTGTATGAGGCAGGATTCCGAATGGTCGCACCGGTGCATTTCTTCGATAATGAAGTTGGTGGATCTGCACATGGTGCGAAGAAGGGCGGGCTTACACCTTTCGGCAAAACCGTCGTTACGAAAGCAGAGCAGCTTGGTATGTTGATTGATCTTTCACATGCTTCGAGTGCTACCGTTTCTGATGTGTTGGCGCAGGCGACGCGACCGGTTATCGTCTCACACACAGGTGTTCAGGCGACCTGTGCAGGCGATCGTAACCTGACCGATGCCCAGCTGCAAGCCATTGCAGCCAATGGAGGTTTGGTCGGCATCGCGATGTTCAAGCAGGCGGTGTGCAGCAGTGATGTTTCAGGAACGAGCAAGGCGATTCGTCATGCAGTCGATGTGATGGGCATTCAGCACGTTGGTTTAGGTAGTGATTTCGATGGCGCAGTTACTACTCCTTTCGACGTGACAGGTTTGCCATTGTTGTTGCCTGCGTTGCGTGCGGAAGGTTTTAGCGGCAGCGAGATCAGAGCCATTATAGGTGGCAACACGCGTGACTTTTTATTGGCCAATTTACCTGCTCAATAATGCGTCAAGTTGAACACCACGAGCACGTTCCTACGCCACATCACGGTCGGAATGTTGTGCTTGTCTTGGCAGGCTTAAAGGATCCATTAAACGTTGGTCAAGCCTTTCGCACGGGATCGTCCCTAGGAATCTCGCACATCTATTGTTGTGGCGATACGCCTGTGCCGCCAGGTTCTAAAATCAACCGTACGGCACGTGGAGCGCAACGGCATGTGCCATGGAGTGGGGGAGCGACCGAAGAAGTGATTTCCAGCTTACGCCAAAACAATTTCTACGTGCTCGCCGTCGAATACGCAACTGCAAGTGAGGATATCCGTGTCTTGGTTGCCAACTTAGAATCAGACAGACCTGTTGCTCTTGTGATGGGCAATGAAGCACATGGAATGACCTCTGAGTTGATGGCGTCTTGCGATGGGGTAGGGCACTTGCCGCTTTACGGCCCGGTGTCATCGCTAAATGTTGCGACGGCTATGGCGTTGGCGGTTTGGGAGGTGGTGCGGTAGTGTTGTAATTTGGACGACATTTTACTTTTATTTTTGCTATGAACTAAGCATATGCGTGATAATAGGTGTTATGTATTGTAATTTTTCATGTATGTTGCTATAAATATTGTTTAACCTAAAATTCATACACATGAATCCGTTTTCCGTTTTCCGCTATTAGCGTTTTTAGTGATTTTCAGTTTCGTCGTTAGCTCTAGTGCCCAAGTGTCTGGTAACGCTATTCTTAATGACTTGAGTGACTATCTCGTTCAACCGAATTCTAGCCCAGGCCTTGCCTATGTTGGAGATTTCCACCAAGATTTTAGTGATGGACTAAAAATCGCGATATTAAAGCCAGCCGGAACTGGTGGCCCTCTTCAGCAAGCTTTTCAAAATTGTGCACCAGGAGAATTAGCTTTTGTTGTTATAGATGATGGTTGTAATGGGCCGATGGATTTTACCGTAACCATTGATGTACCAACTCATCAATTTGGAAACCCTGCATATCAAAATCCTTCATTTCCTGTTACACCGCTTGGTGATCTTAGTTACACTGCTGATAGTCCTATGCCAACCACAGTGAACGGTGTTACAACTATGTTTCTTACACTGAATGCTACTAGTAACGCAACTCGTTCGGGGGCGGTTATTTTATCTTATCCTGTTGATCCAGCTGCTAGCGTTGATCTTACGTACACAGCTGCAAGTCTAGAGATTCGAAAATTCTCGTCTGGATGTGGGGAGTTTGATGAGAATGCTTGGGGAGGACTTCCTGATGGTCAAGCAATGAGAGTCACTAAAGCGAGTGCAATATTTTTTGATGGGGAACTTATTAGGGCGAACCGTTTTGGTACTGGTAACGATCTTGTATTGGTTACTGGAAACCCAATCTACATTGATAATTTCTGGCCTGCCTCGCAAGACGCTGGCGTCAAATTCGCAATGGCTCCTGGTTCCACTATAAGTTTTGGCGATGCTAATAATGTAGTAGCAGGGCTTACTGTTCCAAACGGTCAATTTTTTCCGTGTAGTAACCAGAGGTTTAATACCGTTGAAATTGGTCCGAATAGTAATGTTACTTTTGTTGACCCAGGTGTTAGTAGTAGCACGCAACCTACCATCTTTGGAGCTGTGACAGGTGTGACTGTACAAAATAATGCTCAGTTTACGATGAACAATGGCACAATTCGTAGTTCCATTACTGGAGTTTCCGGAGATATGGCTAGGTCCGTAAGCCTAACTAACGTAGGCATTAATCAAAATCCTGGATCTTATCCAGAATCAAACTTTCGAAGTCCAGGAACCCGTGGTTTAGAAGGCATCAACCTCCAAACGACTAACTTTGCTAGTCCAAACCCTGGACAATACACGTTCACTAACGTTAACATAGACAATTTTGACATCGGTCTGGCCTCTGGAAAGAATTCAGGGCTTAGAGGACCATTTTCTGTACTGCTTCAAAATTCTTCCATCACAAATAGTCGCGATGGAGTGCTCTTAAGGAGAGGTCTTAATGGTCGCTTTGAATTGATTGGCAATAACATTACAGTAGAGGAACTTGGGGTAGAGTTTATTTGGAACTTCAACTCAGGGCTCGCAGCCGGTAATAACATTATATCCGCTGGATTGACTGGGTTTGAAGTAGTAAATAGGGCTGATAACTTTTTTGGTGCAGTTTCAAACGTAATTTCTGGGACAGACAATTCTGGAATTCGCATACGGTCAAGTGGTGATTTGTTTAACGTAAATAACAATGATATCACCATGCCTACTAGCAGCGATATCGGTGCTTTTGGTGTGGGCATTTTTAGCAATACTAATGGAGTTGGTGGTATTTCAAATAATACGATTACAACTGGACCAAACATCAGTAACTTTGGAGTAATTACCCAAAGTTCAAATTCCTTAAATGCAGCAACGAATTCAATTTTACTAAGTAATTCTCAGAGCACGGGTGTTGTGATTGCTGATGGTGATAATGTGACTACCAACTGTAATCAAGTTACAGTAGCTGCAGGGAATCGTGGGTCAACCACAGGTATGGAGTTAAGCACCAATATCAATAGTAATCACGGATGCAATTTTTTTAACCAAACCGTAAATGGACTGCAAATTCTAGGTGGTAACACAGGTGCAACCTACACGAGTAACACTTTTTTAGGTAACGATGTAGGTTTACTGGTAGGAGGCCTTTCCAATGTGAGTAATAACCAGTCTAATGTTTTGATTGGCGGCCAGCAAATGGACGCTGATAATGTGTGGGCCGATATCGCCCAGCCAAATAGAGAAGCAAGGCATTTGACTAATTTCAATCTTAGAGATTTCAATAGCTTTTTTGTTCGGCCAGCGGCGACTTATTTTCCCGCAAATGGTATGAACGGTCCAGTTGTTTTCCAAAACATACCAAGTTTGGAACAATGGTTCGATTACTCTAACCCTGCAGACAATCCAGCAGGTTGCCCTGCAGCATGCAGTATTCTACCTCCTGGATGGCCAGTAGTTCAACCATGTCTGCCAGATGCTGTAGCATCGCAAGACAGTGATTATCCAACCTTTCAGCGTCAACAGGCACGTTTAAATGCGAAGTATGCCAGTGACTTCGATCAAGTCCCATGCGATGATAATGTATTGCCATGCTATCAGGAAATTGCAAACCTAGAGCAGGAGTTCTATGATGTGTTTGGTTCTTCTTTGAGTGAGGCATCTTACGAAGCGTATCGTGGACTTTTAGCGAGTGAAGAGGAGCAAAGCGGGAATGGATATTCTTCTGAGTTCTTAGGAAATGTAATGTCATTGTTGGATGCTGAAGCACCTGATGATTTGTCGATTGCGGAAGATCTAGGAACACTCTTGACCAAAATCTACGCGTATGACGCATGTGAGGAAGTCACAGCGCTTTGGCAAGAAAGCCTAGTGTTTGCTGTGCAACAAGAGATGCCAGATGGATTAACAGAAGGACAGCAGGTAGAATTTAAGGCAATTGCTAATCAATGTGCAGGATTCGATGGTCCAGGAGTTCATATCGCACGCGCGTCTTTAGGCCTTGCAGTTTCGGACGGACAAAACTGTGGGGCAGATGTGGATTCCAATCCAGATTCGGAGCAACTGGTTTTACGCGCCGACAAGACGGACCAGGTATATCCTAATCCAGTGAAGATTGGAGGCATGTTGACGTTACAGAAGCCGTTGACGGGATGGTTCGCAATTTACGATGCCTTAGGTCAAAAGGTACATGCGCAGTACCTTGAAGATTCTAGTTCTTACAGCCTTTCTCCAGAGCTTTCTTCTGGCATGTATATCATACGAGCAGTGGAAGGAACTTATTCTGCTGCTTTCGTAATTTCAGAGTGATATGATTTTTAAAAGGCAGTACTTACGGTTGATTTTACTCAGCATTGCTAGTCTACAACTAGTTTTTACGTGCCTGTCACAGGTCACCTATCGCCCAGACTTAGTCTGGGCGATAGGCAAAGACCACTCAGAAACGCAATGTTTTGGAATGAATCAAGTTAGGTTTGATATGGGAGAAATTAGAGTGTTTGATCTCGATTCGTTAGGTATTCAAAGTTTTAGATCATCAAATATTCAATATATATATTCAGGTTTTTCACTATTTGGTAATTCTTTTCAACTGACTAATGGTTTTAGCGACTTAATTTTGTCTCATTTAAGTTATGATACATGGAGCTACCGCCGAGATCAAGGCCCTTCATTAGGAGTTGGATTTCAAGCACTTTTGCCACTAGGAGGTAATAAAATTGCTTACATGAGTGAGACTTTCTACGAGGCTGGCGATGATGTACCGTATTTTTTTTTACGCCAGGATTTGTCATTAGCTATTTATCAATAGACTCTCTGTTAGATTCTAGGCCAAGTGTGCATAGTGTTCTAAATACATCATTAATTCTTTCAGGCGATACTATTAATGACCGCGTAGTTGAGCATATCCCTAATCCAGTGGGAGGCTGGTATGGAATTGCAAGGTCGTCAATGTCAAGACGTTTGCCCATGTGGCAAATTGAAGAGGATACAACTTTTATCCTACCCTCACAAGAAGCAAGCAACGTTGGTGATTATCGAGAAGGAGCAGCTCTAGATATAACTTTCCGCCCTGAGGGTGACGCCTTTGCGATTTCTGGGGAGTTAGAAGGTGTAGGCCTTTATTGGTTTAATCGTCAAGTAGGTACTGTTGAACATTGGATACAAATTCCTAATTCGTTCGATCCTGACTTTGAACCTTACTTAATGGGTACCCGCTGCGAATGGTCTGCAGATGGCCGTTACTTGTATGTCACTACAGAAGCCAATATCTATCAATTCGATATTGAGGCTACTGACATCGCTGCATCCGCAATTCAGATAAATGACCCTGATGCTATTCCTTTTCGAGGTACGTATTACCAGATAGAACGCGGCCCTGATTGTCGTCTTTATGTAGCGAGATCAGGTACAGGAAAAACACTGAGTGTCATTGACAAACCTAGTCGACCTGGTCGCGCATGTGAGCTAAAAGACAGCGGCCTATTACTGCCCAATTACTATTTCGTTAGCATCCCTGAGTTTCCAGAATACTCACTCTGGGCAAAAGATAGGGTAGCACGTGGCTTGGCTCCGATCATAGATACTGCAGTGTGTGATTCCAGTATTCGGGCCTACGATTATTATGACTGGACGACAAGCACTTCTGAGGTGTTGTCGGAGGCAGACGGCGTAGTGATCAGCCCTAATCCTGCCCAAGCAGGTGGTGTCGTGACATTGAGCTACGAGTTATCAGCAGAGCTACAACCCGAACTAAATGAAGCGTTACAGGTAAGTCTCTTCTCAATGGCTGGGCAACAAGTCGGAAATTTGGAGCTGCTTTCTGTCGGTGCAAAAGAGGCTACCGTACAGCTACCTTCTGGAATTCCAAAAGGGGTGTACCGCTTGCTCATTACAAGTCCGACACGACCGTTGTTGGAAGGAAAGGTGATGGTGCTGTAGTGTCGGGCCAGTGTGTGGTCCGACCGTTGTGGGGGCAGCAAGAATGTGCAGCAGCATCTCGAAGCCTTTCGCCATTATCAATCAGTAACTATCAACTAACAATTAGTTCAACTCTAACTCGGCACATCCAGAGCCCCGTCATACTGGCGAGGGTCAAGAGATGTCAGCCGCCGAGCCACCGCGTCTCGTAGCGTCACGAGCATTATCAATTATCAATTGACCACTACCAATTATCTCTCCTACACATCAAACGTCACCGCCACGTCTGCGCTTACCGGTCGCGCTTGGCAACTGAGAACGAAGCCAGCTTCAACCTCATCGGGCTCGAGGGCGTAGTTGACGTCCATTAGCACCTCGCCTTTGGTCACCTTGCACTTGCAGGTAGAACAAACACCGCCTTGACACGCGTAGGGTAGCTCCAAACCATAACTGAGTGCTGCTTCAAGCATGTGATTGCCATCATCAAGCATGTCAATAACGACTGTCTTGTCGTCATAGGTAATAGCGACTTTGGAAAGGTCGGCTTGGCGCTTCGTAGCACGGACAATCTGAGGCTTGCTCATCGTTGGCTTTGGTGCACCGAAAAGCTCAAAATTGATCTTTTCTTTCGGAGCACCCGAAGCTTCAAGCGTCTCGCTTACCGAGCGAATCATTGGCTCAGGTCCACAGAGGTAGAAGGCATCGACAGACGTAGGATCGAAGAGGGTTTTGGCGAAAGCTGCACACTTCTCGCCGTCTAAGCGGCCAAAGAACATTGGCGTTCCAAGGTCTTCACGACTGAGGACATGATAAATGCGAAGACGCGTGAGGTTGATGTTTTTTAACCCTTCGAGCTCTTCACGGAAGATGATGCTATTCCCGTTTTTGTTGCCGTAGAACATCGTAACCAATGCCGTTGGATACTTTTCCAGAACTTCCTTGGTAATGCTTGCGATTGGCGTGATTCCACTACCTGCAGCAAAACAAACGATGTGCTGTACCGCTTCGTGGCCACCTACAAATCCACCCATCGGTGCCATGACCTGTAACGTGTCTCCTACCTTAAGGTGATCGTTGGCGTAGGTGCTAAAGCGACCGTCTTCCACTTTCTTGATCGCTACACGCCACTCTTTTTCGAAAGGAGCAGCACACAGACTGTACGAACGACGGATGTCTTCTCCGTCGATGGTCGCACGTAAGGTTATATACTGACCAGCTTTGAAGGTGAATTCTTCAGTAAGGTCTGCAGGGATGGTAAAAGCTACAGAAACGCAATCGGATGTTTCGCGACGTACATCTGAAACTGTGAGGGTGTGGAATTGGGGCATTGTTAAACGTAAAGCTAGTAGCTTGAAACCAAAAAAGGGAGTGCATTACGCTAGTAATGCACTCCCTTTCGGAATAAATCTCGATTGGAGCTGGCTTAGTATAAAATACTAGGCAGCTTTGAGCTTGTTGATGTGCTTAGCTAGGCTAGACTTCAAGTTTGCTACTTTATTCTTGTGCCAGATGTTGCGCTTTGCAACACGGTCAATGAGGCTGTACACCTTCGGAGCAAACTCCTCAGCTTTTGTACCGTCCTCCAGCTCACGTAGACGCACAATTGCGGTACGAGCTGTTTTCTTGTAGTAACGGTTGTGAAGACGTTTCTTAGCGTCTTGACGTACGCGCTTCTTAGAGGATTTGTGATTTGCCATTTTAGCTTCTTTCGAATTGAGGCGCAAATATACGCGTCTTTTTGTTTCAAATCACCCACAAAGTGGGATAATTTCTAGTAGGTCGCTCTTGACGCGAAATCAGGCAGGTCTACGCAGGTGGCGATGTGCCCTTTACGATGTGCAACGGCGGGCTTGTCTCCGGCCAACCAAACGACGTCTACTCCTGCTCCAATAGCTCCCAGAACGTCGCAACGGTAGGAGTCTCCGACATATAGGACCTGTTTTGGCGAAAGCTGTAAATCGGTAAGTGCGCGGTTGAAAAAGGCCGAATGTGGCTTCATTTCGTTGCCGTCGCTAGAGAAGTGTAGGTCCGAAAAATGTTGATTAATTCCCCAAGAAGGCATTTTGTCGAGCCAACGCTGTTTGGGAGCCCAAAGGTTGCTTAGGACACTTAACGGGTGTTTTTCTGCTAATTGGTCCAACGTGCGTTTGTGTGCATCGGGCAGGATGCCTAGCTCGTGTAGTGCAAAGGTGTCAACCAATTCTTCGACAACTTCCGAGGACAGTGCTTCTTGGGCCGTTGCTTCAATTGCCTGACGAACGCTTGGGAATCGATGGTAATACGCTTCATCCACATAGCGAACGATCATGTGGTCGTAGGCCTGTCGAACGTAGCGTTGAGACTCCTGTTCGGTGAGGTTGGTGTAGCCTGCTTTTATGTAAGTGGCACCAAAATTCTGACTTTCGTCAAAATTGTCGAAGTCAAATATGAACGTTCCGTTCATGTCCAACATCACATGGTCGTACTTACTAAGGTCAATCTGCATAGTATAAGGTGTCTAAAGAATCAATCTGGTAGAGTGGTGAGGATCACGCATCTGGTCACTTGGTTGGATCAGCCTGTGCCTCCGAATTCTTGAGGAGCTCTCCGTTACAGTTCATGAGAAGTACCACACTCAACTGCGTTTTGCCGAAAGGCGCAACTTTGTCAAGCGCTCGCAAGGCTAGCATGTTTCTAGCAACCCTGCGGCACTATTGTTGCCAAAAGGAAGGAAAAGTTCAACGAATTGACCTTCAAGAACTCAACTTTTACAGGCAGGTAACACCCTTTGCTCACTTTCGTATCCTTAATGAGCTACGCTTCATCTGAGTGTTTAGCTTTGCCACGCACTACAGTACATAAATAGCTATGAGCGATTTCAGTTTCATTGCCAACGCACATCCATCTTTTATTGATGACCTCTACAAGAGCTATTGCGACGATCCGCAAAGCGTAGATGAGGGTTGGCGCACTTTCTTTAAGGGTTTCGATTACGGCGGTTCTGCCGACGGAGCACCTGTTTCTAACGGAACATCTTCTTCGAACAATGGCCACGTTAGCAATGCTAGCGAAAGCAGCTTCAAGAAGGAAGTCAATGTTCTTGCACTCATAAAGGCGTACCGTAACCGTGGTCACCTCGAGGCTACGACCAATCCGTTGAAGGCTAGAAAGGATCGCAACGCGAACCTTGGCTTGGAAGATTTCGATCTGACCGAGGCTGATTTGGATACCACCTTTCAAGCAGGTATCGAAGTAGGGCTAGGTGCGACAACGTTGCGCAACATCGTGGATCACATGCGCGAAGGTTACTGCGGTAACATCGGGTTTGAGTACCACCACATGGGCAACCGTGAAAAGCGCCGTTGGATACGCCAGCGTATTGAGCAAGGCGCAAAAAAAGGCTTCGGTCTTTCTGATGAGATCAAACTTCGCATTCTTGACAAGCTCAACGGAGCTGTTGGTTTCGAATCGTTTCTCGGTAAGAAGTATGTAGGTCAGAAGCGTTTCTCTCTAGAAGGTGGCGAAAGTGCAATTGCAGCACTAGATGCTGGTATTCGACAAGGAGCAAATCTTGGTGTTGAAGAGGTAGTCATCGGAATGGCCCACCGTGGTCGTCTCAATGTCCTCGCCAATATCATGGGCAAGACCTACGAGCAAATCTTCAAGGAGTTCGAAGCAACGGAGGATCCAGGCGAAATCTTCGGAGACGGAGACGTTAAGTATCACCTTGGTTTTTCAAGTCAAGTGGAGACGCCTTCAGGGAAGTCTGTACACTTGAAGCTTGTTCCTAACCCGAGCCACTTGGAGTCTGTCGACCCAGTAGTTCTTGGTTTCTCACGTGCGAAGGCGGATTCACTTTACAAAAGTGACTACGATAAGATCCTACCAATCCTTATTCACGGTGATGCTGCAGTTGCAGGTCAAGGCATCGTGTATGAGGTCGTTCAGATGAGTCAACTCAATGGATACTCAACTGGCGGAACGATTCACTTTGTGATCAACAACCAGATCGGTTTCACCACCGATTGGGACGATGCACGTTCAAGTACATATTCGACTGCAGCGTCAACACTCGTGCAAGCACCCGTGCTACACGTTAATGGTGATGATGTTGAGGCCGTGGTATTCGCCATGCAGTTTGCAGTCGAATACCGACAAAAATTCAACGGAGACGTCTTTATCGACATGGTCTGCTATCGTAAGCACGGCCACAACGAGGGCGACGATCCAAAATTCACGCAGCCGCATCTCTACGAGCTCATCAACAATCACCCGGACCCACGTCAGGTGTATGTGAAGCAGCTTATCGAGCGCGGAGAGCTTTCTCCAGCGCGCGCTAAAGAAATCGAAGACACCTTCAACGATTTCTTGCAGGCACGTCTAGATGACGTGAAGCAAAAAGAACTTCCGTACAAGTATCAGGATACAGAGAAGGCTTGGAAGAAGCTGCGCAAGCGCGTAGACATTGACGAAGCTGATCTCTATCCAGAGACTGGTATAGACATAAAGAAGGTCGACAAGATTTTGGCTGCCTTGATGGATCTGCCGGAGGACTTCAGCGCTCTCAAAAAAATGGGTCGCCTCTTCAAGAGTGCGAATAAGCTCATTGATGCTGATAAGATGGACTGGGCACTCGCCGAGTTGACTGCTTACGGTTCTATCCTCGATGAGGGGAAAGACGTCCGCATGAGTGGACAAGATGTGAAGCGTGGTACGTTTAGCCATCGCCATGCGGTATTGCAGGACGTTAAGCAAGATGCAGAGTACAATCGCCTAAGTCGCATCAGCGATAAGCAAGGTGAGTTCCGTATTTTCAACTCGCTCTTGAGTGAGTTTGCGGTAATGGGCTTTGAGTACGGTTATTCACTCGCCAATCCTCAGAACCTTGTGGTTTGGGAGGCACAGTTTGGAGACTTCTACAACGGAGCGCAAACGATCGTCGACCAGTACATCACATCCGCTGAAAGCAAGTGGGGTAGAATGTCAGGACTTACGCTTCTCTTGCCACACGGTATGGAGGGGCAAGGTCCGGAGCACTCTTCTGCACGTGTTGAGCGCTTCTTGCAGCAATGTGCGGGCTTCAACATGATTGTGGCCAACGTTACCAAGCCTGCGAACTTCTTCCACTTGTTGCGTCGTCAACTCGCATGGGACTTCCGCAAGCCATTGGTGGTGATGAGTCCGAAGAGTCTCTTACGTCACTCCGAAGTGGTGAGCGACAAGTCTGAGTTTGGTCCTGGCACATCGTTTACACCTGTATATGATGATTCAGCTTTCGCCAAAACAGGAGCTGCTAAGGTCCGCCGCATAGTGCTTTGTTCGGGTAAGCTTTACTACGACTTACTCTCTTACCAGAGGGATAACAAGGTGAAGGATGTTGCCGTCGTTCGCGTTGAGCAGTTGTATCCATTACCTGCACCTGAGTTAGCAGCGATCTTCAAGAAGTACGGTAAGGCTGAGGTCAGCTGGGTTCAGGAAGAGTCTGAGAACATGGGAGCTTGGCGTTACATGAAGTCATGCTACGCACCAGAGTTGGCGATTCGCTACATCGGTCGTCCAGCATCTTCAAGTCCAGCAACGGGCTTCAAGAAGCGTCACGAGAAGCAGCAGCTCGAATTGGTTGCCGAGGCATTTGCCAAGTAGGGGGGGTAGTCCTGCAGAATGCCATTCCGCAGGACTACCACACTATCTTCTAGCATTTACATTTATGATAGACACGCATACCCACCTGTTTTCGACCAAGTTTGACAACGATCGCGATGAAGTGATCCTGCGCGCGCTTTCAAATGGCGTAAGTAAGATGTACTTGCCGAACATTGATGTCGATACGGTAGAGGCGATGCTTGCTGTAGAGGAGAAGTATCCTGGCCAGTGCTTCAGTATGTTGGGTTTACATCCGACTTCCGTCAAAACCGATTACAAGGAACAACTCGACACCTTATATAAGAGGTTGCATGATCGTCCTTGGGCTGCGATTGGTGAGATTGGAACAGATCTCTATTGGAGTGATGAATTTTGGAAGGAGCAACAAGATGCTTTTAAGGTTCAATGCGGTTGGGCACTGGAGGTCGATCGACCGATTGTCGTACACTGCCGAAAGTCTATTGATGAGACGCTACTCTTGGTGAAGCCTTTCATAGAGAAAGGCCTTCGTGGTGTTTTCCATTGTTTTGGTGGCACGGTTGCGCAAGCGAAGGAGGCTACAGCGATGGGCTTGTACCTCGGAATCGGTGGGGTAGCGACGTATAAGAACAACGGTGAACTGCCGGAGGTATTGAAGGCGGTTGATAACACGAAGATTGTCCTTGAAACGGACAGTCCTTACCTCGCGCCGACGCCGAAGCGTGGTAGGCGCAACGAAACGGGCTACTTGCCTTTCATTTTGGAGAAGGTGGCAGAATTAATGGAAGTCTCTGTTCAGGAAGCAGAAGAGCTCACGGATAAGAATGCCGTTGCCTTGTTTGCTTAGGCGACTTCTCGACACTTTGAAGTGTCGTGTGGTTAATAAAAGCCTAGAAAGAGGGTGTTTCCGCAAATAATAGTAAACCTTTCACCACCAATTTTGCGAAAATTCGCATCCTGTAGTGTATATAGCGCTCAGATTAGGTGTAAATAAGGTTTGACGACCTAGAAATCTTCAAGGAAGTTCTTCTGCTTAGCATTGGTTTTTCCCCACAAGACTTGGATAGTGTAACGTCTGCCGTACTTTACACCTGTTCTGAAACCGGAGAGGTGGCGGAGTGGCCGAACGTGCTCGCTTGGAAAGCGAGTGTACAGCAATGTACCCAGGGTTCGAATCCCTGTCTCTCCGCATCTATTTTTAATCTACTCATTCGTTAAGCACGAACAAATCTGTCGCAATGCGCAAACTCTTTACTACGATCCTCTGCTTTGGGTTTTCCTTAAGCGCCGTATCTCTTTTCGCCCAAGGTGGTGATGTTAATGAAGGTGTCGAAGGATTCCAGCTTCTAAAGCAATACTTCATCCAGGGTGACTGGCGATTCATGACCTTTGTATTGGTCTGTTTGATTCTCGGTCTAGCATTCTGTGTAGAGCGTATCATCACGCTCAACGTTGCAACAACGAATACTGATAAGCTTCTTGAGCGAATCGACGAAAGCCTCAAAGCAGGTGATCTAGAAGCAGCAAAAGAAGTATGTAAGTCAACTCAAGGTCCTACTGCAAGCGTCCTTTACGAAGGTCTTCGCAACGCACACGACGGTCCAGAAGCAGTTGAGAAAGCAATTGTTGGATACGGAGCTGTACAAATGGGACTTCTTGAGAAGGGCCTTGTATGGATCTCACTTTTCATCGCAATTGCACCGATGCTCGGTTTCATGGGTACGGTAATCGGAATGATCCAGGCCTTTGATAAGATCGCGGCAACAGGTGAGCTTTCACCAGCAGTTGTTGCAGACGGTATTAAGGTTGCACTTCTTACGACTGTATTCGGTCTTGTAGTGGCGATTATCCTTCAGGTATTCTACAACTACATCGTATCTAAGATTGATTCGATTGTTGGAAAGATGGAAGATGCTTCTATCACACTTGTTGAGATCATGGCTGACAACCAGACGTTCCGCAAGTCATAAACACCATCCTTTCACCTTTTAAACGCACAAGCTTATGTATAGCTTTTTAACGCGTAACGGCCAGACCGTGGCTTTCGGGATTGGATTACTTGTTACAATTCTCATGATTGGAATTATTGCTGGCGGTGTCGGTGATTGGTCTCTGATCGGCGAGAAAGATCCTACACGTTACGACACTACGATCTTCGATTTCGGTCTGTACGCTTCGTTTTTCCTCATGTTTGCCGCAGCACTTGCAGCAATAGTGTTTGGAATTTACCACCTAGCAACAAACCCGAAAGGTGCCCTCAAAGGCATTCTAGGTCTTGTGGCTGTCGCGGCACTATTCCTTATCATTTACTCAACAGCAGATCCAGACTTGGAAATGCTAGAGGTGATGGCTAAGAAGGACTTCAATGTCTCTCCTGGTCAATCTAAAATGATTACAGGTGCAATTTGGACTGCACTCATCCTTGCTGGAACCGCAGTTATTGCAACTGCTATCTCTGAGATCATTAACTTCTTTAAGTAATGGGTCGCAGACAAGCTCCGGAAATTAACGCGAGTTCGATGGCGGATATCGCCTTCCTACTACTTATTTTCTTTCTCGTAACCACTGAGATCGTAGAAGATAAAGGTATCCTCGTGAAGCTTCCACCATGGAGCAACGATCCACCAGAGACGCAACGCTTGAATGAGCGTAACGTATTCTCGGTACTCGTCAACAAGGACAACAACCTCCTAGTGAGGGGAGAGCCAACCGAGTTGGCAGATTTGCGCGAACTTGCCAAAGAGTTCATCATCAACCCTACAGATCGTTCTGATCTATCTGCGTCACCTACCAAGGCGATTATCTCGCTCAAGAATGACCGTGGAACTAGTTTCGAAACTTACCTAGCCGTTTACAACGAGCTTAAAGGTGCGTACAACGAACTATGGAACGACCTCGCCAATGAGCGATATGGTGTTGATTACAGTGAGGACCTTAAGCTAGAGCAGCGTAAGGACATCAAGGGAACCATTCCATTCGTACTTTCTGAAGCCGAGCCTACGGCCTTCGGTGAAGAATAACTAACACCTATGTCGAAATTTAAAAAGAAGAGAGGAAAGGCCATGCCTGCCATCTCAACGGCTTCACTGCCGGACATCATCTTTATGTTGTTGTTCTTCTTCATGGTTGTTACAGTTCTTCGTCAGTCTGAGCTTAAGATCAAGGTGGTAACACCTGGAGCCACTGAGCTCACAAAGCTTGAAGACAAGCAGTTGGTAAACTTTATCTATATAGGTAAACCAACTGATCGATACAAGGACCTGTACGGTACTGCACCTCAGCTACAGCTTAACGACAAGATTTCTAAGCTTAACGAAATTCCTTTCTTCCTCTTGGATCACAAGAAGGACGTTAAGGAGAACAAGCATGGCCGCATAACCTCTTCACTCCGTGTAGATGGTGAAGTAACCATGGGTATCGTTCAAGACGTAAAGACTGAGCTTCGTAAAGCCGGTCAGTTGCGTGTTAACTATTCTGCGAAAACGCGTCAAGGAGATCTTTAGCATTCGTGCTAAAACACAAATTCAGAAGGCTGTTTCCGAAAGGAGACAGCCTTTTGTCGTTCGTATCAATTCATGAATTTCTATGACGAAATGACGAACGCTTTCGTCTTATCTCCTGACAACAACTCGTTTACGATACTTGTGTAATGTTGGAGTACTCAATTATCAGTCTCTAGTTTCTTATTTTTGTATCCTATATGGATGCTTGACCATTGCTTCCGGTACTCTTGCAGGACATCTAGTCTTTCAAAATAACTAGATGCGCTCATTGGTTGAGCCAATTGAGAAGAAGTAACAGAGATTAATATTCTTGATGTTTTTATATTGCATGAATGCTACAATATCAATATCCTTCGTCTATTAGTTTTGATTTATCGGGTCTGACAAAGCACATCGTTTTAAAAGGGTCTTATACTATTCGGTTATTCTCCTGTCTACTATTCGTGTTAGTAGCGTTTTGCAGTGAAAAAGGACTGGCTCAGTGCTCTGGGGATTTAGAGATAACTAATGCAAACGAGTTAGTGAGCGCGTTGGCGGCAATACAAAGTTGCGACAATTACAACGGATCGATTAATGTTGTTCTTGATGTGACCGAAGTGTTCCAGGGGTTGCAATCGCCACTAAACCTTAAATTTATTGAAGGCGATTTGCGGATAAGCGTTGAAGACTCTACATCAAATTTGAGAGTCTTAGACCTTTTTGAGAATCTAATCAAGGTGACAGGTGAGTTCAAAGCTGAATTCACTAATAGCAATTCTTATTTCGAATCCTTAAGCTACATCGGAAAGTATAGTACTCATGTCACCCTACCAGTCAACACTGACACGGTAGCCATATTTGATATGCGGTATGAATTTAATCCACCTGATTTCTTAGTAGGGCGCAATTTGATTGTGTTAGACGAAGTTGCCGTAGAAGTGGTTGACTTCGACCCGTTTCCATATCTAGCAACTTTGAATGTGGATCGTATCAATACATTAGTACTCATAAATCTTCCAGCTGTTTCTAGTGCTCCATTTACAGTCCCAGAGGAATTGGAGAATCTATATATCTATAGTTCAAGTCTGACAGATCTTGACGGTTTCCTGAACATGAAATCTATAGACATTGCAACGGTTAGGAATTCAAATATTCCCGACTTTACAGGTCTTAAAAATTTGGAGCATGTTGAGCGTTTAGAAATATTTGGTAATTCGAACTATACCGATATGACGATATTTGACTTTGCCAGCTTAGTTCGCGCAGAAACTATAATGATTCGAACAAAGAACTTTGCAAGCCTAGAAATATTTCCAAGCTTGGAGCGAATAGTTGATGCATTAATTGTTGTTAGTAATGACAGCTTGCAGTCCCTGAATGGGTTTCCAAGTTTAGATCTAAGTGAATCCTTTTATATCGAATTCGACGATGTGGGCTCCAACTCATTAGATATTGAAGCTGACTGGATTTGTGAATACTTAAGTAAACATCAACGCAATGATGAATTTGATTTTGATCGATTAACTGATATATATGATTACTGTTCTGGCGTAACACCAGTACTAGTAATAGAGGCATTTAAGGATTCGGACTGTAATGCGGCTGTAACGAGTGTGGACACCTTGCGTTCTGTTTCTCACCGCGTATTCGATGATTTGGGTGCTGAGTTTAAAGCGTCTTCAAGGAACGATCGCAATTTTCTATTCGACTTTGACCCCAATCGTTCGTACACGCTTCATCCAGGAACACATGCTGGCTTAGAAGTACTTGCCCCTCTGCCAATAGCAAAACCTTTAATGACAGACACGCTTCGGTTGCTACACTGTCCATCTGTCGATCTTGATAGTATAGGATTTACTGTAGATGCTGAACCGTACATGATCAATGGCCGTTGGCCGCGCATTATTTTTGAGCACTTTTCACTAGGTAATACCGAGCTTGACTCTGTGCAAGGTGTATCTTATTTTGAGTCAACAACTGGAGTTTTCTCTTCGCAAATTTCCCTGTATCTCAGTGATGATACAACGAGCAGAGTGGAATATCCGATCGGACCGCTGCGCTTGAATCGAAATGCAAATTTCACTTGGCTCAATGCTTCCATCGATGATAATGGTACTGAGCAGCGCATTGACTTTTGTACCGAACGAGAAGCTTATAGAGGAGGAGGCATCACAAAAAGTGACAAGCAATGTGTGTCTTTTGATTATTATGAATTTACTGGACCCAACGAATTAGTTGAGCAGCTTCAGCCTAATGGGCAAACCATTCGATATTCTATGGCTGTTGATAACACAACGGCAAGGAGCGTTTCCAGTATCCAAGCGAGAACAACACTTGATCCAATGTTAGATCCAAGTTCAATACGAGAGATCCTTTATCATTCGAGTTTTACTTTTGATCAAAGTAGCCGCGAGCTTGTGTGGACTTCCTCTCAAAGTTTACCAGCTTACTTGGATCCAGACTTACCTCTTGGATACATCATTGATTTTGAGGTGAATGTTTTACCGGGCTTTCAAGCAAATCTATCAGACATTGATCTTCAATTCGAGCTGATTTTTGATGATGGTGATCCGGTTTATAGTAATACTGCGACGACAGTGGTATCCTCAATCGAAACTACAGACCTTGCTGATATCAGGATATTTCCAAATCCTACATCAAACCTGTTTTCAATTAAAGGATTAGAAGAAGGTAAGGTTAATCAAGTTGAGGTGCATGATATCTTAGGTAGAGTCGTCAAGGCCTATTCCAAAACTTCTTTTGATGACCTTTCAACCTCAACAATAAATTCTGGTATTTACTTCATTTTTGCACAGTACAATGATGGCTCTAGAGTGTTTGTAGGGCGTTTGCAACGTATCGAGAAGTAGGCTTGGTTTACAGCCCGCTGTTTCGTTGGTCAAGCTTTCAAAAGATTTTAAAAATCTTTCGAGGACGTACTTGTTTTCTAAATAGCATCCACACACCAGTAAAACATAGTGAGCGCATCTACTATAGAAAGCGCCACCATGAAGAACCCGTTAAAAAGTAGACTCAATCCACAGATCAACGCAAGTTCGATGGCTGATATCGCCTTCTTGCTTCTGATCTTCTTTTTGACTACCACCGAAATTGTGAACGAGAAAGGACTACTCGTTAAGCTTCCTCCGTGGGATGTGACCCAGACGGACGTGGTACATCCTCCTCCGCGCAACGTATTCAGCGTGCTGGTCAACGACAACGATGAGCTACTCGTGAGAGGAGAGCGGATCCCATTGGGTAACCTTAAGCAAAGGGCCAAGGAGTTTATCGCAAACCCTGATCAGCTATCTACGCTTCCGCAAAACCCGAAACGGGCCATTATCTCCTTGAAGAATGATCGAGGGACGTCTTACGCAACCTACATAGGCGTCTACAACGAACTGCAAGCAGCATACAACGAACTCTGGAACGAAGCTGCACAAAAGCGCTACGGTAAGCCGTATAGCGAGAACCTATCCCGTGAACAGCGGAATGCGATTCGTGCAGATATCCCAATGGTACTTAGCGAGGCTGAGCCAACAGATATCTCGATTCAATAACGAGAGGAAGGGGTCCGCCATGCCCAACGGGCATGGCGGACCCCTTCCCCCGTTATTGAATCGAGGGTTGAATCAAATGTTGGGACTACATGCTTTTACTGCAGCTGTTTGCGTGGCTTGCCATAGAGGTAAGCGATGGGCAGGTCCCCGTCCCCCGTTATTGAATCGAGGGTTGAATCAAAGAATGACCACCTGAGTCTCTTTAAGATAGTGGCGTACAGCTTTGTTGTTCAGTTCACCGTTAGCGAATAGTGTCGACTCAGAAAAATGAAAGAATCACTTGCAAGCAGCCTTCAGTTGCCGTAAAGATTGAAAGCGAGAAGCTTTACCGTAGACGATCAGCGCTACGCACTAAGCGCTCATCCTTGTTGATGTAGCGTACCGCTAAAATCGCAAGTACAAAACCTGCAGCAGGCAAGAAAAGTCCTGGTTCATCATCAATTGTGATGCCCATTAGCTTCTCCGATTGTGACATGTATTGACCAATCGCTACTCCGACAGAAGCGATCGTTAAGATCGCGCTCGCTGTTGCGATGTTCTTCTGAAGCTTCCGGTTGTTGAACAGGAAGATGGCTACTAAGGCAAGCAAAGCAGCGAGGCCAAATCCAGCCATCAATGGAATACTGTCAAAAACGCTAAAGAGCGAGTCCGCAAAGAACGTATCCGCAACCGGTGCAGAAGAATCAGCAAAAGGAAGGGCAAACGTTCCACCAATGCTTGCGCTGGCGAGTAACAAGAAAATGCTTTGGATGCGCTGGATCATGTAAGAAACTTTATGATTACTGGCCGTAAAGGTAGCCTTGCAGAAGTACCAATGTAGAGTAAGACGTAGATATACCCCAACAAGGTCTCAAGGCGGATCTGAATGCTCTTGTTAGTCGAGTAATGACATTGGTTTTATCATCAGTCTTCATCAACATCGGTGATTGTGAAAATTCGATCCATAACAAGGCGCCATGGCCGGTGATATTCTTTTGATGTATAGCTACTGCCGAGGTGATTCAGAGTTGAAAGACTAGCTTCGCCGATGAAGCATGGAAAGATCACGAACACAACTAGCGAAGCCTAGTTATTGGGAGCAAGACATCTGGTACAAGGCCTACGATGTAGTAATTGTAGGCGGCGGACTTGTCGGGCTGCAAACAGCGCAGTTTTTATCGGCAGCAAACCCTAAGCTTCGCCTCGCAGTAATTGATAGACAGTTTCCACCGCTCGGGGCGAGTACCCGTAATGCAGGCTTTGCCTGTGTAGGTTCTCTTGGAGAACTCGCAGATGACGTCGAAGCCATTGGATTGGAAGCAACAATAGACCTCGTGGCTCGCCGATGTGAAGGTCTACGACTGCTTAGAGAGACACTTGGCGACAGCACCCTTCAGTATGAAGGCGTTCCAAACGTAGAGTTATTTCGAGCAGGCGAAGAGGAGGTTTTGGCGAAAGTCCTTGGACCCTCGCATGGCGGGGCTGAAAACCTACTTCAGAAAGTGAATAGTGCGCTTGCATCCAAACTTAAGCTCGAGGCAGGACCTTACCAGCTACACGGGCCAGGAAAGATGGGCAGCGGTATGAACTACCAAGCGTCCATCACCAACGGCTTAGAAGGCCAACTTCATCCAGGAAAGATGGTGAAGGCGTTATACAAGCTTTGTATATCTCGAGGCGTCTCGTGTTTTAGCGAAAGCGTGATAGAAGTAAATCCCGATGGGGTAGTGGTGGAAAGTGGGCGGACCTTTAATGCTAAAGAGGTAGTCGTCGCAACCAATGGTTTTACCCAGCGATTGCTACCAAGCAGCATCAAACCTGCCCTCAATCAAGTGATTGTGACCGCACCGGTCGATGGACTAGCGTGGAAAGCACCGATCCACCTAGAACAAGGCTATGGCTACCTGCGTAGAATAGGCGACAGAGTACTGGTCGGAGGTTTTCGCAACCACTTCAAGGAATCTTCTGAGACCGATGAATTTCAGCTTGATTCAGATTTGGGTGCGCATCTTCGCGCCGTTCTTGTTAGTGTTTTGCCAACAGACGCTTGTCCACGCATCGAATACGAGTGGTCGGGCGTTCTAGGACTTGGAACTACGCGTATGCCTCACGTTCAGCGACTGCCTTCTGGGCTTGTTATCGCCGCTGGACTTGGAGGAATGGGCGTAGCGCTAGGCTCACTTCTCGGTAAAGAAGCTGCTCAAATGATACTTCAACGTGCGTAAACTCTTCATCGCTTTTCTTCTCAGTTCGCTCGCGTGGACGGTCAGTGCCCAGACGGCTCCTATCCCAACAGGACAGGGGGCTCAAGACACGACCAGTAGACCTGTCGTGATTGACTTTGCCGAAGTGTTTGAGTACCTCGTTGAAGACACCGTGACCATACAGCGCTTGACGGGTGAAGTAGAACTGCGTCAAGACAGTATGTTCATCTACTGCGACCAGGCAGAGATCAAGAACGACAATTTCGTCATGGCTCAGGGCAATGTGGTGATCCTCCAAAACGACACCATTTCAACCTTTGCGGATTCACTTGAGTATTTCGCAGATGAAGAGATGGCCTATCTCTATGGAAATGTGGTGCTTGTCAATGGTGAGCAGAAGCTGTTCACGGACTCTATGCGCTACGATGTAGCCAACAAAATAGCCTACTACAATACGCGTGCAATCCTAACCAATGGTGATGCGCAGCTTTCTAGTCTTCGCGGCTCGTACGATGTGAATGCGCACTATGCGAACATGAAAGACAGCGTCTTCGTGGTACGAGAAGACTTCAACCTTATCGCGGACACGCTAAGTTTCGATACAGAACAGCGCATCGCTTATTTCGAAGGACCGACCGTAATGGCGACGCCCGAATCCAGGGTGTATTGTGAAGATGGTTTTTACCGATTGTCAGATACAACAGGGCAGTTTCGGCAGAATGCGCAAGTCGCACGCGGAACGCAACGGGCGATGGCCGACACGATCTTTTACTACGGAAAGGATGACCGTTTCGTCCTCGCAGGTGATGCAAGGTTTGCCGATGGTACCCAGCGCGCAGAAGGTGATCGGATCGAGTATCTCGAAAAGCTCAACCTCACTACACTTATAGGAGACGCTACGTTTGTAGATGGCGAACAGCGCGTCACCGGCGAAAGAATCACCTACAATGGCGAGACTCAGGTCTTCAACAGTAGCGGAAGGATTTTCATCTCCGAACCTCCGTTTTTGCTCAACGCCGACAGCTTGTGGTATGATGAAATTACTGGCATCGCGCAAGTTCAGGGCAATGTGCTCTGGCGAGATACGCTCTCGATGCGTACCATCACAGCCGAGCGATTAGACTACAAAGCGGAAGGCGACTATGTGAAAGCATATGGTGGTAGGCCGATTTTCTCGACAATCGTCGAAGGCGATAGCCTGTGGATGAGTGCAGACACTTTGCTTACGTTTTTGCAAGCGCCGGAAATTCCTGTCGTACCGATGAAGGATACTTCAACGACGGAGATTCCGGGCATGGATTCGACGGCGCTGGTGTCGACTACAGTGGATACAAGTGTGCGTGAAGATCTTCGTCCGCAGCCGTTGTCAGACACTGCAAGTACGCTCATGGCCGCTGATACATCTGTATCGATGGAACTGGTCGACATGGACAGCGTACGTGTGTTGTTGGCGTATCCTGATGTGCGCATCTACAAATCCAATCTGCAGGCAATCTGTGATTCCTTGGCGTATAGCGGGGCGGATTCCACGTTCAGAATGTTCGAAGGACCGATCATGTGGTCGGATACGAGTCAGTTTTTGGCAGATACGGTGAGCATCAGTTTGCGCAACAATGCGATTGATCGCGTCAAGTTGCAATCGAAGTCGATGATCGTCAATAGCCCTGATGATCAGTTTTTCAACCAGGTAAAAGGACGTCAGGTAGATGTTGATTTTAAGGAAGGAGAGGTTGACAAGATGTACGTTCGAGGAAATGCCGAGTCGGTGTATTACATACTCGATGAGCAGATGGCGTATGTTGGGCTCAATCACGTGAAGTCTGCGCGGATGCGTCTTCAATTTGAAGATGGTGAATTGGCAGATATCTACTTTTACGATCAGCCAGACGGAGACTTAAAGCCACTCAAACCGCGTGGTGAACAACCTAAATTGCTCGAAGATTTCAGATGGGAAACAAGCTTACGACCCGCTTCCAAGCTCGATTTGCAGTAACACTGTGTGCACTGTTACTTGTGTTTTCGGCCCCGTGCGATGCACGAGGATCCTCGCCGGATAGCGGGACTTCCGTCAAAACTCCAGTCGAGCAGGCAATAGACTTACTAAAAGCTAATGAACCAGCTGAGGCTAAATCATTGCTTGTCAAAGAGCTCGCATTGGAGCCTAGTGCCATAGCCTACGCTAATCTTGCTGCTGCCGAACTAGCGTTGAAGAACGAAGGAGAGGCTGCATATGCTTTCGAACTGTCCCTCGCCTTAGGAGGTTTTTCTAAGAGTGAGGCCTTTCGGCAAAACCTCCAGCAGGGATTACCAGCCGAACTGCGCAGCCTAAGTGATGGGCCGTTACGAAAGATATTTCAGCCCGTTCACCGTCTATTGCCAGACAATGCTTTTGCAGGAATATCCTTAGCTGCAGGTCTTATGGCTTTGCTGCTGGGACTAGGGTTCTTTTTCGGGGCCGGCTTTGCTGCAAAATCTTGGTCGAAACTTGCGTTGTTTGGTCTACTTGTGCTGTTCGGATTGAGTTTGGTTTTGGCGAAAGCACAAAGCAATTATCGTAACCCACAGAGCGGAGTAGTGATGCAATCAACGCAGCTATACAAAGCTCCTTCGGAGCAAAGCGATCGAGTGAGAAGCATTCCTGAAGGCGCCGTTGTCTCGATCGGAGAACTCCTCAACGATACGTATCGCGTCACCTTGCCCACCGGTGTGGAGGGTTGGATTCCAGAAGGTGACATACGCGTGGTAAAGGCGGTCAACCTTCCATAGCCTTTGAGGTTTTGTGTATAGATCTTTATGCCAGTAAGCGCCTTGTGTGTCTTTACTTGTGCAATACAGATGAAGCCACAAAAGCCCCCTACTATGAATCCTCAAAAGCTCAATTTTTACCTCATCGCTGGTGTTGCAGCGTTGGTACTCCTCTTTACCCTTGGGTCGAGTTCATTTCTAACGATCGAGGCAGGAGAGGCCGGTGTACTCTTCCAGCGTTTTAGTGGAGGATTGGACAAGGCGAATATCTACCCTCCTGGTTTTCACCTCGTAGCCCCGTGGAACACGATGTTCATCTACGAGGTACGTGAGCAGCAGATCGCTGAGAAGATGGAGGTACTTTCAAGTAACGGTCTTACGATTGTTACTGATGTTACTGTTCGTGTTGCGCCACAGCAGAATCGTATTGGTGAACTTCACGAGACGTTCGGAGAGGATTATGCGAATCGCCTCATCAAGCCGGAGATTCGTTCGGCAGTGCGTGAGGTTATCGGACGTTACACGCCAGAGGAATTATACTCTACCAAGCGTGCTGAAGTAACCACAAGCATTCAAGATGGATTGGCAAAGGCATTAGGAGACAACTACGTCAACCTAAAGGCAACGCTGATCCGTGATATCGAGCTTCCTGACCGGGTTCAGGCAGCGATTGAGGAGAAGATCGAGGCTGAGCAGAAAGCACAACGTTATGTCTTCCTGTTGGCGCAAGAGCGCAAGGAAGCTGAGCGTAAGATCATCGAGGCAGAAGCGAAGGCGGAGTCTAACCGTATTCTAACGGCGAGTCTTAACGACCGTATCCTTCAGGATAAGGGTATCGAGGCTACACTTCAGTTGGCACTGAGTCCAAACTCTAAGGTTGTTGTGATTGGTGGCAGCGATGGTTTGCCGTTGATTTTGAATAATTAGGGAGGGGGGTAGAACCTAACTCTAAAGTGTAAAATCTTTTGTCAAGCCCGTATTGCAGTTAGCAGTGCGGGCTTGTTTGATTAAGGATGAATAGCAAAATGAAAGAATCAAAATAATGGCAACGGAGCAAATCAACGAGGGACTAGTAATTAGCAAAATAATTCTATTCTTATCGGTTTTAGTCATCGCGTCATGCGGTCATGATAATTATTCAAAAGAAACTTTGAAGGAGCTACGAATTTAGGGAGTGGTCTCTATGATGAGCATTATCTAGTCGCAAACTACGGGGTGGGGGGAGATGTACGCAGTGTGTATGTTACAGATAGCGTGAATTTTAGGAAATTTGTAATGGTGTATTACGATAGCGATCATATTGAAACTGAACTAGATAAAGGACACGTAATCGTTAATAGAATGACTGATGGAAGGAAGTCTATGAAAGATGAAATGCACTCAGTTTTAGATAAGACAGATACACTTAATATTGCCAGTTTGAAGGCTAGTAAGATTAGAG
This sequence comes from Saprospiraceae bacterium, assembly GCA_045110575.1. Lineage (GTDB taxonomy): Bacteria > Bacteroidota > Bacteroidia > Chitinophagales > Saprospiraceae > CALDTK01. The sequence goes on from JBGCGF010000010.1 coordinate 32,676, forward strand.
ATTGAGGCTTGTTATTTGTGCTGACATGTTCTTAGTTTAGCTACTTGAGTTCTAAGTTGACAGGTAGCTTATTGATGGTAATAGTCCCGTGCAGCTTGTGCGGCGAACCGTCAGATCAACCGGGTTGGAGAATGACCGGAAATGATGTAAATCCAATACATAGCTAGATTGCGAGTCGATCTGACGGTTCTAACGTAGGCATACTTAGCGGTTTTCTGAACTCGTTGAAAGACTGTGGTTTTTCAAAAGCTCTCAGAATGTAGGAGCCAATTTGGCACCTTCAATACTGATAAGATGGGTTTACGCTACACACCCATGGTCTTTACGCATATCCAACTAGCTGCACCCACACGTTCACTCCCACAAAATCACCTCAGTTCAAAAAGCGTTAACTTTATCACTCAAGCCTAACTGATCATGAACCTGCAAGCAGAAAAACTCAAGCTCATAGAGTGGATAGCGCAAACACAAGACGTGGAATTTGTAAGCCGTATTGCTGAAATGTTGAAGGCGAAGCAAGCTTCAACCTACAAGACCGATCTCAAGCCGATGACGGTTAATGAGTTGGTTGAGCGTTCACGTGCTTCTGATGCCGACATTGCAGCAGGTCGAGTCCATGACATTGATGATGTACTAAGAGATCTTGGGTAATGCACATTGAGCTTACTACCAATGCGCGAAGAAGGCTGGTTCAGCTAATAGACCATCATCGATCAGAAGGTAATCCAAGGAAAGGGACGCGGACTGTGCGTACGATCATCAAGCAAGTCCGAAAGCTTTCTCAGCATCCCAAGCTAGGACAGGTTGAAGAGTATCTGATCCGAGAAGAAAAAGGGCACCGTTATTTACTTGTGGAACGCATCTACAAGGTTATTTATCTCGTCCATGCAAGCCGCATTGTTATTACAGACGTGTTCGATGTGCGGCAGGATCCAAGCAAAATTCGAGGTTAATTCTAATCTGGCTGTATCCATGGCCTCCCTACCTTCACCCCAATGGCACAACCTCCTCAGACCAAATCAATCATCGACCTCGTTGACATGGGCGAAACAGCAGAAGCTGTTCAACTCATTCAAGCGTCGAACCCCAACGCGATTGCAGACGAGGAAAACGGCGACACGTTAGCCTTTTACGTCACCGCGTTCGGCAACGATGAGATGTTTGCGGCGATCGACTTTGAGCAAGTTGATATTGCCCAACTCAATGGAGTAGGGGAGAACATCCTTCATTCGAGCATTTACAGTAACGACGTGAATCGAGTCAGTGCTATCCTTGGGCACAAGCCAAATCTGAATGTTGTCAATAACGACGGTCACACGGCTCTAATTCTAGCCTTAGAATTGGGACAACAGGAGACAAGTGAATTACTCGTCGCTTCAGGAGCCGATGTGAACTTGGGATCTATTGAAGGAGACCAAGCCTTGCACTTGGCGTGTACGCGCAACTTCGTCGAACTTGCTGCTGCAATTGTCCCGAAGTGCGATCACTTGCTTGCGAAGAATGGATTGGGAAATAACCCGATTAGTATTGCTGCGAATAATGAAGCGTTTGGGCTGGTGGAGATGATGGTGGAGGCGACAGGTTAGTTACATTAAAAGAAATCAGAGATACCTGATTGGAGGTCACAATTTGTGGCCTCCAATCTTGACAGCATGAGATTGCGCTACGCGTCTACCTTCACCTCAGCCACCCGCGCCTCAATCCCCTTCACAATCATATCTCCATGGTGCCGCGTGTTCTCAATGAACAGCGTACTCGTCGCCATGCCTGCATTGATCACACCTGCGAGGTAAAGTCCAGGCACATCACCGCTCTCTAGCGTCTCAGCATCAAAACGAGGCGTTCTATGCTTGTCGTCGCTCATCTGGACGCCGCAAGACTCAAGGAACGTATAATCAGGCTTGTAGCCCGTCATTGCGAGCACAAAATCATTGGCGATGGTGACTATGCCATCGGGCGTGTTGAGGTCGACCTCTCCTTCACGAATCTCAGCAACGGTCGTATTGAAATGCGCCTTAATCGAACCTTCTGCAATGCGGTTCTCAATGTTGGGCTTGATCCAATATTTGACCTTTTCGTAGATCTCAGACCCACGAACGGCCATGGTGACATCAGCACCTTTCATCCACGTCTCTAGGGCGACGTCGCAAGCGCTGTTGGCTGCACCAACGACGAGGACTTTCTGGTCGATATACAAGTGTGGATCATCGAAGTAGTGGCGAACCTTAGGAAGGTCTTCACCAGGCACATTTAGCGTGCGCGGTAATCCGTAAAAACCTGTGGCCAATACCACCGAGGTCGCCGCATAGGTAGATCGGGAAGTAGAAACTTCAAATCCACCAGCAACTGTCTTTTTGAGGTCTTTCACTTCGCTATACGCCTCGATGTTGAGAGAATAGCTTTTCACAAGCCTGCGGTAATACTCTAAGGCTTCCGAGCGCGTAGGGCGAGGAGTATGACTAATGAACGGAACGCCACCCACCTCGAGCTTCTCAGAGGTAGAGAAGAAGGTCATGTTGAGCGGGAAGTGATACAGTGCATTTGCAATCGGTCCACGTTCGATTATCAGGTGGCTAAAGCCAGCCTTTTGCGCTGCGATTGCAACACTAATGCCTGTAGGCCCTGCCCCAACAATGAGTAAATCGTACGCTTTCATGCCTTACTAACGCACTTATGCGCTAGCGGTTGGCCCAACGCAAAAAGACCCATGCTTCGTAATGAAACCTGAGTCCTTGAGCTAGACTGATAAGAGGCGATTGCTTACGCAATCATTGAAGGAAGTACAGCTGTAGTCAGCCAGAAATCCTCAATTTTTTGGACTATCTCGAAGAATCGATCAAAGTCTACAGGTTTGTTGATGTAGCAGTTGACGTGCAAATTGTACGTCTTCAAAATGTCTGCCTCAGCATTAGAAGTGGTAAGTACCACAACTGGAATACGCTTAAGCTCAGAATCATTCTTGATGTCTGCTAGCACTTCTCGACCATCCTTTTTGGGAAGGTTTAGGTCGAGCAAAATTAAATCGGGTAGGATGGCGTCTGAAAACGGAGCTTCTTGACGTAAGTACGAAATGGCTTCAACACCATCTCGAGCTACTTCGAGGTTTACTTTAATATTTCCCTCACGAAACGCTTCTTGCGTTAAGCGAACGTCTCCTGGATTATCTTCCACGAGAAGTATGTTGATGGGACGACGTGTAGTGATCATATGGTATTCATTTCAAACGGTGTACCACTTTTATGGTATTAGGTTTTTTTTACCTGCGATATCACTTGTAACGAAGAGCATATATCTTGCCGCATGCCCCAAACAGGACAAAGCCTTCAGTACTTACTTGCGCAGTTCCAAGAATATGCTGCAAACCAGCAGTTTAACCTGCAACCTCCAACCCTGTATGACCCAATCCGCTATGCGATGGGGAGTAAAGGAAAGGCCGTAAGACCATTGTTACTGTTATTAGGGGCATCTCTAGGGAATGCCGACTTGCAAAAAGCATTGCCCGCAGCCTATGCGGTGGAGCTTTTTCACAATTTTACTTTATTACACGATGACATCATGGACGAGGCTCCTTTGCGAAGAGGCAAGCCTAGTGTGCACACCAAATTTGGAGTTGCTTCGGCCATTCTAGCAGGCGATGCGATGATGATTCATACCTACGGCTACCTCTTAGACAATTATGAAGGCGCTACGGGATCGTACTTGCTAAAGGTTTTCCAAGCAATGGCCATCGGACTTTGTGAAGGGCAGCAGCGAGACATGGACATGGAGGTTAGTGAGGTCTCTACTTACACCGAGTATCTAGAGATGATTCACGGGAAGACCGGCGTTCTCATCACCGCGTGCCTAGAAATGGGCGCTTTCATCGGAGGGCTTTCGCCAAAACAGTGCGAGACCATTCGAAAAGTGGGAGACCTCGCCGGACGTGCCTTTCAGATCCAAGATGATGTGCTCGACACCTTCAGTACGAGCAAGCAGACGGGCAAAAGTGATTACGGCGACATCGTTCGCGGAAAACAGTCCGCACCTTTCTTACATGCACTCCAGTCGGCCAGCCCAACGCAGCAGGAGCGCTTGAAAGAGATCTATGCCTTGACAGTGGAGGAGCGCTCAATCTTGATACCTGAAGTACTGTCGATAATGCAGGACCTTGGTGTGGAAAAAAGCCTCGCAACACAAGTCGAAGCTGCATCATCAGAAGCGAATATGCTCGTCGAAAGCTTGCAAGTGGATGAGGAGGCAAAAGCCAACCTCATTTCCTTTCTAGATAAGCTCTCTGTGAGAAGGCATTAAAAAATAAATGCATATGTAATTGTCTGTCAAAGAATAGGCATTAAAAAAGGGGTAACTGCTTTAGCAGTCACCCCTCACACTATGAAACACTATTTCTTTATCTAGGTATTCTGGTACTCCAAAGCTAAGGTGAAAACCGTATCAGGTCAAATAAGGCCTTTAGGGTATTCTCTAAAAAATGTTGATACCGAGATCTCGGTACTACAAGAACAGCTTGCCGTTTTCCCAGCCAGGCTCTAGTTCTGCTCCATTTTTCAGGTAAAAGGCCTTAGCAGGTTCATTCCAGTCCAAAACCTGCCATTTGATGAGGGCACATCCCTTTACACGAGCAACGACGATAAGCGCTTCCCAGAGCTTTTCTCCGATCCCTGCTCGACGTGCATGTTGCGCAACGACAAAATCTTCGAGGTAGAGCATACGTCCCTTCCACGTCGAAAACGTGTTGTAGTAGATCATTACACCAAGGTTTTCGCCTTCTTCGGTCTCGGCAACCAAGAGATCGAACCAACCTGCATCGTAATCGCGCTCGTAGGTTTTGACGGAAGTCGTAACTGCTTTAGCCGCTTTTTCATATTCGGCCAATTCCTCAACCCGTGCAAATGCAGCGGCTAAGTCACGTTTTTCCCCTTTTCTAATGATGATCTTGCTCATTCCGCTAAAGTAATGTCACGAGAATGCAGTTTGGTAGCCCATTTCCGGCGATTCTTAAGATCAACGTAGCTAAAGGCTATAATCTCTCCTGTGACTTCGTGATATTGCAGACATGTTGAAGCATATTCTATTCCTCCTCATTTCAATGGTCTCCTTAAGCACCTTGTGTGCACAGTCTACTCCGCGTGACATGCAGATGAAAGTGGACGTGGCTTACCTCGCTAGTGATATTCTTGCAGGACGTGCAGCTGGGTCGCCATTTGCTGATGAAGCGGCAGCTTACCTCGCGATGCGTATGCGTCAGCTTTCGCTAAAACCCATGGGCGATAAGGAAACTTACCTCCAGGAGTTTCCAATCATTGTTGCTGGTCACGGCCACATGAACGATGCGCCACAGCTGAAAACGAGTAACGTGTTAGGTTACCTCGACAACAAGGCAGATCAAACCATCATGATCGGTGCACACTACGATCACCTAGGTTTTGGCGGAAGCGGAAGTGGAAGTCTTCACGTCGGCGATCCTGAACCACACAACGGTGCAGACGACAATGCGAGTGGGGTAGCGATGGTCTTCGACTTAGCGGAGCGTTTGCAGCAGAAAGGAGCGAAGAAGAAATACAATTTCCTGTTCGTGGGCTGGAGCGCGGAAGAAATGGGCCTGATCGGTTCTAAGTTCCTTGCAGAGCATATGCCAGAAGGGATGCCAGCCGTAGTTGCGGTAATCAATTTTGACATGGTTGGTCGTCTCAGCAAAGAGAACGTACTCGCTGTTAACGGTACAGGAACCTCACCGGTATGGCCAGAATTATTGGTGAGCGCGTCGAAGGATAGAGTAACCATCAACTCGCATGAGAGCGGTCTCGGACCGAGTGACCACGCTAGCTTTTACTTGCAAGACCTACCTGTTCTGCACTTCTTTACCGGACAGCACCCGCAGTATCACAAGCCTGGCGATGATATTCACCTCGTAAACTTCCCGGGAATGGTTACCATCTCAGATATCGTCTATGATGTCGTGCAAGGACTTCCAAAGAGCGGCCAGATTCCGTTTACGAAGACCAAGGACGAAAGCATGAGCAAGGTTTCTGCCTTCAAAGTGACTATGGGCGTAATGCCGGACTATGTGTATGCAGGCGAAGGCATGCGCATCGACGGTGTGCTCGATGATCGTCCAGCCATGAAAGCCGGACTTGAGCGTGGTGATGTACTCGTCGAACTTGATGGAAAGCCTGTTGGAGACATCTACGACTACATGAAGTACCTCGGCGAGCACGAGAAAGGGGATAGCGTCAACATCATCGTTGAGCGCAAAGGCGAAAAGCTCAAGAAGCGGATTACGTTCTAGTTATTTATGCAGTCTGTCCGGCATGTGGTCCGACCGTTGCACGGTCGACCGTAAAACGGTCGGACCACATAAACTCACCCGTTTACATCAACGGAGACAACTTTAATCACAGCGACTTCAGTGAACTCCGCGCCAAAAGCTGCGAGAAGCTCCTTGCCGACTGCGTTCCAGACCGAGTCAAAGTCGCCATACAATTGCGTCGAAAGCGGATTGTAGAGGATGTCTATGTCCGGGTATTGTTTCAACGCCTCAATAAAGCCTAGGATAGGCTTTTTGTAGTCTGGTGTGAGCGGATAGAGGCTGATGTCGAGTGAAATGTTCATGTGCGAAGTAGTGGGATGCTTGAGGTATTAAAGGATTTAACACCTTATTTACGGTCGAGTTGATCAATATCGATCAATCTCAGGTACCTGTATACAGTGATTTTTCGCGTATCATCTTTTTTTGATATGTTGTGGAGCGTTGCTGGGGCTTGCCTCGGTTACATTTGTAAGGCTGCGAGGTAGTTCCGACTACTGCTCAGCAAACACTTGAGAAACACTATGAAAAAATCAACTCGCAAAAAACGAGGGGCCACGGTCATGGACGACCGTATCCGCAAGATTGCAGGATTTACCATCCTGGCCCTTGCCACCTTCCTCGGCCTTGCCTTTATCTCCTACCTTTTTACGTGGAAAGTTGACCAAGCTGCAGCTATGAGCTATGGTTGGGGACTGCTCTTCGCAAATGGAGTTGAGGTCGCCAACTGGATGGGCCCATTCGGTGCATCTGTTTCCCACACTGCTTTCTATGCTGGCTTTGGAGCGACAAGCTTCTTGGCGGTTTACCTCCTTGCCCTAGTGGGCTTGGCGATATTGAAGCGCCGTCCACTCATACAGCTGCAGCGTCAGTTACGTTGGGGCCTCTTCGGGCTTCTCGTCCTGTCTGTGATGCTTGCCTTCTTGTTCCAAATGATCGATTTCCCTATGGGAGGCGCGTATGGCTACTTGATTTCGAGTTGGCTTGAGCGCATGATTGGTATTCCAGGCGTTGTCTTGTTGTTTGCGCTTGCGCTTGTCATGTTGGTCATCTGGATTTTTGATCCTAGTTGGAGTGATGTTACCTCAGGTAAGTTTCTCAGTGGTGTTGAATTGGCGCCTGCACTTCCAAGTGGTTTGAGCAAGTTCGTAGGGAGGTTTACACCAGAAAAGGTAAAGCCTGCCCGCAAGAAGAAGCCTTTGGCGAAGAGTGAACCTGATGGAGAGGTTGAGCCGAGCAAGGGTGTTGCTGGTCTCGATTACGACAACGACGATCTTCTCGCTGCGGCTCCAAAAGGAGATGCGCTCGATCTATCGCTTCCAAGCGAACTCGAACAGCGTAACATCAAGAAGGCGAAGCAGCTTTCTCTTGGTGCAGATGACATCGAACTCAACCTTGCGCCTACGCCAAACGAAGACGCGATTGATCCAGCGCTCGATGCTATTTCTGCAAACGTGGGTGAAAAGCCAGAAGGCTATGGCGCCGTTGCTGGTGAAACACCACGTGACATCCTCTCTGCTGAGGCGGAATCAGACCTGGAGTCACAAGGACCATACGATCCGAAGCTAGAGTTGAGTACCTACAAGTACCCAACCTTGGAGCTCCTTAAGGACTACCCAGACAACGAAAACCCAGTAACAAGGGAAGAGCTCAACGAGAACAAGCGTCAAATTGTAGACGCATTGCTCAGTTTCGGTCTTTCTATCGTGAGTATCACCGCAACGGTAGGTCCGACGATTACACTCTACGAGATTGTTCCTGCACCAGGCGTACGTATCTCTAAGATTCGTACCCTTTCTGATGATATCGCACTCAACCTTTCGGCGTTGGGTATTCGAATCATTGCACCGATTCCTGGACGTGGATCGATCGGTATTGAGGTTCCGAACAAGAACCGTCAGATGGTTCCTCTTCGTGAGGTACTTGCTTCAAAGAAGTTCCGCGAAGCGAAGATGGAGTTGCCAATTGCGCTCGGTAAGACGATCTCTAACGAGACGATGGTAGTTGATTTGGCCAAGATGCCTCACCTTCTTGTAGCGGGTGCTACAGGTCAGGGTAAGTCGGTTGGTATCAACACGATCATCATGAGCATGCTTTACCGCAAGCACCCTTCTGAGGTGAAGTTGGTAATGGTCGACCCAAAGAAGGTGGAGCTTTCACTCTACAGTGTATTGGAGCGTCACTTCTTGACCTACATGCCTGGTCAAGAGGAGACCATCATTACAGAGAACACCAAGGTGATTCACACGCTCAACTCGCTTTGTATCGAGATGGACCAGCGTTATGAGTTACTCAAGAAGGCATCTGTACGTCACATCACGGAGTACAACGCCAAGTTCAAAGAGCGTAAGCTTAACCCGAAAGACGGTCATAAATTCCTTCCATACATCGTCATGATCATTGACGAGTTTGCCGACCTCATCATGACGGCAGGTAAGGAAGTGGAGCTTCCGATTGCGCGTATTGCACAGCTTGCACGTGCGGTAGGTATGCACCTTATTATCGCGACACAGCGTCCGACAGTGAAGATCATCACCGGTACAATCAAGGCCAACTTCCCAGCACGTCTAGCCTTTAAGGTGACGTCTGGTACTGACTCTAAGACAATCCTTGACGGACCTGGAGCTGAGCAACTCATTGGTATGGGAGACATGCTTCTTTCAATGGGAGCTGAGAAGGTGCGTCTGCAGTGTGCATTCGTTGACACCCCGGAGGTTAATGATGTTCTTGACTTCATTTCTGCGCAGCAAGGCTTACACATGCCGTACTTACTCCCAGAGTATGTCGGTGAGGACGAAGAGGCAAGAGGTAACTCTGTACTCAATCCGAAGGAAGCCGATGAGCTTCTTCGTGATGCAGCCCACATGGTGGTTGACAATCACATTGGTTCGACTTCGATGCTTCAGCGTCGTATGAAGATCGGATTCAACCGTGCTGGTCGTATCATGGACGAACTTTGCCAGCTAGGCATCGTTGGTGAGACGCGTGGCTCTAAGCCAAGGGAAGTCATGGTAGGTGATATTCTTGAGTTGGAGAGTATGCTGGATCTCTTCTATAGTGGAGAGTAAGCATAGCCTTTAGCCAAAACGAATAAGAGCCATCAACTTGCAAAAGTTGATGGCTCTTTTCGTTTCAACTGAGCGCGGCATCTGTGCTCTGCACAGGCGCTCTTCAATCAATCTTCAGTTGATAATTGAATCGCAGAGGCGTTCGGATCGCGCTCTTATGGTTTTAGCGAAAGCCATAAGAAATCTCTAATGCCCGCCACCATCAACTTCAGCCTTAGCCATATCAATCCCTGGCGTTGACCAAACCGAAAGATCTACAGGTGATTCTTCCGCTTTTCGGATCGCCATGCCTGCACGCTTCTTGTCCTGAATCATCGAGAAGGTCATGATAAGACTCGTACCGATAATCACGAAGAGTAAGATGCCCGGTTGGAAGCCCGCTATAAGTGCCGCTGCTGGGATTGCATTGTAGAGCAATACGGTTATCAATCCACGCGGCGCAATGAAGAGCTGTGGGACGAGATCCTTACCCACGAATACTCGCAGAAGTACAAAGCGAATGATGTAGATCGAAGCAATGATCAACACTGAAATCTTCATGACATCGAAGCTCAGCAATGAACTTGGATCAATCGTCAGTCCGAAGATGACAAAGAAGAACGTCCGAACAACAAAGGCTGTCTCTAACGTCACGATGTGCAATCCTTCAAAGATTTCAGCGATCTTCTTTGGCTGGATCAGCTTCTTCATCGGGCCGAAGAAGAAGAGGTTCACATTGGCGAACATGAGTCCGAAGATGAGAATAATGATCAATGACGATAGGTGGTACGTCTTGCCAATTGCATACTCTAAGAGTAGGACTGCGATCAAGAGGAAAAGCTTCACATGGCTCTTCAGCTTTTGGAAAACCAGCACTAGAATGTAGCTACCGATCAGTGCGAGTACAACTGTAAGTACTAGGATACCAGAATACTCGATCCAGTTATGTGCTACTCCTCCCTTTTCGGCAGCCTCGAAAGGTCCCGTTAAGAAGTAGAACAGGATGATGCCTAGGATATCAGAGAACGTACTCTCATAGATGTGGAACTCCTTCTTGTCCTTACGGAGGCTTCCTACACTAGGTATGATGATGGCACTAGATAGAATCGAGAGCGGGGTAGCGTAAAGCCATGCAGACTCTGACGTCATTCCATCAACGAAGAACATCAGTAACTCTGCGCAGACCCACGCTGACAGCATTAGACCTGCGGCAGCAATGAGCATCGCTTTGGCTATGGGAATCAGCTGGTCTCGCGTGAGTTTGAGTTCAAGAGCAGCTTCAAGCACGATCATGATCAAACCGACAATACCGAGTAGCTCTAGCAGGTAGCTAAAGTCAACGCCAGCAATCTTATCTGCAAAGCTCACCTTGAGTACAACACCCAAAACGATGAGCATCAGGACTGAAGGAATATTCGTTCGCTTGGAGATCTCGTTGAATAAGAACGAGGCTATGATGATGAGCGACGCTGCAATAATCAGCGGATAGGATCCAAATTGTTCCATGATCGGGGATTATCGAGTGAGTATTGAGGTACGGAAGCCAGATTCTAAGAGCTGGGCTACTAAATGATCGATGTGCTCTGCACGATGCAGGCCAACACTGATTTCTATAGTCCAATCGCCAGAACCATTGAGAAGGTTGTCGACCCGAAAATCAGGTTTGACGTACGGATTGTCGACCAGCGCCTGGGTGAGTTTTCGCGAAAGCTGCTCATCTTGGACGACGGGCTTTGACTCAACATCAGCTTCCTTGTCTTCCGAAGTGACAGTAGATACTTCTAACCGGAAGTAACCTCCGCGATCTGAACTGCCTGTTACGGTATATCCGTGCGCTAAAAGGTCTGTATAGCCCACGCGTGTGCGGCCATCTTCTCGTTGAATGTAGAGTGCGGTCAAGCCAAAACTTGAAATCGAGCCTGTACCAAGATGCGTTTGGACTGGGCGTCCTTGCTGCATACTTTGATCAAGTCGGAGAACTTTGCCTGATACGTAGTCACGTATGTAGCGAAAACCGAATAGGATCAACAAGCCCAGCATCAAGCCGTGCGCCAATGGCCAAATGGCCACGAAAATGGCAGCCAAAAGCAAGATTGCCATTGGATTGAGGACGATGAGGAACACGCGAATAAACATGCGCACCGTTCCATCGGCTTCCCGCAAGTAGAGTCCACGGTCTAGTCGTCCTTGCAGCAACTTCGCAATGGCGTAGATGATTGCAACGGCTAGAAGCGTGTAGAAGAAATGTGTCCAAGTGACACCTGTCGAGATGTATGAACTCATATCAGTGTTAGTGGACTTTGTGAATAGCTCGATTGCAGGTAGCCGTCGCGCTGTAGCAAGCGGCCGACTTCATTAGAGACGACGGGATTGATGCTCAATGTTCCTGTGCGATGCCGCAGCAATACACCCAAACGAATGAGGCGCTGTACAACCGGCCGGTAATGTTTGTCAAAAGCAGGTCCGAAGCGCTTGCGCAATTCGTACTCGCTGGTGTATCGTTCTTTTTTGACCATACTCAGCACCAATCCAATCGAGACATCGATGAAGTTTGGTAGCGGGTAGGTTTTATGGTCTCGTGTACGCACGACGTTGGTCTCTTCAAAAGCGACAGACTGTGCCCAGCGGCGTAATCCATCACCAACGTTTCCTTTTGCTGCTCGGAACATGTCTTCTGCATGCTCTCTTAGGGCTCCGTCAGAAAATTGAACGGCATTTTTGTCGAGCATACGCACGTGCGTTGCTGCATGACGGATCAATACGGTGTTTCGGAAATCTTCCAAAGGCATTGTATCGAGATTGATCTCCAACTGAAACGATGCCGCCAGGCCAAGACCTCCGTCTAGGTTGGCAAACGTCCAGTTGCCCATGGCAACTATGAAGAAGTGTCGACCGGACAGTTCGTCCATCGCCTCTCGTAAGTCGTCCGCGTCAACGGCGAGTCCATCGTCGGTATCTGACCAGAGTTCCAGGTCGTCAATGAGGATGAGGTATTGCTTGTTGACAGAGTTCTTTTTGACAAAAGCCAATGCTGTGCCGAGATCGGTACCGAGCTTAAGCTTCCGTCCGTTCACTTCCAGCATGGTGTCTGGGCGCACGTGAAGGGTTTGCTGTTCAAAGAACCGCGAGGCTAGTAACTCGGCAAAGTGTGTCTTACCACAATATCGTTGACCAGTTAGAGCAATGGACCCTCTGAATCCATCGCGCCATGCTTCAATCGCGTTCTTGGCGCGTTCTAATTCTGAATCGCGGCCAGCATGAAACGCTTCTCCAATAAATCCTCGCGTAACGAGTACGGAGGTGTAGTTGGCGTTTTTTGGATCGAGTGTTCTCGTCCTGATTGTGCGGACGATTTTCTCTCCTACGCTTAGCTTTTCTTCTTCTTCCACTCGAGAGCGGAGGTTACGAATGCTGTTGGTTTGTTCAACGATCCACGCCCCAAATCTATTTAGGAGTGCGTCTTGGGTACGTTTTACTTGAGACATTCCAGCCTCAAAACTCACTTCGAGGAAATCTAAGTTGGGGTCGTATACCCGACTCAAACGCAGGTGCTCTTGAATTTTAAGACTTGTTTGTCTCGATATTATTTCCACTTGGTTTTGCGCATGATCTATCCGTGTAAGCATCGCCTCAATGGGTGCTTTTAGGTAGGTCAGTTCTATCGCAGAAGTGGTTTCTGTCTCGGTTGTTTCCGCTTTTTCTTGATCCTTGGCGAGTTGGATTCGGTTTCGTACGTCAACGAGTGTGCGCAGTAGGTCGGCCAATGATTGCTCGGCGAGCCGAGCTTCCTGATTGAGTGAAGGAAGCACTTCTGCACTTATCCATTGGGCTGTTTGACGCTCCAAGTTTAGGTCGCGGTATTGCATCTGTCCTGACGGACTATTCACGAACAGCTGCATCCTTTCGGGGAGCTGATCAATAATCGTATTCGAGATACGGGCAGCGTCTTCAATCGAACCAGAGAGCTTGTCGCTCGGGTCTAATGATGACAATCGAGTAAGTGACACATTTGAAGGTGATCCTTCATCTGCCTGATCAATAATCTCGAGTGCGGCATCAGCCGTCGATTTTATGCGTTCGAGGTCGTCAGCATATTGAGCTTGACGATCTCTCAACGAGCGCGTCAGCTTCACTAAGGTTTTAGAAGCACGTAGACGCTCTTTCGAATCTTTGTGGAGCTTACCGATTTGATCGACCAACTGCTCGAGTTGTGTCCGATAGGTAGGCCAAGGGTTATGCTGCAGATCCCAGGTGTAGAGCAGGTTAGCTGCATGCTCACTGTTACTTTGGAGGTCCTTTTTACGGTCTCCAAAGTCGCCTAGCCAGTGTCTTGCTGCTGCTTGAAGTTTTTCTCTTCCAGCTTTCGCCAAAACCTCAATCTCATTCATAGAACATTGACCTTCCCCGTGCAGTACGTATGCACGCTCAAGTTCAATCAAGATGTTACGCCAGAGTATGCTAAATCGCTTTGCTCCTTCGGGCCAGTCGAACGTCCCCAGTTTGTGGGAAAGGGTCTGACTTTCAGTTAGGTTGTTTTGCGCGAGCGCCTCAAAGTGGGCATCTCCTTCCGCTATGAAAAGCTTTGTAATCGCCTGACCTTCGTCAGCAATTGCTGCTTCGAGTAGGTGATTTGTAGAAACTTTCCAAGCGGTTTCAATTCGCTGGATTAGATCCTCTTGTAACATGGCAATTGGCTCGCTCATCATATGCAACATACATGAACGGATCTAAAACACATGTGTTCAATCTCTAACATTATTGAAATTACAATGTCAAGGAGTTGTTATTCCAAACCCTTTCGGAGCGTAACAATATCCTTACCTTTGTTTCACGTTAACGATTTCTTAGACAAGCTCTTAGGCTTCGTTTTTTCCAGGCACTTACCTTACGCCCATGATTGATGTTGCGCTTCTCAGCAAGATTTGCAAAGTACCTGGGGCTCCAGGTTTCGAAGATAAAGTTCGTGAACTCGTTTTACGCCAGATCGATGGTCTGGTAGATTCGGTTCGCGTCGATGCCATGGGCAATGTAATTGCCAAGAAAAATGGTACAGGTGATAAGAAAGTCATGTGCGCCGCGCACATGGACGAGATCAGCTTTATCGTTACACACATAGACGAGGACGGTTTCGTACGTTTTCATGTGCTTGGTGGATTCGATCCAAAGACCTTGACCGCACAGCGCGTCATCATTCACGGTAAGAAGGATATCATCGGGGTTATGGGCACCAAGCCTATTCACCTCATGAAACCTGAGGAGCGTTCGAAAGCACCTTCTACCACAGATTTCTTCATCGACCTCGGTATGCCGAAGTCGGAAGTGATCAAGTACATCGAAATTGGTGATCCGATCACCCGAGAGCGCGAACTCATTCAGATGGGGGAGTGCGTCAACTCTAAGAGTCTTGATAATCGTGTTTCCGTTTACATCCTCATCGAGGCGCTTAAGGCCTTGAAAGGGCGTGAGATTCCGTACGATTTCTACGCTGTCTTTACGGTGCAAGAAGAGGTCGGCCTTCGTGGAGCTACAACTGCAGCTTCTCAGGTAGATCCAGATTTTGCACTCGGACTTGATGTCACCATCGCTTTTGATGTTCCCGGTGCACAACCTCACGAAGCGGTCAGCCGCTTAGGTAAAGGTGCCGCGATCAAGATCATGGACGGTTCAGTGATTTGCGATCCTCGTATGGTTCGCCACTTGAAAGCTGTCGCCAAAACCCACGACATCCCTTGGCAAGCTGAGGTTCTTCCTGCCGGAGGAACGGATACTGCTGGTTTGCAACGTGCAGGCCGTCGAGGCTCTATTGCGGGTGCGATTAGTATTCCGTGTCGCCACATTCACCAAGTCATCGAGATGTGCAGCATTCCTGACATCGAGGCGTGTACCAAGTTGTTGGTGGAGAGTGTAGCTGCGATGGACAAGTTGGGCTAGGAAAGCTTTGCTTTCCTCCTGTCCTGAGAACCACTGGTTCGCAGGAACGCTAGCGTCGTGAATTTTCTTCTCGTTGGACCGTGAAACGGTCGCGACACAAGGAATGCTAGCGTCGTGCTACAAAGTAGTTGGTGCCTACATTGTCCTGCAAATCGCCAATTCGTAGGACCATGAAGTACTTCAAAGAGCAAGACAATTTCCTTGTCGCCAACTTCAAGTTCAAAGACTTCTCAGAAGCCTGGGCATTTATGAGTAGAGTCGCATTGCTCGCTGAGCAGCAAGACCACCATCCCAATTGGAGCAACGTCTACAATACCGTGGAGGTCAAGTTGACTACGCACGATGCTGGGAATACGGTGACGAAGCGGGACTATAAGTTGGCGGAGGCGATTGAGGGGCTGATGTGAGTTAGTACTGCGATCACGCTGCGATCATACTGCGATCATTCCTGCAATCATACCGCAATCCTTCCGCGATCATACTGCAATCATTCCTGCGAACCGGTGGTTCGCAGGACACGAGCACAGCGTAGCTGTGCTAGCGCAAACCAGCACTCACACGATATCTCCCTTCGTGGTACTTCGCATACAGTGCATCTAGCCTGTCGATAAGCACAGGTCGACCAATTTCATCAGCCCAAGCCAAGAGTCCTTTCGGATAGTTGACGCCTTTGAGCATCGCCTTGTCGATATCTTCTGCTGAAGCAACGCCAAAGTGAAGTGCATCGGCAGCCTCGTTGATGAGTACCGCCATGACGCGATCTTGGATCACTTTATTTTGTTCTTCAGTCAACGTACTTGCTGGGCGTATCGCTTTCTTGTTCTCGTCGTATTCGTAGAAGCCTCGATTGGCCTTACGCCCATGGTAGCCTGCGTCGACGAGACGTTTTTGTGCAAAGCTTGGACGGTAGCGTGGCTCTCCCCAATACGAGTGGAACATGCTTTCGGTGACCGCAAAGTTGACGTCGTGTCCGATGAAATCAGTTAGTGTGAACGGCCCCATACGGAAACCGAGGGCTTCCATTGCAGCATCAATTTCGTGTGGTTGCGCGAGACCTTCATCGTAGATGCGGAATGCCTCAGAATAGAACGGACGGGCAACACGATTCACAATGAAGCCTGGCGTGTCCTGTGCTACGACGGGTTCTTTTTTCCATGAACGCATGAGGGTAGTTAGCGTCTCAATTAGTGCAGGATCGGTTTGGGCAGCAGGTACAATTTCAACCAACTTCATGAGGGCTGCTGGATTGAAAAAGTGCAATCCAACTACCTGAGAAGGGGTTTTGGCGGAAGCTGCAATGGCTGTAACACTCAACGAGCTCGTATTAGTCGCCAAGACGGTACTCGCACTTACACCGTTGCTCAACTCCTCGAACACGCGCTGCTTGATCTGCAGGTTCTCTATGATCGCTTCAATAATGAGCCCCGCCTGGTTCAAATTGAGCATGTCGCTCACGTATGTAATGCGAGCAATGGTTGCATCGGCAGCCTCTTGCGTACGCTTGCCCTTTGTCACAAGCTTGTCGAAAAGCTTGCGCATGCTCGCATCAGCGCGCTCTAGTGCCGCGGGGTTATTGTCATATACGCGAACGTGATGCCCTGCCTCTGCAGCTACTTGAGCGATTCCAGCTCCCATAGAACCAGAACCTATAATGCCAATCAACGTGTTGCTATCCATAAGTGCGAAGATGTATAGTCTGTCGAAGAAATCAATGTTCGACTTGTATCTTCGCGAAAATTCCTTTGTTATGTTCGGAGATATGATGAGTCAGATGCAGCAACAGCAGGAAGCCCTGCAAGCAAAGTTGGCTGCGATGCGCATTACAGAAACAACCGACGGCATTGCTGTTACCGTTTCAGGTACGCGAGAGGTCGTTAACGTCAAAATTGACGAGTCCATCATGGCCGATGGTGACGCTGAGCAAGTAGAAGATCTCTTGCTGATCGCGCTCAATCGTGCATTGGAGAAAGCAGGAGAAGTAGAGAAAACGGAAGCTCAGTCGCTGATGTCGGGCATGATGCCTGGTGGAATGCCTGATATGGGCAGCCTTTTCGGCAAGTAGAGGCCGTAATAGCGTCTATTTTTAATCCCCCCTTGTCGGGAAAACCTTACCAGTGGCTTTTCCGTAAAATCTATGTCGACTCTCTACGTTCAAGTAAGAGTATGTCGCCTAAGCCGTTTAGATGAAGCACCTTTTTCTTTTTTTATTCCTGTCAAGTTCGATGTTGCTTAGTGCGCAAACGAACAGCCTTGTAGCACTCTACAGTTTTGATAATGGCGATGCCACAGAAAGCCTAGGGAGTTCCTCTTTTGATGGTTTTGTACAAGGATCGCCGCAAGTCGCTTGTGGTGTTGAAGGCAATAGCCTGTTGTTTGATGGGGTAGGGGACTACCTCACGTTTGCAGGTCCGATCAACGACTTGTTTGAGAGAAACGACTTCGTGCTGTCCTTCTACTTTCACCCAACAGGTGTGAATCCTCGCCAAACTTTGGTGCGCAAGAAGGCTGACTGTGATACACAAGATCGCTTGTTTACCATCGATTACTTGCCAAACCAGGGTGCGATAGAACTCAATTTTGCTGAGAACCCTAGCCGTACGCTAGGCGGATCTAATAACCTCATTCCACTTGATCCGACGCGCTGCTGGCAGCACTTTGTGATGGAGCGAGACAACAATGAGGTACGTATTTACTTGAATGGTGTTCGTGTGAAGCGAATGACGTCAGGAACGCGCTTCAACATTGGAAACAACTTCAACCTCGAGATCGCCCGCGCGGGTTGTCCTACGAGTGAGACAAATTTCCAAGGCTTCATTGACGAGATGCGGATCTACCGTGGTTCAATTCCGCTTGATACGATCGAAAGCTTATTTGTGGCTCCCGATGTAATTGAGGATGTCGCTTTCCCGGTAGTTAACTTAGGAACACAGATCACTTTGGGTGTTTCAAATACCTGTGCGACAAGTTTCGCGTGGAGTCCAGTTGCTTCGATTGTGAGCGGTGAGACTACACCGACACCTGTTGTTGAGCCAACAGCAAGTACAGTGTACTATGTGACTATGGGATACGCAAACAGTGGTTGTCGTTCTGTTGATTCAGTACTACTCCAGGTGTTCGACCCAACCTCCTTTGATTGCACCCAACTACTTGTTCCAAGTGCGTTTACACCTAACGGCCTAGGGCCAGAAAGTAACGAGACCCTCGGAATCAGTAATGCGGTAACCCTTCAAGAATTTGAAATCTTTCAGGTTTATGATCGCTGGGGAAATCAAGTCTTCGAGACTACTGATCGAGATGGAAAGTGGGACGGAACCTACCAAGGAACTCCCGCTATGCCTGGCATGTACCTATGGCGTGTCGCGTATGGATGCAACGACGAAAAGCTTGATAAAACGGGTAGCGTTAAGCTGATTCGTTAGACTCCGTGTGTTGTTGGATGAAGCCATCGACAGCACGTACAAGCATGTTGTAGACGTTGGCAAACCCGTTATCGTCCCAATATGGATCAGGTACTTGGCCATTGCGCCCAGGATCTGCATAATTCATGATAAGCTCTACCTTCTCTCGTAATTGCTCCGTTGGAGCGATGGAGCGAGCATTTTGGTAGTTCATGGCATCCATGACCAAGATGTGGTCGTAGGTGTGGAAGTCTGTCGTCTTTAATTGACGAGCCCCTTGTTTTGAGATGTCGAGTCCGTTACTCTTCGCCTCCTGAATGGAGCGTGGGTCAGGCGCTTTTCCGACATGGTAATCGCCCGTTCCTGCTGAATCAATTTCCCAAGGAAGATTCTGCTTGCTGATTTCATGGGCGAAGATGCCATGGGCAAGTGGGGATCGGCAGATGTTGCCAAGGCAGACGACAAGTATTTTCATAGGATTTCGCAATGATAGCGATGGACACTGAGTCCGCTTAAGGAATTTTAGCTCGACCAATATGCGTTGATTTCGAACGTTATTCTCTTTGATAAACGCGCTTCATTGCCTCCTGTTTTGGCGAAAGCAGAATGTCATCATTCTAAGCAAGGGAAATCACAGCGGGGAATGTGGAATAAGATGCACATTTGCAGTCGCAACGCGTTAAATAAACGAAGAGCTGTAAACGACTCTCCTTTTAATGGGACCGCCGTAATTGACTATCAAGGTCGCGTATGAAGATCATCATTGCCGGAGCTGGAGATGTAGGGTTTCACCTCGCTGAACACCTCGTTTCTGAGAATCAGGATATCACACTAATCGACACCAATAAAGAGGTGCTCGACTTAGTAGGTGCACGCCTCGACGTCTTGACGGTGCACGGTAACTCCGCTAGCATCAGCACATTGCGTGAGGCTCAAGTAGAGCGTGCGCAATTGGTCTTGGCGATGACGACTTCTGAGACCACCAATTTGATGACGGCAACCCTGGCCAAGCGTCTCGGTGCTAACCAGACGATTGCGCGGGTGAGCTCTTCGGATTACCTCTCGATGGGGCAACGTGATATTTTCGATGACTTGGGGATTGATACCTTGATTTCACCGAGTTTGTTGGCTGCTGGAGAGATCGAACGATTGGTCCGGCAAGCAACGTTTACCGACGTTTTTGAGTTCGAAGAGGGCAAATTGACCCTTGTTGGAGCTACAATTGCGCCTGATTCTCAATTGGCGGATGTCCGTTTGGCGCAATGGTCGGCCATTGGAGGTGCGGCTGAGGATTTACGTCCGATGGCGATTCTTCGCGGTAAAAAGACCATCATTCCTAAGGGATCGACGGTCTTACATCCTGGCGATCATGTTTACTTCATTACGCAGCGTGAGCGCTTGCCACAGCTTTCTGAGCTGGTAGGGCAAGATGCGCGTGATATTCGACGCGTAATGATTGCAGGCGGCACCCGACTCGCCTATGAGACGGCAGAGTTGCTAGAGAAGGATTACAAAGTGACCTTGATTGACAACAATCGAAGCGAGTGTAAAAGGCTAGCTGATCACCTTGAAAAGTCAATCATCATTCATGGTGACCCGACCAATCAATACCTGTTGGATGAAGTAGGTGTGCGACGTGCAGATGCATTTTTGGCGCTTACTGCTAATGCCGAGGCGAACATCATTGCGAGCCTTTCGGCAAAAAATAAGGGCGTCTATCGAACGATTGCCCAAGTGGATAATCGTGAGTACGAGCACATCAGCCAAAACATTGGAGTGGATACGCTCATCAACATGAAGCTGATCGCGGCCAACAATGTGTTGCGCTATGTGCGAAAAGGTCATGTAGAGGCGATTACGCGTCTACACGGTGTTGATGCAGAGGTGATTGAATACGTCATCGAACGAGAGAACCATGTGGTAAGACACCCGATACGAGAACTTCACTTGCCTGAAACGGCCATTATTGGTGGTGTGATCAGAGGGGAGGAGACCTTTATTCCGGACGGCGACTTCCAAATGCAGGTTGGCGATAAGGTGATCGTGTTTGCTTTGTCTGACGCAATTCAGAAACTCGAAAAAGTCTTCCGTTGAATTTTCACTACGGAGCGATATCCAACGTACTTGGCGTTCAGCTACTCGTCGTTGGTTTCCTGATGCTAACGGCCTTACCGTTTGCGTGGTACTACGGAGAAGGTGATGCGATGCCTTTGCTTTCGAGCGGCTTGATCACGATCTCTGTAGGTGGAGGACTTTGGTATTGGCGTCGAAATGACGACAACCGGATTGACAAGCGGGAGGGATACCTCGTCGTGGTGTTGGGCTGGTTACTTATGGTGTGCTTCGGTATGCTTCCTTACTTAATGAGCGGTGAAATCCCGACGGTGACCGAGGCGTTTTTTGAGACGATGAGTGGCATGACCACAACGGGCGCTAGCATCATCAATGACATTGAAGCGGTACCCAAAGGGATACTCTTTTGGCGGAGCTTAACGCAGTGGATTGGTGGAATGGGCATCATCGTGTTGACGGTTGCGCTTTTTCCGCTGCTTGGTATTGGAGGCATCGAGCTCTTTGTAGCCGAGGCTCCTGGACCTACCAGTGATAAGATTCATCCTCGGATTCGAGAATCGGCCAAGCGTCTATGGTTCATGTACGTTGGACTGACGGCGGCGGCAACGCTTGCTTTTTGGGCAGAGGGCATGAACTTCTTCGATGCAATAAATCATGGGTTGACCACACTTGCTACGGGTGGCTTTTCGACCAAGAATGCGAGTGCACTACACTACGCTAACGCTCCGATTATTCAGTACACCATGATCTTCTTTATGGTGTTGGCGGGTACGAATTACACCATGTTGTATTTCCTCGGTAAGGGCCGCTTTAAGAAAGTGTGGGCCAACGAGGAGTTCCGGAATTACCTAATGATCTTACTGGTGCTGACGGTCGGCGTTACATCGGTTGTTTGGAGTGTTTCGGGTACTGGGTTCGAGCAGAGTTTTCGCGACAGCTTGTTTCAGATTGTGAGTTTGATTACGACGACTGGGTTTGTGTCTGCAGACTACACGCAGTGGACGGAAAGCCTCATGGTTCTCTTCTTCATTTTGATGTTTGTCGGTGCTTGTGCAGGATCAACGAGTGGTGGTATTAAAATTATTCGTCACACGGTTTTCTTCAAGAATACTAAGCTTGAGTTTAAGCGGCTACTTTATCCAAGGGCGATTGTACCTCTAAAGCTGAATGGATCTACGGTGCCGACGCGCATCATGACACACATTCTGGTCTTCTTGCTGATCTTTTTGATGAGTTTCATTCTTGGAAGCATCGTAATGGTGATTTTGGGTATGGACTTTATGAGTGCTATCGGCGCTGTGGCAACGAGCTTGGGCAATGTTGGTCCGGGAATCGGAACGGTCGGGCCGATGAATAATTTCGCAGCTGTGCCTGATTCAGGCAAGTGGGTCTTGAGCTTTTTGATGTTGCTCGGCCGCTTGGAGCTGTTTACGATCTTAGTATTGTTTACGCCTTACTTCTGGAGTGATTATTAAACTCGCTCCGCGAGTTTAATAATCACTCCAGAAGTACGAAGAAGGATCGTCTGCGCTTTGCCCGTGCAAGCACTTGGGCAAAGCTTGACTGCTGGATTTCTGACCGCTTCGCTGTTGGACTGCTAATTGGGAGGCTCGTTTAGGGATACAACGAACTGAATGCAACCGTGGAATTGACGAGGAAGGAAGAGCACACGGAGAAATCTTTAGGAGTGACCGACCCCCAAATCACAAGAACTTGGATCATTGTAACTTGGTGCAGAATCTACTAACTCGACCATGGCAAAGCCCGCTTCTGTAGACGCATATATTGCTGAGAAGTCTGACTGGGAACCTATCCTCGTTCAGTTGCGAGAGGTGCTTCTTGAGTTAGGTTTTGCGGAAGCGATAAAATGGCAGATGCCCGTCTACATGCTTGGGGGCAAAAACCTTATCGGATTGGGAGCTTTCAAAAATCACTTTTCGTTGTGGTTTATGAAGGGCCACTTGCTGTCTGATCCACTTAAAGTCTTGTCCAATGCGCAACCTGGAAAGACGAAGGAGATGCGGCATTGGAAGTGGTTTGCTCTAGATGAATTTAAGATTGAAGAGGTCCATAGGTATTTAGAGGAAGTAAAGGCCGTGCATCTCGCCGGATAGCTGAGGTGATGCATGCGATCTTACATCCTGAGATTTCTCGGCCGACCATGATAGGTCTCCTTTGAATCCAGAGCGTAGTATTGGTGGGTATCGCAATTGATGGACCTCGTTTCGAAGAAAAACCCCGAGCTTACATCAACACTTTTGAGCCTCTCGCATTCTTATCTTATGACTTCAACTGTATACGTTTCTACTATCGAGCCTTTAGCGGGTAAATCCTTGATTTCCTTAGGCTTGATCGATTTGTTACTTCGGAAGTCTCCAAAGATTGGCTACTTCCGTCCGATCATTCATGATCAAGGAGATGCGCATTTGGCCTTGATCTTAGAGCATTTTAGTCTGCCTCAAACCAAGGAGGAATCTTACGCCTTTGAAGCTGCTGCTGCAAATGACTTGCTTGGAGCGGGCAAGAACGACCAGCTGCTTGACGGAATCATAAGAAGGTTTAAAGCGCTTGCCGATCGTTGTGATTTTGTATTGGTTGAGGGTACTGATTTCGCAGGAGAGAGTGCTTCGTTTGAGTTTGACATCAATGCTTCTATCGCACGTAACCTGGGCTGCCCAGTGCTCCTGGTGGGAAGCGGGCACAAGCGGAGCGCCGATGAGGCTACTCGTCAGCTTCGTGTAGCAATGGACAACTTCCTGCAGGAAGAGACCGAAGTGATTGGCGCGGTGTTGAACTTGGTGCCTCAAGGTCAGGAGGATGAATATTTGGCTGCGTTGAAGAAGCGTCTCGGCGGCACAGGCAAGCGTAAAGCGATGGCGGTGATTCCATACGATGAACTGCTCGCCAGTCCAAGTGTACGCGAAGTTTGTGATGGACTTCAAGCGCAAATGTTGTTTGCAGGAGATGGTACGTTGGAGCAACCAGTACGTAGGTTTTCGATTGCTGCAATGCAATTGCCAGGCTTACTTGACTATGTGAGTGAAGATTGCGCGATTGTAACTCCAGCCGATCGAGGAGACATTATCGTCGGCAGTTTGATGGCAAGCCGTGCATCGAGTTATCCTTCGATTTCATGCGTGATCGTTACGGGCCCGTTCCCTTTGCACGAGAATATTTCGAAGTTGATCAATGGACTCGCGAGTAACGTCCCGGTGATGAAAGTGGAGACCAATAGTTATGATACTGCGGTGGCATTGAACAAGGTTCGGTCTCGACTCTCAACAAAGAATCCGACCAAAATTGCGAGCGCGCTTCGTGTGTTTCATGAGCGCATTGATACGAGTTTGCTCGAGCAGAACATTTCGAATTTCAAGGCTAAAGGGATCAGTCCGCAGATGTTCTTGTACGCCTTACGAGAGCGAGCGTTGGAGAAGCGACGTCATATTGTTTTGCCGGAAGGAAATGACCCTCGAATATTAAAAGCTACCGCAGAGTTGATCCGTGATAAGCATGTAGATATTACGTTGCTCGGTGATCAAGTAGAAATTGAACGCATCATTAAGGACCAGAATATACCCCTAAACATTTATCAGTTAAAGGGAATTATTAACCCCGTTACTTCTCCTAACCGCGGTCGCTATGCGGAGCAGTTATTTGAATGTCGAAAGCACAAAAAAGGCATGACAGAAGTGGTCGCATCCGATCTCATGACGGATGTCAGTTACTTCGGAACCATGATGGTGCAGCTTGGTGAGGCCGATGGTATGGTGAGTGGTGCGGCGCATACGACGCAGCATACGATCCGACCTGCGCTTCAGTTTGTGAAGACGCGTCCTGGTGTTGAGTTGGTGAGTTCGGTCTTCTTCATGTGCCTTCCTGATCGGGTTGTGGTTTATGGTGATTGCGCGATTAATCCAGATCCGACGGCTTCAGAGTTGGCGCAGATCGCGGTGACGAGTGCAGATACAGCGGCATCCTTTGGGATTGAGCCTCGCGTTGCGCTGCTGAGTTATTCGAGTGGTAGTAGCGGAAAGGGTAGTGATGTAGAGAAGGTGCGTGAGGCTACAGCTTTCGCCAAAACCCTTCGCCCGAATGTGCCGATTGATGGTCCTATTCAATACGATGCAGCAGTAGACATGGCCGTTGGTGCGAAGAAGCTTCCTGGGAGTCCCGTGGCGGGACAAGCAAGTGTTTTGATCTTCCCAGACCTCAACACAGGTAACAATACGTACAAGGCCGTACAGCGTGAGACAGGAGCGATTGCGGTTGGTCCGATGCTACAAGGATTGAACAAGCCTGTCAATGATTTGAGCCGCGGTTGTACTGTTGATGATATCATCAATACGGTGTTGATTACGGCGATCCAGGCGGGGTAGAGGAAGCTACTTCCTCGCATACCAAGGCAAGTAGATCAGCACAAATTGAATCCCGATTCGCACGTAGCCCATTGTCTTAGAGCCAATGGCAGGAACCTCTTTCATCGCGTCCCAGATGTGTACAGGAAGGAAGATGATCATGAGGAGGAAGATTCCGCTAAGTGCTCGAGTTCTGTATGCATGGATGAATACACCGATACCGAGAATAAGCTCTGCCAGTCCTGCTACAATGTTGACAGCTGCTTGTGGGAGAAAGTCCGGAATCATCGGGAAGTACATCTCTGGTGAGACGAAGTGGCCGATACTCGATAGGATCATCATGAGGGCGAAGATGATGCCGATGATTTTTTTGGAGAGGGACATGGGTAGTGATTTTCGTTTTGAGCCAGTGTCGCTCGAATCATTCAAAGATGCTCAATTGCTATTCAACCGTTTTTGATCTTTCATACAGCTCATTAATCGTTGGCTGAATCAGCCAGACGCCAATAGGGAATAGCCATAGCAACGCAAACTCCCTGGTAAAATCTCGGAACCTCCTTTCCTTTTTTGTATCAGCAGTTTTGATTGTCTTAGCTGACACAAACAGACAATAGAAAATGCAAAGCATTGCTATTATATGTGGGGGGAGAATAAAAAGTAGTATAGTTGGAGAAAAAAATACAGTCCCAAGAGGAACCAAAGTGGCGAATAATACTAGAGTTGTAAGGATGAGGAATATATAGACCAACGGTACCCAGAAAGCGATTTTAAACCTCAAAATATTGAGTTTAAATTCAACCGGTATTAGGTGGTCAAGTCCAGTTGTTATAGACCAAAGCCAGCCGAATTGAGTGCATACGGATAGTAGTGTACTCAGTGTGAAGATTGTCAAGAAGGTGATCGCGAGATATGGGGAAGGAAACCTGCCGTCAAGCGCACTTGAAAATACAAGCATCATCATCGTCACTATGGTAGTTGCTATGAGAGGGCCTCCAACGCTTAAGGCGAAAATTTGCCAGTGCTTTGCTCGAAGAAAGAAGTCCGTCATTTTACATGCACATTTAGGAGTACGGTACCATTGTCGAAATGGTGTTTATCCTCTAACCAACCGCACTCTTTCTCCTCCTACAGCCAAAAAGTAGACACCCTTCGTCAACTCAGAAACATCAATCGTCTTATTACTCGGCCCGATCTTTCTCGAAGAAACAAGCTGTCCAGTTAGGTTAAAGATGTCGCAGTTAACAGCTTCTGTTAGTTCCATATCGATGGTAACTAAACCACTGGTTGGGTTTGGATAAATGTGTGGGGTTTTGGCGAAAGCTGACTCAGATACACTTGAAACCGGACTACAGCCGATCAACCCATCTAGCGTGTACTGAGAAACGAAGTTCCAAATGACAGAACTTGCGTCAATGTCCATGTTGCCGCGAACTCCCACCCAATCGTGTCCACCTCCAACGACTCTGTAATGATCTACAGCCGAGCAGCCGTCACTAAAAGATAGAAGATCTACCATGCTGCCGTCATTTGGGTCGGTGTCTGGAAGTGCTGTTAGCGTTGTATTTGAAGGTAACGAGTTGAAGTCGATCCAGTACTCGTTCGTTTCGGCTATTGTCTTAGAGTTGGAAGGCGCAGAAGTAGCGTAAGCAACGGTTCCATCTGCAGTTCCGTGAATGGAAACAACCGGCATAAGGTGTTCAGGATCACAGGCGTTGAAGGTCTCTGAACTCATCTTTCCTCCAACTGATCCAATGGCTGCAATCCGATCACTCAATTGGCAGGCTAACTCATAGCTGAAGTAGCCTCCATTAGAATACCCGCAACTGTAGACTCGATTGAGGTCTATGCTGTAGGCCGCATCTAAAGCATCGATCATGGCCTCTGTAAAGCCGAGATCGTCGGCTGTACTTCCGTTTGTCCAAGCGCCTACATTCCAGTGGGGTGCTCCGAAAAACGAAGAGCCTTGCGGGTATACGAGGATGAAGCCTGCCGTATCGGCTACTTCACGCATTGCTGAGCTATTCATGAAGCTGCTCGCCTGTTGCGTAAATCCATGAAAATTGAACATCAGCGGCGTTGGTACTGCAGCGTCATACATCGCCGGTATATAGACGATATAAGATCTTGTCGTTCCGCCAACGTCAACGGTTTCGTTGAGTGTTTGCTGGGCAAACAGTACGGTTATCGATAAGCTAAGACTTGCGAAGAGGAGGGTAATACGTGTGATCATGCTTGGGGCTAAGTTTAACTTTGAGCAATTTAGTGGTGTTTGATTAGTAAAGCGGTGTCGGATACTAATATTAACCCAAATACATCGAGCAATTGTCTTTGATATATTTACAGTGAATTGCAAAGCAGGCTCGGATTTGTCTTGTTGTAATTGAAAAATACACTTGAGTGAACCTACTCTTAATCGAAGATGAAGCCAGTGTGGCCCGGCGTTTAGAACGGCTATTGCGTAAGATTTTGGGCGATCAGATTAGCTCGCTACACGTGGGCTCTAGTGTCGACGCTGCCCGTGATTATCTCCAGGATCACCCTGTGGACTTACTCTTTCTCGACCTCAACTTGAATGGGGAAGATGGATTCACCGTACTTCAACACTTGCTGGCGGAAGCGTGCGATGTAATTGTGGTTTCTGCTTACGGTGATCGAGCACTTGAGGCGTTCGATCATGGCGTGTTGGACTTCGTCCCAAAGCCATTCCGTGAGGAGCGGCTGCGACGTGCTGTACAACGCTACCTAGATGGGCAGCCAAGTGCGGACCATCCTCTCAAGAAGTTAGCGGTAAAGCGCCGTGGAAGAGTCGTATTGGTCGATGTGAACGACATCATCATGATTCAGGGCGCGGACATTTACTCAACTCTCCATCTAAAATCGGAGAATGAGAATGCTAAGCAAGGTGCGACCGAACTAACAGAAAAGACCCTGGAAAGCCTAGAACGACTGTTGCCGTCTAACTTTTCCAGGGTCCATAAATCATACATCGTCGACATGAATGCCTGTCAAGAAATTCTCGTGGAAGGCGGCGGACGTTACCAGCTTTTGCTAGCAGACGGTCGCACCGTTCCATTAGGTCGCACGCGCTATCAAGCGATTAAGGCACAATTCTTTTCGTAAAGCTTCGGCGGCAATGGCTGAACGGTTACTCATTCGGCAGTACCCAATCAACGGGTGATACAACGATGCGCTCGTTCTCTACTTCTTCCCCTGAAAAGTATGCTTTCATGACTTCCAATATTCTAGGCGAGGATAGAAACAGTGGATCGCTGTGTCCGGCTCCTTCTAAAAGAAGGTGACGACCATTGGGCAAGTACTCCAAGGTCTCCTCCGCATTAGCTGCAGCGGTTCGGCCATCCAAGGTGCCACTGATGCAAAGCACAGGTAATTCAGAAGGGTAGGGTGTTCTGAAATCTGGGCCAGCGTCCAGTGCGATGAGCGCATCATATTGATGCAGGTAAGGGAAGTTGATCGCATCACCAAGAAGGGTTGTCTTTGCTTGCAGTTCAATCAGTTTTCTGCGCTCAGGTGTGATGCCTGATGCGAGGTCCATGCCCATCGACATGCCGCGGAAGTTGCCAGACTTAGTGTGCAGCGCGTATTTCGCGATGGCTGAAAAATCTCCATCCAGCATTTGTTGAACGTTCAACGGTAAATCACGAAATGCTTCAGGAGCACCAAGGAACCAACTCATCAAGATTTGTAGTTCAAGTTTTCCGAGTGCCACGGTCATGGTGTCGCCTGTACCTGGGTGCGCCGTGGTCACTACTGCAGGAGTCTTTTCGACTTTTGCGAGGAGTCGTGCGACGTCTCCCAAGAAATCAGGATACACGTTGGCTGTCTTGGCGTCAGCTTTTAAAAGCTCATCAATAGATTCTAATATTTCCTGCTGGTCAACGGGCAACTTTACGGTGTGGTCGTATCCTTCAACGCCTGCTAGGACTACGCGGTCTAGCATTTTTTCGTGTCGCTTAAGTGTAGTGAGGGCTAGGTGGCTTCCGTAGCTTATGCTCCAAAGGCTGATCTTTTCAGCTCCTAGGGCGAGGCGTAGTTCATTGAGGTCATCTGCACTTGCATTGCTGTTGTAGGCGGCGAGGTCGGCATCATTCTCCTTGAAGAAGTTGGCGGCTTCCTTTGTAGCATCTTGGATGATTGGGCGAACAGCAGCATGCGTCATTGGTGTCGAAGGATCAAAAGTCCACATAGCTGGGTTAGGTGGTGGGCCGTCAGAGATTCCTGTGCCGCGCTGGTCATAGGCGATAACATCAGCCACAGAACGTAGGGCTAAGAATAGGTCATGGCGCTTGTGTTTCGCTGCATTTATACCTGAGCCACCAGGACCGCCGGCGAGATAGACAATGGGCGATCCAGGATTTGGGTTTGTGCTTTTGAAGCGTACAAATCGCAAGGTGAGTTGACGACCGTTGGGCACATTCCGATCTTGTAGGACATTGAATTCTCCCATCTCAGTTGCGATTTCTCGGCCGTCTTCAGCAACGAAGTTGTGAGGTGTTAGCTTTAGTTGAGGGATCGCTTGAGCGGTTACAAGGTGGCCATTGAGGCAAAGAAGAATTAGAGAACAGAGAAGGATGGTTAGTCGTTTCATCGGTAGCGTTGATTAGAGGTTTTAGAGAGGAGTATTCCTCGTCGTTGCTACCAAGGTGTGCGCGATCGGAGTGCCATCCAAGGTTTTACCCGTGAACTGCACCTGCTGTTGGGTCAACTGCACCGAAGGCCTCTGGAGGCCGTGTACCTTCGCATTATGAAGTTGTTTTGGCTTGCTTTTCCACTCTTCCTACTTACCGCTTGTGTGGATCTTGATCCATACCTGTTAGATATCACCTACGATGGCATAGAGCATCGTGCAGCTGGAAGTGCGGCTTGGTTGGAAGGCTCGCCTTCAGGCGTGGGTGTATATGAGGTTGGCCTAGATGTTACCATTGATAGTCCGGTGGATTCTTTGGTAGCATATGCGTTACTCGTCTCTCAGTTGGCAAGTGCTGAGGCGTACTTCGATGGACGGTATCTAGGAACGAACGGTATTGTGGGTACTTCTGCCGCAACGGAAACGCCAGGGCAAATCGACTACATGTATATGTTGCCAACTGCTTGGCTAACTCCAGGTAAGCACCGTGTACTTTTCAAGACTTCTAATTATCACGCTGACGGGCGAGTTCGTTTTTATGGCGCCTTTATCACGCACTATGAGCGTCCTGTAAGAATACCGCTCACGTTGACTGCCTTCTTGCATCTCTACGCGGGAATGTTCTTGGTGATTGGTCTGTTCTTCGGCTTTCGTTTTCTGATTAGCCGGCGAGATTGGTCTTTGCTTGCCTTTACGATCATTTGCCTGGCCTTCTTCGCCTTGCTGATCGTGGAGTATATCCGCTCCTATTATCTCTATCCATATCCTTGGCACTTTACTCGATTGCAAATCATTCTAGGTCTGAGCTGGCTGATTAGTTCAGCGCTACCATTGTTCTTTGTATTGCGCTTTGGGATGAGGGTAGTCTGGTGGGCTGTAGCTCTTCTTGTGGTAGTGTTCGGGGTCTTGCTTTTTGCTACTTGGTACGGCTACGATCCTGCTACAAATGTTGGAATGATCGCTGGATTTTGGATGGCTACGGGAGTCTGCATTTTGGCCGAAAGGAAAAATATCCAAGGTGCAAAGCTTGCATTGGCGGGTGTGTTGCCAGTAGCGATTGCATTACCTCTAGCCTATAGGAATTACGATATCGCCCTCTATGTTGGTTTTGGTTACTTGGTGATCACCGTATTGATTTCTCTTGTACTTCGGGAGCGGGAAGAAACACGCTTGCGTGAAACGGCCCTACTTAGGTCTAGTAGGCTTAAGCTTCAACTTCTGAAGAAAAGCATCCAGCCTCATTTTCTGATGAACTCTATTGCCTCAGCCATCGATTGGATCGAAGAACATCCTGCTCGAGGTGTTGATCTCTTGCTTGCGTTGAGCGAAGAGTTTCGCATTCTACTCGATAGCGCCGATGAAAACCTAATCCCGCTTGAAAGAGAAATTGCACTCTGTCAGGCTCACCTTACGGTAATGAGCTTTCGGAAATTGGCTCGTTATGAACTTCAAACGGAGCTAGTCATATCTTCAGCTTCTATTCCTCCCGCCATACTATTGACGTTTTTGGAAAATGGTATCAGTCATCAGTCTGGTGAAAGATCTGCAGCGGACCCTTTAAGCTTTACGCTAAAACAAGCACTAGAAGGCAAGCAACTCTGCTATCGCTTTTTTTCTCCAGGAGATGCTAAAGAACCAGTTGCAGGCAGGACAAAAGGAACTGGTCTTAGCTATGTTGAAGCACGCTTACAAGAGAACTATGGGGATTCTTGGACGATGTCCTATGGTCCAGTACGTGGCGGTTGGGAGACGATCGTTTCTGTACCTGCGTAATTGACCAGTCTTGGCTTGAGTCGCTTTTGAAACCCGTACTTAAAAGATTCTGTGGAAGAGCGAGGTACAAAGGTTTGTTAGGTGATGAAGTTGTAAAGGTTGTTCGATTTATGAAGACGTTAATCTTTGCCTTTATCTAGCAATTTTGAGTAACCTTTTTCTAGATTTTAGTGCGTTTCGATTTAAGGGTTGCTTCGTCGTTGGCTTGGTGATGTGCGGCTTGTTAAGCGTTCGACGTTCTTCTTGCTCCAGTGTTTTTAGACTTGTTTCCTTATCCTTTCCGTATGCACGAATGAGCATGCCGAGGCCTTCTTCTAAAGTGATAGGCTCTTTATCAAGTATGGTGTTGAGGAACGTTATGTCGGGACATCTGCGTTTCATGTCTCCGGCTGGGAGCGCAGGTTTGTGCTTTATTACTGACGATGAGCCAGTGAGGTGTACTATCTTCTCTGCTAAAGCAAGTACCGTTATTTTTTTGTCGCTTCCTACATTGATTACACTATTGAGTGCAGAATGCTTATTGATCATTATTTCAATACTCGCCACGTGGTCGTTTACATGGAAGTATGTACGCGTTTGTAATCCATCCCCATAGATTGAAATTTCTTTTTTTGGATAAAGCAGCCTTCAGAAACCTAGTAATCACAAAGTCGTGACTCTGTTGAGGTCTGTAAATATTGAAAAGTCGGAGAATAGTGAACGGGAGTTCGTAAGCTTGGTGATAAGCCTGGATGTATGATTCTCCTGCATTTTTGACAACAGCGTATGGTATTCTTGAGTTAAGCGGAGTGGTTTGCTCATGTTGTGGCATCTCTACCGGTTCGCCGTAGACTTCTGAAGAAGAAGCAAAGAACACGCGACGCACTTTAAACAAGACAGCAAGATCCAAGACATTACGCATGCCTTCCAAATCCTGCATAATGGCCGTTGGGTTTTCCTGCGTTCGAGCTACACCCACTACTGCTGCATAGTGAAAAATATAGTCGAAGGGAGGCCATTTGGAGGCTTCGAGACACCACTTAATATCGTTGACATCAGCCTCTTGAAATGACCAGTTTGTATATTTATCTGACGGTAAATTTGATTTATATCCCGTTGATAGATTGTCAACGATGACTACAAAGTTGTCTTTGTTTTTCACCAGTTGTCTGGCTAGTGATCCACCTACATGACCTGCTCCACCGGTAATGAGGAATCGTTTTGAAAAAATTGTAGTCTTAGTCATCATTGCTTGATTTAAGCGGGGGGCAGTTAGTTTATTGGTTATTTGGCCAGAAGAGAAATCGTGTCTTTAATTGTCAAGGAGCTATAGAGTTGATCTCTTAGTTTAGCTCTCAATTTTTCTGAAGGATTGGCGTATCCTGTCAAGATTTTTTGCTTGAAAGTTTGCATCGTATCGTAGCTGTTAATCTCGATTCGATGTTCTCTGTGGCGGTATGCCTTGTCGATGCCACTAAGTCCTGTGTGTACGCTGAAGGCAAGAGGGTAGAGCTGTTTCACTTGTCTAATAGCTGCCTTGTTGTACTTGCCGAAAGGGAACGCGAAGGATTGAGGTGCAGAGCCTAGCTCTGCAGTAATTGCTTCTTTACTGCGTGTTAGTTCGTCTAAGAGTTCGCATGAGGAAGCAACTGAACAGTCTATGTGAGAAGCGGTATGGCTTGCGATGTCCCAGTCCAATTTCAAGAGATCTCGAGCATCATTCCAATTTAGGATTGCATCCGAGGGCAGCATATCAACAGCCAAGAAGGTCGCTTTAGATTTTTTTGATAGCCAGTCTGTCGCAATGAAGGCGGTCGCACTAAATCCATAATCAGATAGGATTGGAGCAGCGATTTCAATCTGGCTTTTAAAGCCATCGTCAAACGTGATGGCGAATACTTTCTCTCGCTTATTGTCGCTGAGTAGGTCGGTTAATGGTACTGATCTATATCCTTGTTCATATAGCCATCCCATTTGCGCTTTGAACGCTCGTTGGTTCACATGAACGCGGTGCGAACCCGCAGGTAGCGGACCGCTGGAAATTCCATGGTACATGAGTACTGGAATGCCGGTGGAGGTAAGGGGTCTCATTCCTTACGCAGGGATGCCCAGCTACTCGTCTTGTTTCCAAGCAACACAGTAATTGTCGATGATGCTACTCCCGTAATTGCCTTTAGGCCTGTCGAAAAGAGACTTTAAGGATGTAGTGGTATTCCTCCGACAGCATAGCCTAGGAGGCCATAACCAAAGAGGCAACCGCCTAAACAGAAGTAAGCCGCAGCATGCCCAAAAACAAGTGTAGGTGCTATCGCGCTGACTGCGAACAGATAACCTGCACTCAGGAATAGGATTGCTCTAGGCAATTGGAGCATGCTAAAGCCAAATTCGAGGGCAGACTTGTCTTTGCGTTTTAGTCCCAGTCGGATCATGGGAAGCGAATACGTGCGGATCATTTCAATCTGCCCGGTTATCCATCGCTTCCGTTGGTTTTGAAAGTTACTTGACTCGGTTACCGCAGCGTATTCAACAGGAGCGTTTCCAACCCACTTGACATGCTCGCCCAATTGAGTGAGTGTAGCCTTCCAAGCTTTGTCGTCCGCAAACGGTTCTTGACGTGCTTGAGCACATGCATGAAACAGATCGATGCGGTATGCTGTACCGTTTCCGTGTAAGTGTGCGTCAAGACCTAAGCAGTCCTTGACACCGAGGTTTATCACTTGGCGCAGTTCTTCCGCCGCAGCATCCATAGCCGGCAAGGCGCCTTCAGCTGCATTCGAGACATTTCGATAGGTCTGATATGCTCCTGAGGGGTTTTCTTCTATCGCTTCTGACAAGGCAGAAAGGAAATGCGCAGGCAAGGTGCAATCCGCGTCGATTACGATCACATAGTCTGCGTCGGTAGACTCTTTTCGAATGATATCGCTTACATAACGTAGCGCTTGCGTTTTGTCTGAAGGAGCATCTGTTTGACGCTCAAATACCTCGGCACCCAGCTTTATCACCTTAGGTGCAGTATGGTCACTACAATTGTCCGCAACCACTAGGTGGCGGTATTTATTTTTAGGGTAGTTTTGGTTTTGAATCGACTTTATAAGGTTTTCAATGCACTCACCTTCATTGTGTGCAGGAGTAACAATGATGAACTTAGATATACTGTTTTCGCTTTTAGGCTTCACTTCCATTTTGCTCCTGATCCGCTGAGCGAAAAAAGGGTAAATCAGCGCTGGCAATAAGACATACAGGCTCGCGACCACTATATACACCTCTAGTGGGAAGTGAGTCAAGCGCAGAATCCAGGATAGCCCTTCGGTTAACATATTGTCTAAATGTTGATTCAAAAGACGTTGATTGTCTAATGATAGCATGAAGGTACCGAGCGGTCTGCCTTTATCTGTACTATAGGTTTAAATACACTCTATTTGTGTTGTAACCCTTTTATGTTACCTCGAGTTCTATTTGTGAAGGAGGGAGGGATTTTATTAAAATATTACAATTGGATAAGAGCGAAAAGGATAGCGAACTTGACTTCTAACACCGCTCTTCGAGGTTGGTCGTAGCCTGTTCGAAGTCATGGTATCTGTATATATTTTTCGGGACTAATATGATTGCGCTAGCGCATGTGGCATCTTGATAACGTACCTAGATTTAAGACTAAATTGGACTTGTAGTAACTGGATTTTAATGAGATAATGTATGGTATTACCCACTTTGTGGTGTCACCAGATAAGTAGGGTATGGCCTGCCATTTTTTAGCACGGATGAGCAAACCTCTACGCGTTGGCGTTCGTCTGCAGGCCGATTTACTCGGTACTCAGAAATACGGATGAGATCTTAAGCGAATGGCTGGACGTCTCTACTCTCAGGTACTTTTTCAAGAGAGGGGAACCATCGCCTACACGGCATTTATCGATTCAATGCAGGCTTAAATTTCTTGAAGGTTGTTCCATCAAACCTGTAAACTCCATCGTTGTCAGTTCCCAGCCAAATTTCACCTTGCCTGTCTTGGTAGATGGAAATGGTCAAGACCTCCATATTTCCATCACTGACAGGGAAACGAACAAGGGTTTTACCATCGTATTTCCAAATACTGCCTCCGTATTCGATCATCCATAAATGCCCTGCAGTGTCAACCATTCCAGCATTGAAATAGGCTACGGAGTCGCTAGAAGTAGGCCACGATGTAGTTAGTCCTGGCAGCTTTGTGTAGTCTGAGTTTTGCCCTGCCTTAATGTTGTACTTGTTCAAGCCATTGCTCAGCCACATGTTGCCATCTGCATCTTCAAGCATTACACGCACTCCAGGAACCGAACCGTCGCTTCGGATAGTCAGTTCTGGTTCGCCTACCCAGAGAAATGAACTTCCGTCAAAACGAAAGGCACCCGCGAGCATTGTTCCAAACCAGACGTTTCCCGCTTTGTCTTTATTAATTCCGAAGATGGAGTAGGGGCTAGCCTGTTGGTTCAATAATGTGTTTGCGTCAATTCCGAGTGCTGCCTTAATATCTTGTTCCGGTAGCTTAAGCTCGAAGAGTGTCTTACCGTCATAGCGGCGGACCTGATTCGCATTGTATCCAAACCATAGATCGTCTGGGGACAAGGTCCATTGGTTCTCTGGTGAGCGCACAACCTCAAGCGTGGTCAAGGATTTGCCATCGTATTTGCTAATCCCGCTTGGCGTCTCTATAAAGACGTCGCCTGCAATGTCTTCTTGAAACCCACGGATGGTATTGTCGACAAGTCCGTCTTCCGTCGTCAGTTGGACCAGCGCCTCACCGTCATAGGTGAAGACACCCTGTCCATTGCTGCCAAACCAATAAGTCCCTTTTGAATCTTGGAACACTTTCCAAACTCTATCGGGAAGTGTCTCTGCCGCTTTACCTATAGTATGCGCAATCCCGTTGGATTGCTTGGCTCCAGGATTACTTTGGCTCGCGCAAGAGAGAGTAGTGCTGATGACGCAAAGAAGGAGAAGTATTTTCATGCGAAGCTTTACAGTTATTCCACCCGTTGGTTCCATTCGTAAGAAATACCAGCCAGTTTAGAATGGTAAAACGCTAAAGGTATTAATTCGAACCTTAGGTCGAAAAGTTGATTGCCCTTACTGGAAAATAAGGGCATACACATTACAATCACGCAAATAGTAATTCCTAGAAAAGCATCAGTTCTACCGAGATAAATGGCCCAATCTTTCTCTGTCCAGAGGCCGTACGATACAGCACCTTTTAGTGTGAGTATTGCTGTTAAGCAAAGTCCGGTATTTGAAAGTAGTTGGTTCGTTTCAAGGCCGTAGAGCGACACTATGATATTGAACTCCGAAATGCCTAGGATGAGGGCTATTGGGGCTAAAAGGCTTAGTATGAAAAAGAGCCAGATGAAGAGCTTGATCCATAAAGGGAGCAGTTCTCGCCTTCGAGGGGTTGTCGGTTCAATTAGCTGGTCGTCAAGTATTGAGATGCTCATTAAGTGTATATATTAATTAGTCGCCTAAATATGTACAGTATATATGGAACATTTAGCAGTGCTAAATGCGTAATTGTAGCATCGTATTAATAATTAATAATTCGTAAAAAGCTTCAAGTATTGAAGCTATTCAGGAACAGCTGCTTGCCATCCTGCGGCCAGTTGAGATGATAAATTCTCAATCAACGCGGTCATTTTTTCATCGCCTGCAAGGTTGACGGTTTCTGTAGGGTCGTTTACGCTGTCAAACAATTCGGCGCTTTTAAACTTCCCTCTTGTGCCTGTCTTAGGGCTCCAACCATACCATTCGATGTAATGGTGTTCTTTCGTGTTGATAGAGTACCCCATGTAGCGATTTCCATCAGCGGTGTGTCTAGGCCTGCGATGAAATTGACTGAAGGCAGCCTTCTTCCAAGCCCGATTTGGATCGTCTAGCAAAGGCACAAAGCTCGTGCCTTGCATGTAGTCAGGTACTTCAATTTCTGCGAGCTCGCAAAGTGAAGGGAACATGTCAATCAACTCCGTTAGTTCGAACGTTTGTGCACCTCTGTTCTCTTGATTAGGATAGCGGATAATCATCGGAACCGCAAGGTCAATATTGTAGTTCGTCATCTTGCCCCAGCTGTTGTGATCACCCAATTTCCAGCCATGATCTCCCCATAAAATGATGATTGTATTTTCATAAATACCAATCTCTTTCATGTGGGCGATGAGGTTGCCAAGAAGAGCGTCAACATAACTTACGCTTGCATAATATCCATGCTTCAAGATGCGGCTCGTGTCCTCATTCATGCGGAAAAAAGATTCCGGATGACCAATGTGATTAAAGCCATCGTAGTGCCTCAGTTCATACATTGAATTCATGGTGCTTCCTGGGAAATTGTCTGGAACATTTGGGTTCGCAGCGAGTGGGATCTCTGCAGGATCATACAAGTCCCAGTACTTTTTTGGAACCGTAAATGGAAGGTGCGGTCTGAAAAAACCAAGTCCCATATAGAAGGGCTGATCACTTTTGGCTAGACGAGTAAGTGTCTTCTTTGCCAACTCGTTTTGTGATCCATCATAGTACATCGTGTCATGTACTTCTGCGGCTTCCCATGCCGGACCGGTATTCCAACCATCAGCATAGCGCACTGGTCGAAGCTTCAATAGGGAGTCTCTTTTAACGGCCTGAGAGGCGCTCACCTTTTCACTGATATAGAAAGTCTCTCCATCTCGCTTTAACCAATCTGGTCGCAAGTAGCGGGCTGGGCGGAGGTCTGGCTCATCCCAAGAGATGGAGTCGGGCATGTAATTGTGAAAGATCTTACCCAAGTTCACGGTATGGTAGCCAAAGCGTGAGAAGTACTGTGGCATCGTTACCGCAGCTGGATTGATCTCCCGGAACTTATTACCGAGGTGCCAAACCCGCGTAGAGTCAGGTCGGACGCCAGTCATTAGGCTTGCTCTAGAAGGAGCGCAAACGGCTACTTGCGTAAACGTTCGTCGAAAGGTCATCCCCTCCGAAGCTAGCATGTCAATGTTTGGAGTCACCGCAATTGGGTCATCATATGCGCCTAGGGTAGGGCGGAGGTCATCGACGGAAATGAAGAGGATGTTCGGCTTTGCTTTGGGGATTTCTGCGCTAGTACAGCTGAGAATTGTTACTGCAGATATTGCGAGTAACAAGAAGGAAAAGGATGCTGTATTCATTGGAGTTTGACTTTTCATCCCTGTGCGTAGCATGAGGATTCTGTCCGCATGGTAGGGATTTCGCCCAAACCGGAGCTACTTCAATAGTACGAAAAAGGCTGGTTAAGTCCTTTTGAATTAAGCAGAGGAATCTCTTTGAGTAGAGATTTCTAGCCCCAAAGGTTACTAGTTTTTCTGAAGCTTCGTGTCAGGAAAAGCTGTGCCGTTTTTAAGATAGAGGTTAAACCAGTCTAGCACATCTTGATCTCTTTCCGCTCTAAATTGACTGAGACCATGGTCGCCACCTTCAAAAATCTTCAAGCGATATGGTATTCCATATTTGTCAAAGGCTAAAGCCATGTTTTCGGCGTGAGCGGACTTTACTTTTACATCCGCATCGCCATGAAGTATTAGAATTGGAACGTCAGCCGGGAATTTGTCAGCGAAAAGTACAGCAGACCGTTTTTTCAATTCAGCTTCTTTGTTGTCCCAATATTTGGG
This sequence comes from Saprospiraceae bacterium, assembly GCA_045110575.1. Classification (GTDB taxonomy): domain Bacteria; phylum Bacteroidota; class Bacteroidia; order Chitinophagales; family Saprospiraceae; genus CALDTK01. The sequence goes on from JBGCGF010000010.1 coordinate 71,812, forward strand.
AATGAGTTCTGCGTAGACGTTAGTCTCCATGTCTGGTCGCTCGATGATCCTTTTGTCTGATGGAGCACCTCCTACAACAGCAGCCTTGATGCTTGTTGTTCTAGGTAAGGTGAGATACGTCATCATTCCTCCACGACTCCAGCCGTACATACCGATACGTGTCTCATCCGCTTTTGGGATTTCCTTTACAGCTTCTATCAGATTGAGAACATCATTGACGTCTCTACCACCAAACTCGTCTTCTCCTTCGCTATCTCCGCACCCACGGTAGTTGCAACCAATGACTACGTAGCCTTCGTTTGCCAATTTTGAAAACTGGTAAGCTGCGGGATATTTGTACTTTTCTCTAAGCAGTTGGAGCGCTCCAAAGTCACGGTTTCCGCCTCTGTTGTAGATGATGACAGGGTGTTCTCCTGCTGCTTTGGGCACTGCCGCAAAGGATTGAATCTTCAGCCCATCACTTAAGTACGTGACCTCGTACATGTCCACATTCGCAAAAAAGGCAAGGTGCTTTTTGAACTCCGTCTTGGTTGCGTCCGTAAAAACGCCAGGGTAATCATTCCAGTCGATTTTGGTTTTTTCGACAATAACTGGCGTTTGGGCTGCGCAGGAAATGAGTGTGAGTAACAGTGCAAAAACGAGTGGGTGTTTCATAGTCCTACACTTGCCCCTCTTGTTGTTTTCTCTTGTAGGCCATGTACAAGATCAGAACAGCCACGGCGGTAGAGAATATGATGTAGACGAGTCCTGATACAGGAAACCCAAATATGGATTCATCACAGCTTGCGCAGGTGAACAATTTGTAGAGGACGTTGAACAAGGCGAATACTCCTATTGCAATTCGTATTGTGTATCCCATGGGGTAGGCTTTTGAAAGTCGAAAGGTTCTTTGCTGTAAATACTAGAGCATGCTCAAGGTATGAAAACGATCCGCATGGAATATTTCACAGAAGGCGCGGTTTAGCGCAGCGCACAGTACCGTGAAGCTTGTAAGATGTCGGTATGAGAGGCTGATGTGCTGTAAGGAAAAACTGGAAGCATTGAGCCGAATCTGCTTTTTGAATGCATGAGGCTCCTCATTTGGATGCTTTAGTCAGCAAGCTACTTCGTGATTTCAAGTATCAATCTCGTCGGACGTTTAAGTAATTTGATTGCAAGCTTGTCAATAAGTCTCCATAAATTGAAAGGGAAACTTCGTATAAGCATGTAAGCCCTTAATTTCAGCAAATGTTTGTTGGTTGATTTAGTGATATCTACTACCTGAGCATTGTTAGGGATTGAATCGAAAATATTAGATTCATTAAATGAATGTAGGTGCGCATTTTCAGGAGTAGGTCTGTTGCAATGCACGCAAAGGTGTAAAGGTATTTGCTCGTTGTATGGTGTCGAGATTATCAATCGTCCGCCTGGTTTGAGTACGTTTAGCAGGCTGGCAATGAACTCTTTAGGGTCATGCACGTGCTCGATGATCTCAGAAGCCACGATGGTGTCAAAGCTGTTTGACTGAATGGGTAAGTTAAACACATCCGCAACCAGGCCGCTGTGGTTGGGGTGCGGTGTATTCTGCAGGACCCTCTTTACGTTGATTAATGAAATGTCCAAGGATACCACTTGGTTTCGATCGTTTTGTAGCATTTTACTTAACCAGCCGTTGCCGCATCCTACATCCAAAATGCGCTTTGCATCTCCCTTGATTTTATGGATGATCAATTGATTTAGCCGCATCCGTTCATTCTCGGTAATTTCAGGGGGCGCCTGAAAGTAGTCGCTAGACACAGCGTCTTTTATGTAGTGGTCTACATAGTCAAATTCGGAGTCGTGCTTTTGGTGAAGACTAGTAGGTTTGGCTTCGGCACCTTTCGGTAAAACAACAGGGATGCCATCTGAAATTTTTCCTTGGAATAGTTCCAGGTTCAGGTTGTTTATTGATCCTGAATCTTGATCTAGAACTAACTGCTGCATTGAAATAGGATCTACGAGTAGGTCTTCAATTTTCATTTATTCGTATGTGTAGTGTGGCTTGGCGTTGTATCCGCTGGAAGGTAGCCAAGAATGGGGTATTGGTTTTGGCGTAGGAAGTAGATGTTATGTCTTAATATTAGAGCTGCAAGTTATATAGTAAGGAAGTTGAGGTCGAAGTAGTAAAGGTTTGGCGTGTCTACATCAACATAAATATTCGTTACTTTCTGACTGTCAAGCAAGAAGCTTAAGGTTGCTTCGTCCTTGTCAATTATGGGGCTTATGAAGATTCGAGTTTCGCTTGAGTCTTCAGCTTTATAGATGAGTCTCGATTGATTGACTTCAATGCGCTTAGTCAAGTTACTGCTGCCGCCGAGTGCATCGAGTCCTTGGACTCTGAGGTTGCTGCTTCTTGGGATCTCTTCGCTGTAACTACTAGACACGATTTCACACTGCGTAAGATCAACTTCGATTTTAATTCCGTGTTCGATAAGTCGTTTGACTTCTACTCGGTATAAATCCTCTGCTTTTCGTTCGATCTTTGAGCGACTTGCTGCAAAGATGGAAATCCCAAGTATAGCGAGTCCTTGACTCAGGTAAAAGAGCAGTGTGGGGTAGGGTATGCTCTCGCCGTTGTAGTTCTTAAAAAAGATCGTCAGAATGCCTCCGATGATCATTAGTGCTATTCCTAGGGCTCTTTTCATGTGTAGTTGATTTTACAGCGCTATTCATTTACTGGGATTCCATTCAGTATGTCCCTTTTTATCTCTCCAGGATAAACAATGAAAATAGGAATTTGAAGACCGTATTCTTTGCTCAGTTTTCTAACAGAAGCGTCAATGTCCGACTTCGAGTAGCGACTTGAGAAGTGCGTCAATATTAATTGCTCCACTGAAATTTCGCTAGCCATTTTAATGACTTCATCAATCCTGCTGTGTTTGTTGCCTCTTGATTCAATCTGTGCGTCGCCTTCATTTTTCAGGAAGGTCGACTCATGGATAAGGACTTTTGAACCATCCCATTTCGAATAGTCATCAACGGGGGTGTCTCCAGAAAACGAGATGATGTTTGTTTCGGACTCGTTGGTGATGAAGTCCCTACCATGAAGTTCCACGATCGATTTGATCTCACTGCTTGATTTAGACAGGAACTCTGGTTTTAGCTTCTTCTTGCGCTCGAAGACTTTATAGCTTAGGCTCTTATGGACTCCTATTGGTGCTTTGACGTGTTCGTTACGAATTGCCTCAACGATGACGTCTTTCTTAATTTCTACGCGAGAACCATCTGCAATTCCTATCCAGTCGGTGGTTGGTACATGAGGGTCGAATTGTCGTAAAAAGCTACTCATCGCTGGGAATGATCCAGAGTCTTGAGGGTGATATATTTTCGGATAGCCTTCCCGAGCATTTAACTGGACAAATTGCGGTAAACCATTCAAGTGATCCCTATCAGGGTGTGTGATGAATACGTTCTTAATTTTGCGTGACTTTTGGAGGAGTCCTGCTGCAGCGCCGTCGCCTGCATCCACGAGAAGGTTCAACTCCTCTACATTGATCCAAGTATAGTAAAGGCCGGTGGAATAAGAGGTGATGTTATATGGCACGGCGTGCGGTTTTAGAAAGAGTAGTGTCTAAGTAAGATCGGTAAGGTAAGATGCCTGTTTGACCTTTACGTTGATTTGGATTCAAGTTCGGTCATGCCTTCTCTCCGTTTCCGTTTAATATAAATAATTCACCGTCCCAATTCTTTACCTCGATTAGGTCTTCATTGATCGTAAATACCTCCTTGCCGTCTGGGGTGACAAATATTTCTCCTGGCCCAAAAGCCCACTTTACGTTGCCGTTCTCATTGATTCGAGTAATCTCAAGCTCCCCATGAATAATGAAATCTTCCTGATATGGATGAATTCCAAAGCATGTTGCACCGTCTAATTGCTTCCGCCAATTGACAGTTAAATCAGGAAGGTTAATTGAATAGATGAATTCAGCACAACAAAGCAAAATTTGTTTCTCTTTAATCGCGAAGGATTTTTCGTGTAACCCTGTTGCTCCTCCTGTTTCAATGAAAATAGCACTGCTAATCTCTTTTGCATTCTTATAAATCCTGATTCCATGTTTGGTTGAGGCTTGGAATTCACGAATTACTCCGAGTTTTCTTGGATATTCAAGCGTAAAACTTTGTGGGTTTAAATTGTATCCGTCAGATAAATGAACTTCAAATTCGTTGAGATGGATTATCATTGGTCGTAAGTTTATTAGTCTAGAATGTAAAGTATGATTACCATCTTTTGGGATTCCTTTAGTCATCAACCTGTTGAGCACTGAGTGCATTCAAACTGGGAAAGCAAATTGATCCAATAGACTAAGTTAAACCCAATAAGAAGCACGCAGTATCCTACGGCACTGCTTCTGTTTTTATACAGTCGATACAGTCCTGTAATAGAGAGTATTAACGTAACCAGTACCGTCCAGATAATTGCGTGGTCTCCGAACGCTTGATGTCTGCTTACAGCATCTTGAATGTAGGGCGCCATGTAGATTTTCATGATGATGTTTAGCAAAAACAACATGATTGCAGTTGCTGTAATTTGGACTATTGGTGAGTTTAGTGTCATACTCTTGTGCAGGGGGGCTATGGTCATTTGTAAAATTGAAGTACATCATAGTTGTCAATGTTTTTGGCCAGGTCAAGAGGGGGCACTTCACTGAAGTTTTTAAGATCGCGTTTCGCTCCGTTGACCAATAGTAAGGTTATAAAGGCTCCTTCGCCGCGAGACGAGAAAGTAGCTCTCCAAAGAGGACTGTTTCCGAACTTGTCCTGTAGGTCTACACTTGCCCGATTGTTGATCAATAGTTGGCCCATTTTTACATCAACATTCTGTGCAGCAAAGTGTAAGGCGGTCCAGCCGCTGGAATCGCATTGATTGACATTTTCGCCTGATTCGATTGCTTTAGAGACTAACGTGTAGTTCTTGTCAATCACTGCGATTAGAAATTCTGATCGTTTCATATAATGTGTTACTTCTAGTATAACTCGTTTTTATAAGGCCGCAATCTGGTCGGTTTTCCCCATTCTTCCTTATTGCCCCAACCACTCCACAGCCCTCGCCACCTGATTATCATCCATCATCTTTACACCATGTCGGAATTCGCTTTTCTCGTCCACACCAACCTTGCCATCGTAGCGATTCTTGTTTCGGTCGATGAATACATCTTGAGAGATTACCAAGACCAGCTCCTCTCCGACGGGTTCGTATCCATTGCCAGTTGTGTAGCCCGCGGTTTCTTCTCCGATAAAGAGCGTGTTGTCTCGACTTTTGAATGCAACAGCAACCAACTCTCCTGAGCTGATAGTATACCTGCTCAGTAGAACAACGACTTTCTCATCTGCTGAAACCGATGGCATCTCTTCCATTTCACAGGTTAGCCTTCCCCAATTCGTGAACTGGTCGTTTTCAATGGTGTATTCCCGAATGTCTCCAGTACGATTGATAGCCCCACCGATGAAGCCTTCACCAACCAGCGGCGCCAGACCGGATAGCATCGGTTCTATGTTCCCGCCTCCATTAAAGCGCAGATCAACAATCCAGCGGTCTACTCCTTTGGCCTTAAGCTCTACAAGACCGTGGCGGATGAAATCGGCTTGCGCTTTCACATCTCCTGGACCAATTCCGACGATGTTCAAATAGCCAACGCTATCTCCAAGTAGCTGATACGAGAACTTCGCTGAAACGTCATTCATGACATTATTGATGAAGTTTGCTTTCCGGTTGTCTTCCCCACTTAACTCCCCACTATAGCTTACGATGATAGATTGATCAAAGGCTGATCGTATGGTCGCGTGCTTGTCTTCAAGGGCGTTAATGAGATACTGCAGGCCTGGCTTTAGGTCTTCTGTGCTGGTCTTTCCTTCGGTTAGTTCAACGTACTTCGTGTTTACAGCTTCCCAGTCGATGGCGTCGGAGTAGAGGGAGACTTTTTGAGCCTTGGTGATGATGGGGGCGTAGGTGGTGTTGGCAGGTTGAGATTTGCAAGTTGTGAAGAGGAGGAATAGAAGTGGAATGTATAGGCTGGATTTCATTTTAGAAAGAATTATTTATTGGAAATTGACGTCACTAACTGTTCTTAAATATTAGGCCTCTCATGTTGAATTTTGCGGGTTTAAATCGAGCAGTAACATCTTGATTCTGTTTGAATTCTTTGGTGTACTGCAGAAGTTGGTCACGGTTGTTTGAGATTATCCAATATCTTGATTTCGAAGCTATCGATCTGTTGATCGATTCTGTTAATTCTCGTGAGCATGTCTCCTTGGTGTAGAAGGACTCTTTAGTTGTATTTCGAATCGCGATGAAATGTTTACAAGTAATAGGGACGAAGCTGAAACCATCTGCAATATTGTCTAGAAAGGGTAAATCACCAAATATTAAGTCTGTGTCTATGGACTCCATTACGACCATTTCGAAATTTGGGAGACTTCGTGAGTCTTGTTCTATTGAGTTCATTAAGTTTTCTAGTAGAATAAGTTCTAAGTTGTTATCTGGTCTACATTTTACAAGCTCAAGTATGTCAGGATTGTTAGTTAGTAGTTCTCGGTTCTTCTCAATTTGAAATCGACTTCTATGTTTTATTGAAAAAATGGCCAGTACAAATTTGCTCAAATCAATATTATTACTGAAGAGAGGTTTGTGGCTATCGGCAATTATTTTCGTGATTGTTTTGGAAAGTGAGTTTTCTAGGCTGCCAAACCATTTCTCCAAATCAAGTATCCTTTTGTCAGCTATACGAGGTACGTATAAATCTTTTTTTATCGCAAATGAAAAAGCCTTTTTTCCTTTTGAAGTCGAAAAGTAAGTCTTCTCTTTTTCAGCATCTAAAACATATACTCCTTCACGTGTCTTAGTCTCATCGTCAGTGACCCAGTGTTTAAGCAGCATTCGGGGCATGTAATGATTGTTTTTCAGTATTGGCATATTAGGTAGAAATTTGAACTGAAAAGATAGACCTCCTGTTTATACTTTGAATCCGCTTATTCCCCACCCCCATGATCCTAACCCTCAACGCCGGCTCCTCTTCCCTCAAATTCTCCGTCTTCAACCTCGCAGCAGGTGAAGAAGAAGTGGCCAATGGACTCGTAGAACGCATCGGCTCCGCAGCAGGGCAGGCGACCTTTGAGATTGGAGGAGAGAAGCAACGCCTTGATTTTCAGGGAGATCATGGAGATGCGCTCAGTCAGATTGGAGGATTTCTGCGCAAGCAGTCCCGCAGGACTGCGGGGCAAGGAAGCATGCTCGATGAAATAAAAGCCGTTGGCCACCGCGTCGTACACGGAGGAGAAGCCTTACAGCAACCGACGATAATAACGAGCGAAGTAGAACAGACCATCGAGCGACTCATTCCACTTGCACCGCTGCACAATCCCGTCAACCTACAAGGCATACAACTCGCTAAAGAAGCACTCGCAAACGTGCCGCACGTGGCTGTCTTTGACACCGCTTTCCACAGTACCATGCCCGACCATGCCTATCGCTATCCTGTGCCAAACGAATGGTACACCAAGCACGGCGTTCGGAAGTATGGATTCCATGGGACATCACACGCGTACGTGAGTGCAGTCGCAAGGTCCCGCTATGCGAGGATCCTCGTGCCACGCACGGGGCAGGTTTTGTCGAGTGCCCCTGCAGCAGGGGCCGAAGAAGAAAAAAAACACGACAAAATCATCACCCTCCACCTCGGCAACGGCTGTTCAGCAGCAGCGATCGTAGGCGGAAAGTGCGTGGATACGACCATGGGACTCACCCCGCTCGAAGGCCTCATGATGGGCACGCGCGCTGGAGATGTTGACCCCGGATTAGCTTCTTACATGCACGGCCTGGGAATGTCCGTTGCGGACTATGACAAAGCGCTCAACAAGGCCAGCGGACTGCTCGGCATCGCTGCCGAAAACGACATGCGCACCTTGCTTTCGATGAGAGAGGAGGGGAGTGCCAGCGCCCGTCTAGCGATCGCCATGTTCGTGTACCGCCTTCGCAAAACCGTCGGTGCATTCGCAGCTGCCATGGGCGGAATTGACGCGCTTATTTTTACAGCAGGCATTGGCGAGAACGCGGCAGTTATTCGAGCTGAAGTTTGTGAGGGCTTAGGTTTTCTAGGAATAGAAATCAGTACGGAATTGAATGCTATTCGAAACAATGAGCCACGGTTTATTGGTCATGGCAAGTGTCCTGTACTGGTCGTTCCAACCAATGAAGAGTTACAGATCGCAAGGGCTACGGCTGCGGTGATAGGGGCGGCAGTGTAGTATGTGTGGCGATTTCAAAGTTGTCGCTTTCAAGCTTGTGTAGCGTGTTCCGAACAGGTGACGCTCTTGGATATTCTGGCTCCTATAAATTTCTCTCAACGTCTACTCCTTTCCCTCACGTGCTTTCACTCCGCTTAACCAACTCCGCCTCAATATCCTCCATCGACAACCCCTTTGCCTTCAAGACCAACAGTAAGTGGTACATCAGGTCCGCCGTCTCATACACTAAGCGTTCCTTGTTATCGTCGATCGCCTCAATGACCAGTTCGACAGCCTCTTCGCCAACCTTCTGGGCCATCTTATTGATACCACGTTTGTACAGCTTGTTGGTATACGATTCGTTGTCGTCACTTGCAATTCGCTGACTGATCGTGTCCTCTAATTTGTACAGGAATCCCTTCGGCGTTTCCTCGGCAAAACAAGAAGTCGTTCCTGTGTGACACGCCGGACCGACAGGGCGGACCTTGATCAACAACGTATCGTTATCACAATCCTGTCGAATTTCTTCTACGAACAAGAAGTTGCCAGACGTTTCGCCTTTCGTCCATAGCCGCTGCTTGCTGCGACTATAGAAGGTCACCTTTTGTTCAACTTTGGTTTTGGCGAAAGCCTCCTCATTCATGTAGCCCAACATGAGGACTTGTAATGTCAACGAGTCCTGGATAATCACAGGTAACAGCCCGCCGCTTTTTTGGAAATCTAAGTTCATCGTACAGGTAAGTTTTGAGTTCTGAGGTAGTTCTTCAAGGTAGGAATCGGAACCTCTCCAAAGTGGAAAATGCTCGCAGCAAGAGCTGCAATGATTGGTGTTTGCTCGAAAAGTGTCTTGAAATGTTCTTGCTTGCCCGCGCCGCCTGATGCGATCACTGGGATATTGACAGCCTCACAAATTTGATTGTTGAGCGCAAGGGCGAACCCTTTTTTCGTACCGTCGTGATCCATGGATGTGAGCAAGATTTCTCCTGCGCCAAATGCCTCGATTTGTTTCGCCCAAGCAGTCGTTTCAAGCGTGGTCATTTTCTTTCCGCCATGGGTTGCCACCGTCCAACGGTCGTCAATCCATTTGGTATCAATGGCAACGACCAAACATTGACTGCCGAACTTCTCGGCGATCTCTCGGATCAACGCAGGTCTTTTCACCGCGGCGGAATTCACAGCCACCTTATCTGCGCCCAAGCGCGTAAGCATCTCAACGTGTTCAACGCTTGATACGCCTCCGCCAACCGTGAAGGGGATATTGATTTCAGCCGCGATGCGCTCAACCAGTTCGTAAAGGGTGTCGCGCTTTTCTATGGTCGCGGTGATGTCGAGAAACACAAGTTCGTCGGCTCCTTGTTCCACGTAGCGTTTTGCCAAAACGATCGGATCTCCTGCGTCAACAATGTCAACGAAATTGACACCTTTCACCGTGCGTCCGTCTCGAATATCAAGACAGGGAATGATGCGTTTCTTTAACATAGCTCTGAGAGTTGCTTGAGGGTAATACGGTTCTCGTAGATTGCTTTTCCAACGATCGCGCCAGCGCAACCCAATGCTTTGAGTTCGAATAAGTCTTCCATCGAAGCAACCCCGCCACTGGCAATCAGCGCAACATTCGATGACGCAAGAATCTCTTCGTACAGTTCAATCGAAGGCCCTTGAAGCATTCCATCCTTGCTGATGTCTGTGCAGATGGTCGACTGAATTCCAACAGCTTCATAACCTTTGATGAAATCAAGGACATCGATTTCAGAAGCTTCGAGCCAGCCATCAGTGGCAATCTTCCGATCCTTACAATCGGCTCCAAGGATGATCTTCTCTGCTCCGTATTTCTCTATCCAAGAGAGGAATAGTGTTCGGTTTTTTGCAGCAATACTTCCCGCCGTTACTTGCTGGGCCCCACTGTTAAACGCGACCTTCAAATCTTCATCTCGCTTGATGCCTCCACCAAAGTCGACGATCAAATTCGTCTGCGTAGCAATCGCTTCTAAAGTTTTATAGTTCACGACCTGCTTTGCCTTTGCGCCGTCTAGGTCTACCACGTGGAGATGTGTAATCCCGTTTGCTTCAAATGACTTGGCCACATCTACGGGGCTGTCGCTATATGTCGTCATCGAATTATAGTCGCCCTTGGTTAGTCGGACGCACTTTCCATCGATGATATCTATTGCGGGTATAATTCTCATAGGGATAAGAAGTTTTGTAAGAAACGTTGCCCCGGTTCGGCTGACTTTTCGGGGTGAAATTGTGCTGCATAGAAATTGTCTTTTTCTAAGCTTGCGCTAAAACGGGTGATATACTCGCAGACTGCATTTGTCTCGGCGCATTCCTCGGCATAATAGCCGTGCACGAAGTACATGTCGGTCTCTTGTGTGATGCCCTCGTACAGCGGTCCGCTAACTCGTGTGAAGTCGTTCCAGCCCATGTGGGGCACAATCCCCTTCTCGGGAAAACGTAAGACGCGGGCGTTGAAAATCCCCATTCCTGTGGTGTCTCCTTCTTCTGAATTCACGCACATCAATTGCAGTCCTAGGCAGATGCCCAGCACCGGTTGGGTTAGGGTAGGGATGAGCTTGTCGAGGCCTTTCGATCTCAACATTTCCATCGCTGACTTTGCCTCGCCCACTCCTGGTAAAATTACCTTGTCCGCTGCACGAATGATTTCTGAGTCAGCTGTCACTGTGGCCTCTACACCGAGTCGCTGCAACGCATTTTGTACCGATCGAATATTACCGGCGCCGTAATCTATTATTGCTACCATCATTTTTAATTATTTGGAGAATTGAAAGGCTGAATGGTTAGTGCGTCCCTAACGAGCGTCAAGAGCATTCAAAATTCAAAATTCCTAAATTCAAAATTCCTTTCACGCCATCATCTTCTCAATCGGGACGACCAAAATGCCTTCAGCACCGAGTGCTTTCAAGGTGTCAATCACTTCCCAAAAGTCATCCTCGTTCACCACAGAGTGAATGCTACTCCAGCCTGGAATACTCAATGGAAGGACCGATGGACTCTTCATTCCGGGTAGTGCTTTGGCGATATCGTCAAGCGCAGCATTGGGAGCGTTCATCAAGATATACTTGTTCGACTTTGCGTCTTGCACAGCCTTGATACGGAAGAGTAATTTTTCGAGAATTTCGGTTTTATCCTCAGATAAGGCCGGGTTCGATATTAGGACAGCTTCACTTTTAAGTATAACCTCAACTTCTTCCAAGCCATTGGTAAGCAAGGTGCTGCCTGTCGACACAATGTCCAAGATGCCATCTGCCAAGCCGATGCCTGGGGCGATCTCAACACTGCCCGAGATTTCCTCGATTTCTGCGGTAATGGAGTTGCGCTTAAAGAAGTCTTCGAGCACGTTTGGATACGAAGTCGCAACGCGCTTGCCGTTGAAATAAGAGAGGCTAGGGTAGTCTGTACCCTTTGGTAGCGCTAGACTCATGCGACATTTCGAAAAGCCGAGAGACTTTACCGTGCGGACATTCTTTCGTTTTTCGAGCACTTCATTTTCGCCCAGAATGCCGATGTCCGCAATGCCTTGTTCGACATATTGAGGAATATCGTCGTCTCTCAAGTAAAGTACTTCAAGCGGAAAGTTGCTTGCTTCTGCTTTCAATTTATTGGTTCCATTGGAGATTTTGATCCCGCAATCGCGCAATAGTTGAAGTGATTTGTCGCTCAGTCTGCCCTTCTTTTGGACAGCTATTCTTAGTTTACTCATGGTCAATTAAAAATGCCTGAGTAAATAGGGGAATAAAAAAACCCACCAGATAACTCAGGCGGGTTGGAAAGTAGAAGATACAAGATACCTATTCCATCACGCCGTGTGCGAGTGATGGATATGATGTGAAGACTTGTAAGAGGTGCTTTGAAGCATGCTGCAAAGGTATACGGCATTTGCTCCGCGTACAGCCTTCGAACATCACTTTCGCAAAAGAGTTCGCGGGAAGGAGGAAATATTTACAACCTGGAACGAGTTTGCAACGCAACGGCTTTCTCGGCGTTACTACACTGTGGCCGAATTTCTAAGAGTACAGCTTTCGCTAAAACGCGCTGATCCATCCATTATAAGGGTGCTTGAAGTACCTGCTGATTACAGTGCGTACGAGTTACATCTAGCGCTACAAGTGAGCCTAGGCTGGAACGATCGCGAACCGTTCGAAATGGTTCGATCTAAACTAACGGTCGGCGTTGAACCGAGTTATGCAGGAGCCGGCATCGTTCACGATGGCCATGCCTACCGACACGCAGATGAGCTTGAAGCAAGTGACTTATTTCAATTTGTAGGCCAGCAAGTGGCATACACTTATGATTTCAGTCGCCTCTGGGAATTTGACTTAAAACTCATCGCGCGGGTAGATCAGGAGGGCGAGTTGCCCATATGCACACTAATAAAAGAGGCGGCGCCGATAGAAGACGCCGATGATTTAGACACCTACTATGGTATACTAATAGCTTATTCAGATTTAGACTCTGTGCTGCATGACCTTGCGGTACAGCTGCTTGGAGATGATTTTGATTTTAATGGGCCAAGCCCAGAAGAGGTCACCGAACATCTAGGTTTATTGTTCAGTGATGAAGTCGAGCCACACGGCACCGGTCAAGATGGAGATGATGCCGATTTCGGTTGGTGGGACCCGAGTAAATACGATGATAAAATGAGGCTGCAAGTTCTGCAGGACGACATTAGCCGTCAATTGCCTCCAGATTTAGGTTCGCTCGAAACTGGAGAAAAGCAACAAGCGCTTCTTGACATTCTCCGTGGCAAACAAAGTGATTAAGAGCCTAGAGGTTAGGCTTTGTTCATGGCCCATTCAACTTCGCCTGTACCTCGAGTAGCACTTGCTGCAGCATCCTGTGCCTTCGCCCAGATGTCAGATAAGTCCGCAGCTCGAGTATCTGCTGAAACACCTTCTGGCTTTTGAATGAACTGCCAAAGCTCTTCACTCTTCAAACTTGGAATCGTTGGAGTTTCGTTGGAAGTTGTTTTTGGTTTGCGTGAGAACAGTTGGAAGAATTTCATAACCTAACCTTTGCTGAAAGTGTGCCAGTGTACCCCGTATTGCTGGCCTTTCGCGGTATGACGGTAAAGGCGGTAATTCGTGCAAATTCTTCTCTAACACTGCCATTCAACCTAACCTAGAAGGGGCATTGTATGCCTGTATCTTTCGATTGGCACAGCCAATTCATCTAAAGAAATCGAGGTCGTGATCAAAAATGCTGCAGTATTGGGCAGCTTTTCTAGTGCCGGTCAGCATTATCACTTTAGTGGGAAGGGTGGTCTGCAAAGCTTTCCGCAAACAGGGCGGCGGCTTCTTCACGAGTAGGTAGGCGACCTTTTTGCTTCTTGTACGCTTTTAGCACACGTTTAAAGCCTTGCCAGTGATGGAGGAGTCTATCGCGTAAGTCAGAATTGTGGGCGCCTGTAGGACGATCTACGAGCTCCCAAAGCTCGGAGTCACGCTCGGCCAATTCACAATACGCATCAAAGCTGATGCACGTCGGTTTTCGATTTTCAAGTCTCATCTCTCTGTGAAGATGAGCAAAATCAGATTAGTATCAGATGATATACCTTATGTATGTCGCTGATAATCATGTCGTTCTGGTCTTGAATCAAGCATGCCATCTTACGAGATGGAGCCTTTATAGCGTGAATTGTGTGAAATCTAACACGGTATAGCCGTCTTGAATCCAGCAGCGCAGCGACCCCGTAACGAAGTGGTCGAGTACTGAAACGGTCTAGTTTCTAAGATCTCAACTCTTAGAAACTAGACCGTTTCATTACGCACTCGCATCCGCCGGGTAAAGGGTCTCACGTGCCTCGGTACGCTTCTCGCTCGCCAAGTACTCTTCAAGTGTACCTAGGTAATCTACTTGACCGTTTGGTCCGATCTCGATGACACGGTTTACAACCGTTTGCACCAGCTGGTGGTCGTGGCTACTCATAATGAGGTTGCCCTTGAAATCTGTAAGTGAGTTGTTGAGCGCCGTAATAGACTCCAGGTCCAAGTGATTGGTCGGCTCATTGAGCAACACGAAGTTCGGGTGCCCGAGCATCGCTTTCGACATCATACAACGAACCTTCTCGCCTCCAGAAAGGACCTCTACGCTCTTGTGCACTTCCTCTCCACCGAAGAGCATACGTCCAAGGAAACCACGGATAAATTGCTCATCCTTGTTTTCCGAGTACTGGCGCAGCCACTCCATGATAGAAGTCTCGCCTTGACCTTCGAAATACTCGTGGTTCTCAGAAGGAAGATATTCTTGGGTAATCGTCTGTCCGTAGGAAAACGTTCCCGTCAATGGTTCTTGACGGCCTGACAACACCTCGTAAAAGGCGGCTAGCGCATTCGAGTTTGACGAAAGGACACCAATCTTGTCTCCAGTATTCACTTGGAAACTCACGTTACCAAAGAGGAGGTTACCGTCTACATCATTTGCACTCAAGTTCTCAACCTTCAAAAGTTGGTCGCCCGGCTCACGCTCTGGGTTGAACGCGATGTACGGGTACTTACGACTAGATGGTTTGATCTCGTCGATGTTCAACTTCTCGAGTGCTTTCTTACGACTTGTCGCTTGCTTAGACTTCGATGCGTTGGCCGAAAAGCGCTGGATAAACTCAATGAGCTCCGCACGCTTGGTCTCGGTCTTCTTATTCTTGTTGGCTGCCTGCTGAGCAGCAAGTTCTGACGTTGCTTGCCAGAAGGTATAGTTACCCGTGTAGATAGACGCCTGCTGGTAATCAATGTCCACGATGTGTGTACACACCATATCCAAGAAGTAACGGTCGTGACTGACTACGATAACGGTGTTCTTGAAGTCCGCGAGGTAATCACTCAACCAGTGTACCGTATCCGCATCAAGGTCGTTGGTAGGCTCATCCAGTAGGAGAAGCTCAGGTTCGCCAAACAGTGCCTGCGCCAAAAGCACCTTCACTTTAATAGGTCCTTCCATCTCTGACATTAGGCGATGGTGGTGCTCTTCTGCAACGCCCATCTTACTGAGTAGAGATGCTGCATTGGATTCAGCTTCCCAGCCGCCCATTTCGCCAAACTCTTGCTCCATGTCAGCCGCCTTGAGCATGTCCTTTTCAGACGCATCCGGATCCATGTAAATGGCATCCTTCTCCTTGCCCATTTTGTACATCACCGAGTGACCGATAAGTACAGCCTCAAGTACAGGGTAGTCATCATACGCTGCTTGGTCCTGACGAAGCACGGCCATACGGTTGCCTGGCTCGATCACGATGTCACCACGCTGTGGACTGATGTCACCACTCATAATCTTGAGTAGCGTAGACTTACCAGCACCGTTGGCACCAATAATTCCATAGCAGTTGCCACGCGTAAACTTGAGGTCTACGTCCTTGAAAAGGACACGTTTTCCATACTGAAGTGCGACGTTGGAGAGAGTAAGCATAACCTTAGGTTTTGGGCCCGCAATTCGAGGGCTTTTCAGCTTTCGCCAAAACCCCTTCCACGTGGTCGTGTAGCAGGTTTTAGCGCAAGCGGCCGCAAATGTACGAAACCACTTCGGAGACTATTGGGTATAAACCAATCTCGGTGTCAAAAGCTCGTACGCTTCTCCTGTATCCAAGTTGAGCTCAATTTTTAGCTGCATGGTATCAGCCATTGTCGGTGACGGTACTTGAAGGGTGAGCCCCAAACCTTGAATAAGACTGGTGTCTCTTGCCAAAGAATCTAGTGGCGAATTGATTTTACTGAAAGGAAAATCGCCGACGAGCACCTCGCTATTTAGCGTAGATCCTGCAGGGTAGTCGATGCTATGGTCAAAAACTGTTGTTACGGTCACACCTGCATGTCGCTCTTCCTTCGAGCCGTTCCCTCCGAATACGGGCGAGCATGCCAAAAGTTGGGGAGTCAAAAACTGGCTCATTGATGGCTGAGACCTGTGGTTATTCACATAGCTCAATAGGTAGGATAGTTCTAGAACTATATCCTCCGTCCTTCTGAAATTTAGAAGCGTAGCATCTTGCGAAAGATTAGATCGAATGGTTATAAAACCATCTTCTACTCGTTCAAGTCTAATTCCCTCAATATCAAAATAGGAGGGACCAGAAGGACCACAATTATCATCATCGGTGGTACAGAAAGGTGTTAGAAAACCACAGAGGACTATAATCGCGAAATATCTAAATCGGGTATACATGAAGATGAATGTATGGCGTAAGCCCGAAAGTTGTTCTATTAGTTCAACCGTCTGTCGGGAACAAATCCGACGTCGAATCCGAAATGCATTATACCTTTCAGTATGCCCAAGCTTCCACTCACGAATGACGAACGGTCTCTCTTGCGAAAGCATAAGGTCAAAGTTGCGGAGGTGAATGAGCTTGCCACAAGTGAGCTCGCTGAGATGCTCTACACTTCTCAGCTTCGAGCGCAAAAACTTCGCGCACACGCAACCTTCCAAGCAATTCCGTCTATCGGACCGAAGTTCGCCGAAGACCTTATCCTAATTGGTAAGTATGACTTGGAAAGCCTTACAGGAACAACCGGAGCAGAACTTCTCAATACCTTCGAACGCCACAATGGTGTTTGGACGGATCCATGCGTAGAAGATCAATTCCGACTGGCAGTGCACGTAGCAAAAACGGGAGACTACTCTAAGCAATGGCCTGATTTTACAGCAGAGCGCAAAGCGTTCAGAGCGAAACACGGTTATCCAAAGGACAGACCAACCAAGCCATGGCACGAGCAATAAGTGTCTTTGAAACTGAGGTTGTAACGGGAGTCCGTCAGCCGAGCTAAGCGGAGGCCCTTAGCACGGGGCGAAGCGGTCCGACATTCGACATCCAAAGGACCATTAGCAACATCCAGCAGCGAAGTGATCTTACATCCAGCAACATCCTTCAAGGACATTACTCCTCGTCTTCCTCTTCCTCCTGCTCTTCTTGAACCATTTCGTCACCGCTCATGATGGACACGCAGCGCTCAACGCCCCAATCCTCATCATCCGGCTCTTTCATCCAGTCGATGTCGTTGATTTTGATGGCATCGCCAGGGTTTCCGCCCCAAGTTGCATCAAGGTCGTAACGCTGAAGTGTCTCTACAATAAGGTTAGCGACACCACGCACCTGACTTGGTGCTTTGGTCATCGCACCGAACACGAGATCAAGGCGAGCCTTGTCGCTGATAGCAGTTTCTAGGTGGCCGGTATGATAGAAAACGTAGCCAATCGGGCGAACGCCATTTTCCATCAACGTCTTAAACGCCTCTGTTACTTCTTCAATGCCGTCTTCAGTCGTGTAGCCTGGGCGGTGAAGTGCGATGACGTTGCGTTCTGCGAGCTCGTCAAAAGCATTGGCAATCCGATCGAAATCGTTTGCCTCTTCTGGATCCCATTCGTCAATTTCATCTTGACGTTCGCGGTACATCTTGACGACTTGCTCGCCAATCCATTCCACACTGATGTCTTCACCAACGAAGGTTTCTAGAATCTCTTCGAGAAGTTCATCCTCCTCCATGAAGCCGAAAATGAGTTCTTTCTCAATTATTTCGATCGCTTCGTTCTGTAGATCTGTCATGTCAGTCGGTTTGTTCGATTAGGAAGCTGCAAAGAACAACCTCTAACCTAAATAGTCTAGCTAAGAAAACGCATAGACTGGCTTCGGGTTACGGAAGTTTGCTGTTTGTGCTGAAAAAAACTCCTCACATGATCTTTTTGTCGACTCCGGTGGTTGGATTCTTGTGCATCTACTCTCCTTCCTCGTCTTTTGTTTTGGCGTAAGCTTAACTCTTCAATCCCCCCTTTCAATGGATCAGCCACCAATTATGCTCAGTAACGGAAGCGATTCCGAATCCTGGTACGTCATTAATGACGGCGTTATGGGCGGCGTGTCCGAAAGTAAGATCGTGCAACTTGAAGATGCCGTGCGATTCGAAGGGACCGTGCGCTTGGAAAATAACGGTGGATTTGCCTCCATGCGCAAGGAGATTGAGCCCATCAAGACGCTGTTGCCAGAGGCTATAGTTCAGCTTGAAGTACGTGGTGATGGTCAGGAGTATGAGTGTCGTTTCCGAATGGACGGAAGTCGACTTAGCTATGTCCACGCCTTCACGACAAAGGCAGACGAGATCACTTCAATTTCACTTCTCATTAAGGACTTTAAACCTTCTTTCCGTGGCCGGAAGTACGACGTTGACGAGGTCGGATACCTAGACCTTGAGCGATTGCAAGAACTTGGAATTTTGATCGCCGGCAAGCAGAAAGGGCCATTTCAAATTGAGGTATTGAAGATCTCTTTGTAAACGTGAAACAAAACGTTTTACATTGACGCTTCAAATCTGTCTCATTTATGTCTACTGCTCCATCTGATTCCTCCGACTTTCGTCAAAACGCAACCCAAGCACTCGAACGTGTATTCGGATGGTCAGCATTTCGAGACGGGCAGCTAGAGGTTTTGGAGGCCTTGCATGAGCACAAATGTGCCCTAGCACTATTTCCAACTGGCGGAGGTAAAAGCCTCTGCTACCAGCTGTATTCGCAGTTGGTGCCTACAGGATTGACCCTTGTCGTTAGTCCGCTCATCGCCTTGATGAAAGATCAAGTTGATGACCTTCGAAGTCGTGGCATCTCTGCAGCTCGCATTGACAGCTCGCTTGAATGGGAGGAGTTACGTACGATCAAAGACGACATCCGCAGCGGTGAGATGCGCATCTTGTATGTGGCTCCAGAGCGATTCAACAATGAGAACTTTCGTGAGCTTGTAGAGGGCGTCGAAATCTCACTCTTTGCCGTCGATGAGGCACACTGCATTTCACAGTGGGGACACAACTTCCGACCCGACTACTTGAAGCTCGTAGAGTTTGCAGAACGTCTTGAAGCAAAAGCAGTACTGGCCTTAACAGCGACCGCTACACCTTCTGTTGTTGAGGACATTCAGAAGGCGCTGAAGATCCCACAGGAGGCTTCGATCATTACTTCGGCGTATCGTCCTAACCTTTTTATTGAGGTCAATCCGCAGCCTATCATGTCGCGGACAGATATCCTCATCGAGCGTCTGCAAGACCAGGAGCCAGGGACAACAATCGTCTACGTCACCTTGCAGCGCACCGCTCAGGAGGTGACCGACGAGCTAGTCCAGGCAGGATTGCCAGCGAAGGTCTACCATGCAGGTCTAAAGCCTGACGAACGCGCCAAGGTGCAAGAATCTTGGATGCTTGGCCGCAACCGCATTGTCGTTGCCACGATCGCCTTCGGTATGGGAATCGATAAGTCGGATGTCCGATACATCTATCACTTCAACTTGCCGAAAAGCCTTGAGAGCTACGTACAGGAAATTGGACGTGCAGGTCGCGATGGCCAACCTTCACGTGTTGAGCTTTTAGGTAATGGAGAGGATGTTGCTCAGTTGGCTTCGTTTACGCTTGGCGATACGCCAGCCGATAGCGATCTACTTGCGTTTGTAGACCACATCCTCGGACAGGAAGAGCACTTCGAAGTCAGCACGTATCACTTGGCGCGCAACTTTGATATTCGGCAACTGACGCTCGGAACGGTGCTGACCTACATGGAATTACTCGGTATTATAAAGCAAGGCACGCCGAGATATACGGGCTATCAGATTACGCCGATCGGAGGCAAGGAGCGGATCCTGAATCGTGTGAGTCCTTCGGCCAAGAAGTTCTACCAAGACCTGTTCGCAGTGAGTAAGGTGGGCTACAAGCATATCACGGTTGACATGGATGTTGCTGAGGCCAAAACAGAATACGACCGAGACAAAATCCTCAAAGGGATCAACTACTTAGATGGCAACGGCCTCGCGTATACCAAGCCGAGCGGTCTGAAAAAAGGCTACAAGAAATTCGAGCATGATTTCACGGTCGAGAGCTTGACCGAAGAGCTGATCAGACGTTTTGCCGTAAGGGAGAAAGCAGACCTCGATCGCTTACAGCTGGTCGTTGATTTTGCAGAAACGCAATCATGTAAGACTGCCTACATCCTCCGTTATTTCGGAGATGAAGATCCTGCCGATTGTGGTCACTGTGCCTGGTGCGCCGATAAGAATCGAGACTTCTCTACGGCCATTGCAGCAATGGATTCCGATATCAGTGATGTCCTTTTTGGCGAACAACTTGAAGAGCTTCAAACCCTCATCGAAGAGAAACCAAAAGCACTCGGCGATCCCCGGAAGGTGACGCGTTACCTACTCGGAATTACGAGCCCGGCGACGGGAGCTGCGCGTATTACGCGCAACCGACTCTTCGGCTTGCTGAATGGATTTGGCTATGAAACCGTCGATGCGTTTGTGAAGGCGATGTAACCCGTCATTGCGAGACGTGGCGAAGGAGCTGGCGTGGCAATCTGGCCCATGTGGTCCGACCGTTCTTACGGTCGACCGAAATAAGGTTGTAGCAAATTACCTTGCTAAAAATACGTTATCCTTCCATGCTCAACTTCCTAAAGCTCCTAGGATTATTCCTTTTTCTATTTTCATTTTCAAATACCGTAGCCGCTCAAGTAATTTTAGAAGAGAATTTTGACGGCTACAAATATTCAGGTCGCGAAGGTTCTTCTGGCTTGCGAGGATTCGATTTTACAAAGGCATTTTCGGGACTTAGCACGATCCCGTATTGGCCGATTCAAGTATGCGGTTGCAACGATCCGCGTGACGAACATGCCGAATACTATCAGATTTGCGACGGCTATGATGTAGAGCCACATTCTGGATACAACTACATCCGGATGACGTACGGAACGCGCAGGCGGCCGCCATCCAACGATAGCTATGGCGGATCACCCTACCTTACGTGGAAGACAGACGACACCCTTCGGGTCGGAAACGTGTATCGTCTTTCAACGTGGATATACCTGAGGCCAGATGATAAGGTTGAACCTGTTCGCATGGATAGCATGGCTCGTCATATTGGGGTCCAGTTTTTTCATCGGGAGCTTTCGCCAAAACCATTTGGCAATCTATACATCGGTGCGCAGCTCTTGATTGACACGGTGAGGTTTGGAGAATGGTATGAAGTCAAATGGACCTTTGCTCCCACCTGCAATCTCTCCTACATGGCACTCGGAGTTTTTCGAAACAACCAAGGCCCTCCAACAAAAGGTTCGGCCGATAAACTCGTCTGGTATCTCGATGATTTAAAGCTGGAGCAGCTTTTACCTGGCGTCATAGCGCCTGAAGACGCCGTTGGCGTTTGCCGATTTGAGGACAGTCTCTATGTTGTAGACATGCCTCAAGAGCTTAATGGCTTGAGCGTCTATTTTGCTTCTAATTCGAGTGAACTAGATGCGGCTTCAATCGAAGCGATGGCTGTTTTTGCGAAAGCGGTAAAGCAGTATCCAGGAACAACATTTACACTCGAAGGCTATGCCGATCAGCAGGCGGGTGACAATCAGCAACTGTCTGAAAGTCGTGTCGCTGCAGTACGAAAACATCTCGCAGACGTACACCGCATCTTACCCTTTCGAACACTGAGCGTAGGTTTTGGCGACAGCAAAAGTCAGCTCGTCCAAAACGCCGAAGCACGTCGGGTGGATATCCGGACGGTTGCAATGCGTAATGCCTCTTTGATCCCGTATCGTTATGCACTTGAGCAATCTTGGGAGGGTAATATTCCTGCAGCCTTGCGGGCTTTACGCATGTGGCAAGCGCATGCTCCTTTGGAGAAGCAGACACTCATTGCTTACGATCCGCGAGCTGCTGCAATTCAAGCCAGTCCAGCGTTTAAGGGACTGCAAAAACCGTTGAAGAAGTACTATCAATCCTTTCTTCAGCCGGAATATGCAAGGAGCTTGGACTCGCTTTGGCATGAAGACCAGCGCTATCGTACACTTGACAAGTGGATCGGAAACCTAAACTTTTACCATGCTGAAATTGACTCAATAGACGTGAGATGGCAAGTCGACTTTGCGGTCGATTCAGCCGGCTATGTGGTACATGATAAAGAGGTGCTCGGTCGTGCGCTCGAACTTTTGGACGAATACGGCTGGCCAGAAATAGGTCAAGTAGGTAAGCGCGCCGCATCTGCTATTCCGCTCGCAATTATCCATTCAGAGGATAGGCAGTTGATCTCCAGCTATCTCCCCGTAATGAAACGCATGTGCCTTCGGGGAGAAGGTCATTGGCGTTTTGTGACCTACATGGAAAATCGGCTAAAACGTCTTGAGGAGAAGTAGAATGAGATCCGAGCTATTTATGTGGCCCGACCGTAATGAGGTCCGACTGTAATGTGGCCCGACCGTAATGTGGTCCGACCGTTGTACGGACGACCATAAAACAGTCAAACCACCTATGGTATAGAGTTGCTTTAGATTAGACAAGTACCTTCGCGCCATGCGTATTTTCACTCTTCTCTTTTTGTCGGTTGCTTTCATGGCGACGAGCTGCTCAAGTCCAGAAACTTCGACGGTAGAAACCGAGGCACCCCAGAGGTCAGTCTTTGTGCCAGAGACTCTAATAGACAGTATTGCTTTTGTGCACGGTTTTGACTACTGGCAAGACGTGCAGCAGATCGATTTTCGCTTTGATATTGACATCAATGGTGAGGGGAAGTTGCAACGTGAATGGTCTTGGTTTCCTAAGACAGACAGTGTTGTCCGAACCCTAGAAGGCGTCACCGAATCAATTGTCAGAAACACATCAATCGACAGCACAGACCTTTCTATTGACGGTCAGTTCATCAACGATAGCTACTGGTTGTTGATGCCGTACTACTTGGTTTGGAGCAAGGACGGCTATACGTCTGTCATCGATCGAAATGCGACGTCTCCTATGACGGATGAGCAGCGCACGAAGCTTACCGTTCAATACGGCTCAGACGGTGGTTACACGCCTGGTGATGCATACGACTTGTATGTCGATGCGAGCTACCAATTGAAAGAATGGACTTTCCGTAAAGGCGGCCAAACGGAAGCTAGCATGACCATGGATTGGTCTGACTATCGTACGATCGAAAACCTCGTTCTTCCTGCAGATCACAAAGGCAAGGATGTCCTTCGAATTTACCATCCAGTTGTGCGAGTGATTACTGCAAAGTAGAGTACTAGCTACGATCTGGTTCAGCGGGCTTTAGCCCGCAGCGTATCGATCATAGCAAATAGAAATGGCTTGCATCCGAGAGGATGCAAGCCATTTTTTAATTCACACAACATACTCCTTATGAAAGCCTAAACTTCACAGGAAGATGGAATCGTACTTGAACATCTTTTCCTTGCTGCTTGCCAGGGATCCATTGCGGCATTTCTGAAGTGAGCTTCAATAGTTCCATTTCGATGTCTTTGGCTACTTGACCGAGTTCGTCTGTTGAAGGGTTTCTTACAACTTCCGATTCTAGCAATTCTCCATCCGTACCGACAATAAAGCTGACAACTGCAGTTCCTTCGATGCCTGCATCTCTTGCAGATTTCGGATATTTAATATTGCCGTAGATGAACGTAAGCATTTCTTTCATTGAGCACTGTTGGAGTTCTTTGTCTGCAAGACCATTGTTCTCGCAGCCTGGAAATCTTGGCATCTCATCTACTAATTTGTAAACTGTTTGGTTGCGGAACATTTCAGTTGGTGGAGGAGGTGGTGGAGGAGGGATTTGGAAATTCTCCAATGCTGGGCCACTTAGTTGTTTTTGAATGGACTTACTTCTGTTCGTTCCTTCTTCCTCGTAGTTATATACGACCGTTACTGATTCTTTCTTGGTCTCAGGGTCAAAAATCATTACTGTGTCGACACTGGTCAAAGTCATTCCTTCTACGTCCGATGCGTCTGCAGCGCTGAGTAAATCACCTTCCATTTGGTCGGCAATGAGGTTGGCTACTTCGGTATCATCAATTTCTTCTTTGGTGCAAGCGGCTACAACGAGAAGCAAGCAGAGTAGGGCAGCGCCGAGGCGCCAGAGTTGGTTTTGGCGAAAGCTGTGAGTCATCATGGCAAAACGTGTTTTTAGAGGTGAGTGCGCGAAAGACGCAACGAGTGATAGGTTAGGAGCACCCAACTGTTGACGAAGCAAAACTTCGCGATACGAGCGGGCATCAATTTCTGTGAGGGTGTGAGCATCGGCTTGGAACTCATGTACGAGACGGAGTTCGCGGCGCAACACATAGGCAAGCGGATGAAACCAGGCAAGGGTTACCACAACACTTGCCAGTACATTGTCAATGGCATGGAAGTGCGTGTAGTGGGCGGTCTCGTGCCTCGCCAAAACCTCCTGCTCAGATGTGCTCAAGGCGTTCCAATCGGAGACAAAGAGAGATTTAGCAAACGAGAAGGGCGCTATTGGTCTACCGGTATCTCGAATTGTTAGTTCGCCAGAAGCAGAAACAACCGTACTCTTTCGATAAAGCTGGATCAAGCGAAAAACACTAAAAGCGAGCAATCCAAGAGCCGCAGCACCTCCACATGCGTACAGAATGAGCCACCAAGGAGTCGCGGTAGCTTCTGCAACGGCAGGCGTTCCACTTGCCGTAATGACCACTCCAGGGAGTTGTATCACCGCATTTCGAATCAGCGCTGGTAAAGCTTCCGGTCCGCCAGACCAAACAGGAATGAACGGAACGAACAGTCCGCCGAGTAGGGTAGTGAGCAAAAACGCTCGGTTGAAACCGTAAGCAGGGACCTTCTTAAGTAAGCCGAGGTAAAGTGCAAGTCCAGTTGCCCAGACCAGTGTGACAGTCAATAAGTACATCATTATACTGCTGGTTTTTGATCGTCCGAATCTGCATCGAGCATAGACTCGATGTCGGTTAGACTTAGGTTTTCGCGTTCAGCTAAGAAGGAGACGAGCTTGGCGGGGTTGCCTCCGAAGAATCGTTCGATAAAGCTGCTGAGTCGGTTGGCGGAATAATCCGTTTTGGCGACAGCTGGCTGATAAACGTACGTGCGTCCAAAGGCTTCAAATTTCAGAAAGCCCTTGTCGACGAGTATGCGTAAAACTGTAGAGATGGTCGTTGGCTTGGCCACGGATCCAGCTTTCGCCAAAACCTCTCTCACGTCGCCGGCACTTCCTTTTCCTAAGTCCCAAACGGCCTGCATGACTTCTTCTTCACCCTGGGTTAATCGTTTCATGGACGCAATGTATAACTAAAAATATAGTCATGCGACTAAAAACATAGATTATCTCATTTCAACAACCTTAAGATCTCGGTAACACGGCCGCAACTAAACGATAAGAGACCTCGGTATTTCTTTGTATCAATCGAAAAATCAACGCTTAAAGTCTTTTGTCATGCGCTACTCACTTTACTTACTCGCCCTTCTTGTCGCGATAGCTTCAATCTCTTGCAACCGCCGTGCATACGTTGCTGACAATTTTGAAGAGCGCACTGCCGATCACCTTTCAATTGCGGTTATTCCTTTTGATGTGCTCAACACTGGTCGTCGCACGAAAAGGATGACTGAAGAATTTATGGAGCAGCAGCGTGCATGGGAGGCAGAGGCCTTTCAGCAAGATCTCGTCGATAGGATCATGCGGAGAGCTACTCGGAATCGCCGATTGGTAGTAGACATGCAGGCAACCACTCAAACAAATATTTTACTCGCTGACGCAGGTATTTCTTTGGTTGATGCGCATGATTACACCGCAGCCGAGCTTACTAAAATACTTGGTGTAGATGCGGTTGTCATGGCCTCAGTCCAAAAGAATAAGGTCTTAACCGATGTTGAATCTGCAGCGGTTTCTGTATTAACTGCGGTTCTCAATGCTCCAGATGCTGGCTTGAACCGTACGTACGAAATTGACATGCGCGTAACGGTGCTTGATAAAATGGGAGCAACGCTGTACAACGACGCATCTCGTATCGAGATAGATTTCATCTCCACCCCAGATGAAGCGATCTCTAGAGTCAATAATCGCCTCATCCGTAAGTTTCCTTACATCGAGAAGGTGAAGCAGAAACTCTAAAGTCCCTCATCTTTTGACGCTCAACCCTGAAAGCATTAATCCTGTTTTCAGGGTTTTTTATGCCCCAAAGTGCCTTGAAACTCAAGCTCGGTCTAGTTTTCGTTAGTTGTTTTGGCGAAAGCCGAAAGGTCCTCGCAATGCGGGGCTGAAGTCTCGTTTGTAAAGGGTTTGCAGAAGTCACAACCAACATGCCCTGTATTACGTACTTTTGACCAACATCCTCACATGAGCACTTGTGCTCATACACACGTAAACTACCACGCTCCATGGCGTTTGATCTTGATCTCATTAAGCAGGTGTACGCAGACCTGCCAGCGAAAATTGCCGAAGCCCGCAAGGAACTCGGTCGTCCGCTCACCCTTACAGAGAAAATCCTCTACTCCCACTTGCACGCGGAAAGCCCGATGAACAAGTATGGTCGTGGAAAGGATTACGTCATGTTTGCTCCCGATCGTGTAGCAATGCAAGATGCAACCGCTCAAATGGCGTTGCTTCAGTTCATGATGGCTGGAAAGGACAAGGTTGCTGTACCAAGTACAGTTCACTGTGACCACCTGATTCAAGCAAAGCTTGGAGCAGACAAGGATCTCCAAAACGCAATCAATACGAGTAACGAGGTTTTCAACTTCCTCGAGTCTGTATCTGATAAGTATGGCATCGGCTTCTGGGCACCAGGCGCTGGTATCATTCACCAAGTAGTACTTGAGAATTATGCATTCCCTGGTGGAATGATGATCGGTACTGATTCACACACCGTGAATGCTGGAGGTCTAGGCATGGTTGCTATCGGAGTCGGTGGTGCTGATGCCGTTGATGTGATGGCTGGAATGGCTTGGGAGCTTAAAATGCCTAAGCAAATCGGTGTTAAGCTCACCGGAAAGCTTTCTGGTTGGTCTTCTCCAAAGGACGTCATCCTGAAGGTTGCTGACATTCTCACCGTTAAAGGTGGAACGGGAGCGATCGTTGAGTACTTCGGCCCAGGCGCGGTTTCACTCAGTTGTACAGGAAAAGGTACCATTTGTAACATGGGAGCTGAGATTGGAGCTACGACTTCAACGTTTGGCTACGATGCTTCAATGAGCCGCTACCTCCGCGCTACAGATCGTGAGGACATTGCTGACTTGGCTGATCAAGTTCAAGAGCACCTCACGGCAGACCCTGAGTGCTACGCTGATCCAGAAAAGTACTTCGACCAAATCATCGAAATCAACCTCGATGAGCTTACGCCGCGGATCAACGGTCCGTTCACGCCAGACTTGTCTACACTCGCTGGTAAGGACATGACTGCAGCAGCAACAACAAATGATTGGCCACTTGACGTGGAGTGGGGGCTTATCGGATCTTGTACCAACTCTTCTTACGAAGACCTCTCAAGAGCCGCATCAATCGCTCAACAGGCGATCGACAAAGGACTCAAAACAAAAGCTGAATTCGGAATTAACCCGGGATCTGAAACGGTGCGCTTCACAGCGGAACGTGACGGTATCATTCAGGTATTCGAGAAGCTCGGCGCTACGATCTTCACGAACGCATGTGGACCGTGTATCGGCCAGTGGGCTCGTTACAACGATCCTGAAAATGCACCGAAGAACTCAATCATCCACTCTTTCAACCGCAACTTCTCGAAGCGTGCGGACGGAAACCCGAACACGCACGCATTCGTTGCGTCACCGGAATTGGTAGCAGCAATTGCTATTTCTGGACGTTTGGACTTCAACCCAATGAAGGATACGCTTACCAACGAAGCTGGTGAGCAAGTCAAGCTTGATGAGCCTACTGGTTGGGAGCTTCCTCCAAAAGGATTTGATGTTGAAGAAAATGGTTTCAACGCTCCAGCTGAAGACGGATCAGGTATCAGCGTTGTCGTTGCTCCTGATAGCAAGCGTCTACAGTTACTGACACCTTTTACGCCAATGACTGTTGCTGAGGTAACGGACATGCGTCTACTTATCAAGGCAAAAGGTAAGTGTACCACAGACCACATCTCTATGGCTGGCCCATGGTTGAAGTACCGTGGACACCTCGAGAACATCTCTGAGAACTGTCTCATTGGTGCAGTTAACTACTACAGCGAGGCTGTAAATAGTGTAGCTAACTATGCTGGTGGTGGAGATCCTGAGTTCATGGCTGTGCCTACTTCAGGTCGCACATATCGTGATGCAGGAATCGGAACCATTGTTTTCGGTGAAGAGAACTACGGTGAAGGATCAAGTCGCGAGCACGCTGCAATGGAGCCACGCTTCCTTGGTGTGAAAGCGGTAATCGTGAAGAGCTTCGCTCGTATTCACGAGACAAACTTGAAGAAGCAAGGCATGCTCGGACTTACGTTCGTAGACAAGGCCGACTACGACAAGGTGCGTCAAGATGACAAGATCACGATAACTGATTTCGCGACATTCTCACCTGGTAAGCACCTCACGATTCGTCTCGATCATGCAGACGGAACGACCGAGTCTTTCCCAGTTCAGCACACCTACAATGCAGCTCAAATCGATTGGGTACGCGCAGGTTCTGCACTAAATAAGATCCGTGAAGAGATGGTAACGACTTCTTAAACGACTTAAGAGTCAAGGGTTTACCCCTTGATTCATATACTAACAATGGGCTTCTAGAGTAATCTGGGAGCCCATTTTGATTTTAGTATGTTTTTTTAATGTGTTATGACAATTAATTCAAAGTTAGATGTATCATTGTATCAATCCCAACAAGTCTCTTAAACACTAATTG
Organism: Saprospiraceae bacterium; assembly: GCA_045110575.1. Lineage (GTDB taxonomy): Bacteria > Bacteroidota > Bacteroidia > Chitinophagales > Saprospiraceae > CALDTK01. The sequence continues at coordinate 100,641 of JBGCGF010000010.1, forward strand.
ACGGCCTCTTCTACTAGATTAGGCCTCTTCTGATTCATTTAAATCAACAAACATGTTCAAGGAATTCAAGGACTTCATCATGACGGGCAACGTCGTCGACCTAGCTGTAGCCGTAATTTTGGCAGGAGCTGTAGGTCTAGTTGTCAACGGTTTCACTAACGATATCGTTATGCCTCTTATCGGACACGTCATGGGCGGTGCTGATTTTGCAGACATGAAACACATACTCTCTCCAGCTATCATGGCTGCAGACGGAACAGTTGCTACTCCAGAAAATGCAGTCCGTTACGGAGCATGGGTCAACACAATCATCAACTTGATTATTGTTGGATTCGTACTCTTCATGATGGTGAAAGGATACAACAGCACAAAAGCTCCTGAGCCAGAAGCTGCTCCAGCTGGTCCTTCTCAGGAAGACCTTCTTGGTGAGATTCGCGATCTTCTCGCAAAGCGCTAGTTCATCTAGCCACCTGTTTCAATAGATTTGAAGCACCTAAAGGGGGTTGTCGAAAGACAAGCCCCTTTCTGTTTTTAGGCTAGTATTTGCCCCGTAGGTGCTATCATCGCAGGAATTCTTATCCAGACTCTAAAGCGTTTGAAACATGCGATTCGTCATACTCGGTACTGCCCATCCTTTTCGAGGGGGACTCGCAGCGTTCAATGAGCGTCTTGCGGAAGCACTCATTGAAGGAGGACATGAGGTAGAGGTTGTCACCTTCACGCTTCAGTATCCAAACTTCCTTTTTCCTGGCGAAAGTCAGACCGATGATCGTCCAGCACCTGCAGGGTATACTATCACGCAAAAGCTCAACAGTGTCAATCCATTGAGCTATTACAGCACCGGTCGATACATCAAATCGCTAAATCCAGATGTAATCATTTGCAAGTTTTGGCTTCCTTTCATGGGACCTGCATTAGGCACTGTGCTTCGCGTTGCTCGCCAAAACCACACCCGAGTCTTTTCCATTATCGACAACATCGTTCCGCACGAATCCCGTCCGGGCGATCGCATTTTCGCCAAGTACTTTACGAAGGCCGTTGATCATTTTGTCGTAATGAGTCGTTCGGTTGAGCAGGAAATGAAGGAGTTCACCAAGCCAAAGCAGCAGGTGATCTTTCACTCGCATCCGGTCTATGACAATTTTGGCGAACCCGTTGCACGTGAACTTGCCGTTAAGCATTTAGGACTTGATCCGGGCACGCGCTACTTGTTGTTCTTTGGCTTCATTCGAGACTACAAAGGACTTGACCTGTTGCTCGATGCGATGAATGATGATCGTTTTAGCGAGAGCTCAAAGATTAAGCTCATTGTCGCTGGCGAGTACTACGGTAATCGCGAAGCATACGAAACGCAGATAGAGAAACTCGGTATCGCAGATCGTTTGGAACTACACACTGATTTCATTGCCAACGACGAGGTCCGCTATTATTTCGGTGCTGCAGATCTTGTTGTCCAACCTTACAAAACAGCAACGCAAAGCGGTATCAGTCAAATGGCCTACCACTTCGGTACGCCGATGGTCGTCACCAAAGTTGGCGGTCTTCCTGAAATCGTTCCTGATGGCAAGGCCGGATACGTTGTTGATACCACACCCATAGCGATTGCTGATGCCATAGATCGGTACTTTAAAGAAGCAGACCAAGCTACCTTCCGACAAAACGTCGAAGACCTAGCCAAGCAATACGCATGGCCAGCCTTGGTAGAGGTGTTGGAAGGGTTAGTAAAGCGATAGCTAGATTTTGACGTAACATTGTCAGGCAACTGAACGTCTCAAGTATCATCCGCGACCTTTTGACAAGTTCAAGGAACCGCTTAAAGGTGGGTAATCTAGGTTCAAAGTTGCTAATGAGCGTCCCTAAAAGCAATCTCACATCCCACATCCCAAATCTCACATCCCGTTATGATCTACCGCGCTAAAGCTCCTCTCCGTATCGGTCTCGCTGGTGGCGGTACAGATGTTTCACCTTATGCAGATCTGCACGGAGGCGCTATTCTGAATGCTACGGTAAGCCTGTTTGCATCTGCGAGTATTTCGTTGCGCGATGACAACCTTATCATTCTCGACAGTAGAGATTTGGGTGAGCGTGTTGAAGTTGAAGCAACCGAGCAACTTGAGATTGACGGGCAGCTTGACCTGCTGAAAGGCGTTTACAACCGTCTTGTTCGTGATTTTAATTTAGCTCCACAAGGCTTCACACTCATAACAGAGGTTGATGCGCCGAAAGGATCGGGCATGGGGACGAGCAGTACCGTAACGGTTGCTGTTCTCGGAGCTTTCGCAGAGTGGCTCAAACTTCCGCTTGGCGAGTATGACGTTGCCCGTCTAGCCTATGACATTGAGCGTATCGATCTTGGGATGAGCGGAGGTCGTCAAGATCAATATGCAGCAACGTTTGGTGGCTTCAATTACATGGAGTTCTACGCGGACGAAAAGGTGATTGTGAACCCCCTTCGCGTGCGTCGGAGTTATCAGAAAGAACTAGAGCACAACATCTTGCTGTACTATACCGGTACCAGCAGGCTCTCTGCTAAGATCATTGATCAGCAACAGGAAGCTTTCGCCAAAACAGGTCCAACCAACGCAAGCATCGACGCGGCACATGCGCTTAAAGAGCAAGCCGTCCGCATGAAAGAAGCCGTCTTAACAGGGCAACTCAATGCCATTGGTGAGCTCCTTGACTTCGGCTGGCAGCACAAAAAGAAAATGGCAGCAGGCATCACGAATGCAGTCATAGATGAACTTTATGATGCTGCACTTGCAGCAGGTGCTACGGGAGGAAAAATCAGCGGTGCCGGTGGAGGTGGATTCATGACTTTTTACTGTCCTGGTCAAACCCGACACGCTGTCGCAGAAGCGCTCAACGGTTACGGAGGAGAACTTCGCAACTTCGTTTTTGTCAATGAAGGAATGATGAGCTGGGTCGGTTAACTCAACTTATGTATTGCTTCTTTAGGGGGGATTGTCCCTTATTCTTAGTTACCTGATATTTTATGCGCTTACTTTTTTTGACACTGCTCTTATTGGGTGGAACACTCAGCTACAGTCAAGGACTCACTCTACACAGTCCGTATAAGGCCAAGGTGATCCCTTTTCAAAAGTACTTGATCATACATGCTCATCCAGACGGGCAAGGAGAACTTACCACGAAGCAGCATTCATATGTTTATGGGACGTTGACGAGCGTCTCGAAAGACAGTATTCACCTGCTTGTAGACGTTTTCAAAAGTGAAACACGGGTCGATGGTTCGTTCAACGAGATGCTCGAGAGGAAGTATAACTCGCCTCAACGCATATCAGTGCTGAAGAGCAATGTTTCCGGGTTCAGCGTCTATAAATCTGCAAAAGCAAATAAAAGGAGAAGAACGTTCACGGGCATTGGTGGGACGCTTGTAGGAATGGGGCTTGTCACAATTGCTAATGTCGCTGTAGCTGGTTCAGAAAGTAGATCGAATTTGCTGTACGCAGGATCCATTCAAGTTGGCCTTGGGACTATTCTTATGCTTGCTGTTAAGTCCAAGAAATTTGAGTTTAAGGTTCAGGAAGGTCTTCCAGAGTGGAGGATTGAATAAGTCTTGTTGGCTTACAGTAGTTGTTTTTGCCAATGAAGGAATGATGAGTTGGGTGGGCTAGGGTAGCGAACTACCTTTGCAGCCTAAATTTCTGTTTCTTGTTAATATCTGACCGCCTCCAAACTGCCATTGCTCTCAAGCAAACAGTACTCGCCGACAAAGCCTTGTTGGCTCAAGTTGATCGCGCAGCACAAACGTGTATCGATGCCCTTAGAGGCGATGGTACTGTACTCTGGTGCGGTAACGGTGGGTCCGCCGCTGATGCACAGCACTTGAGTGCCGAACTTACAGGCCGGTTCTACTACGACCGTCCACCACTTCGTTCAGAAGCCCTTCACGTCAACACGAGTTACCTCACTGCAGTGGGTAACGACTACGGTTACGACCAGGTCTTCGAGCGTCTTGCGCGTGCTCAACTCCGCAAAGGAGATGTGCTCATAGGGCTCAGTACATCAGGCAACTCATCCAACATCGTCAAAGCACTTGCTACGGCACGCACCCTCGGGGCGATTACCATAGCATTCACCGGAAAGGGTGGGGGAGAGATGGCTCAGCACGCAGACATTCTTATTGAAATCCCAAGTACAGACACTCCTCGTATTCAAGAGGTGCACATGTTCTTAGGTCACTGCCTCTGCGAGATTGTTGAAGCAACCATGTTCCCGCAAGAAGCTTAGTCGCACACAAGATCCAAGATCTCACATCCCAAATCCTACATCTCTATCAAAACAGCAATCATACTCGCCGGAGGTTTCGGGACACGACTTCAATCTGTTGTTAGTGAAGTACCCAAACCGTTAGCGCCGATTCACGGCAAACCGTTTCTTGCGTACTTGCTCGATGAACTCGAGAAGCAAGGAATTCGCAACGCTATTCTCGCAGTTGGGTACAAAGGCGAACTCGTTCAAGAGGCACTCGGCGATAGTCACGGTGAGATTTCACTCAGCTACTCCTTTGAGCCTGAGCCATTGGGGACAGGTGGTGCAATTGCGCTTGCCTTAAACCTTCATAACTCTGATCAGCCTGTCTGGATCATTAATGGAGATACCTTTTTCAATTGCTCTTTGGCAGCTGTCGCCAAAACCCACAAAGACAACAAAGCGGATGTTACCCTCGCGTTGTGCCACATGGACGTTGCCGATCGCTACGGCCTCGTTGAGCTAGATGAAAAGCACTTTATCACCCGCTTTCGTGAGAAAACACCTGGCGCAAAGGGCTTAATCAATGCTGGAGTCTATTTGCTAGATCCTGAAGCGATTTATCGTTTTGATTTTAAGCCAAGGTTCTCTCTAGAGAAAGACTTCTTCGAAGCACATCTTATGGAAATGCGCGTACTTGGAAGTCCGCAGCCAGGTTACTTCGTAGACATAGGAATCCCAGAAGACTACGATAAGGCGAAGGAGTACTTCGCGGCGTAGACACATGTATAGCCGATTATAGTCTCTTGCCTTGTCCTGCCGAACCACTGGTTCGCAGGGAAGTAAGGCAGCCGCAGGTAATGCGTCCCAAAAGAGCGTCCCAATGGAAGTCTCATATCCCACGTCTCACATCTCAAATCAGGATTAACGCAAATCCTTCCTCAAGATCTTCCCAACGTTGCTCTTCGGTAATTCCGTACGGAACTCATACGACCTCGGACGCTTGTATCCCGTCAGCTGCTCTTTGCAGTGCGCGATGAGCTCTTTCTCTGTACAGCCGTTTGTGCCTTTTACGATGAAAGCCTTGACGACTTCGCCGGACTTCTCATCAGGGACACCTATAACTGCGGCTTCAAGGACGTTCGGGTGACTTACAAGGACATCTTCAATCTCATTTGGATAAACGTTGAAACCAGAGACGAGGACCATGTCTTTCTTGCGATCGACGATCTTGAAGAATCCATCCGCATCCATCGTTGCCATGTCACCTGTACATAGCCAGCCGTCGATAATCGTCTTGGCTGTTTCGTCTGGTCGATTGTAATAGCCCTTCATTACTTGAGGGCCTTGGACTTGTAGCTCTCCAATTTCTCCAACAGCAACGGGTTGTAAATCCTCTCCGACAACTCTAACGATTGTGCTCGGAATTGGAACGCCAATCGTTCCTTGACGTGCATTCTCGTCGAGCGGATTGGTGGTAACAACGGGGCTTGCTTCAGTCATTCCGTAGCCTTCTAGGGCTGGACATCCTGTCACTTGCTTGAACTTGTCAGCTACGGCATTTTGAAGAGCCATACCTCCTGCCATCGCCACTTTGAGATGACTCGTATCACATGCAGCGAATTCAGGCGAATTAGCGAGGGCGTTAAACAACGTATTGACCGCCGTCATAACATTGATCTCATGGCTATTAAAGGCCTTGACAATCGTGCTAAGGTCTCGAGGGTTGACGATCAAGATGCTTTCTGCACCCTTGAGCATCATACTGAGACAGTTGACGGTGAACGCAAAAATATGATAAAGCGGTAGCGGACAGAGCACTACTAGATTGGTTTCGTTTTTCAAGGCCGAATCCATCCATGCTTCAACTTGCAGACCGTTTGCAATCAAATTACGGTTTGTTAGCATCGCACCTTTACTGACGCCTGTCGTTCCTCCGGTATATTGGTGGACGATCACATCGTCTGGCTTTCCTTCAGGGCGATCGAGCTTGAATTTCTTACCACCCGCAAGTGCGGTTTTGAAGGTGATTGCATTGGCCAGGTTGTACTTCGGCACCATGCGCTTCACGTTGCGCACGGCAAAGTCGACAAGCTTTCCTTTGAAACCTAACATCTCACCAATACTGGTCGTGATGACGACTTTGATGTTCGTGTTCGGTAGGATTTTCTCCAAGTTGGCCGCGAAGTTCTCGGCAATCAAAATTCCTTTGACTCCTGAATCTGTAAACTGGTGCTGCATCTCCCTAGGAGTATACAGTGGATTGGTGTTTACGATTTTAAGACCTGCTTTTAGCGCTCCAAAGAGTGCAATCGGAAATTGCAGAAGGTTTGGACTCATGATCGCAAACCGATCACCAGGCTCCATTCCCCGACTTTGCAGGTAGGCGCCAAATTGAGTTGATTGCTCATCCACCTCTTTATAGGTGATGCTTTTGCCCATCAAAGTGAACGCTTTGCGGTTGCTATAGCGCTTCATCGACTCTTCAACCATCGCAATGAGGGTTGGAAAAGCGTTAGGATTAATATTGGCTGGTACTCCTTGCGGGTAATTCGGAAGCCAAGGTTGAGGGGTATTGTTGATCGTGTCCACAGAAGGTTGTTTCGCTTGGGCACAAACTAACCAAATGGTTTGCGCTAAAATAACTTTTTCGCTTTCGCTAAAACAGGTTTACTAGAAACGGCCTCCTGAGAAGATAGGTTCGTTTTAGGATGCTTTTACACGCATTTGGGGTCTGTCTAAAACATGTTTTGACGAAAGTAGAATCAGGTAGCACGTTTTCTAAATAAAGGCTACCTTTGCAGGCTCTAATTAACCCCGGATTTTAGTTCAGGCAGTACACTTCTGCTCGCTCTTATCCTACAAAAGAATCCACTGTATGTCAACAGAGGACAAGAAAACCCCCGAAACACCAGAAGGTGTTACAATCAGAACGGAACAAGAGGATACCTCTGTAGTACGTCGTAACCTCGATGTCGTTGAAGAAGTTGTCATAGACGACGAAGACGAAGAAGAGGTAAATCTCTTCGAAGTAGAAGAGGAAACTGAGCACGCCCACGACGATTTCAACTGGGAGCTCGCTAACAAAACAACAGATCGTTACACACCTGAAGAGCGTGCTGCAATGACCATCGCTATTGATAGCTCACTCACAGCAGTTGCTGAGTTTGAAATTATCAAAGGCGTGATCAAGGCTGAGCAATCAGGTGATTTCGTTTTGGACATCAACTACAAGTCTGACGGACTCGTAGGTAAGTCTGAGTTCCGCGACCAGCCGAACCTAGTAATTGGTGACACAGTAGAAGTATACGTTGAGGAGCTAGAGGATGACCGCGGTCAACTCGTTCTCAGCCGCCGGAAGGCTAAGCTTCTTCGCGCTTGGGATACAATTGTCGATTCTTACAAGAACGGCACTGTTATTAAAGGAACAGTCGTTTCTAAGACAAAAGGTGGTCTCATTGTAGACGCTCACGGTCTAGAGACTTTCCTTCCAGGTTCACAAATCGACATCAAGACGGTTACTGACTTCGACCATTACGTAGGTAAGACTATGGAGTTCAAGGTTGTTAAGATCAACGAAACCATCAAGAACGCTGTCGTTTCGCACAAAGCACTTATCGAGAGCGATCTCGCAGAGCAGCGCGAAGCAATCATCGCAAGTCTCGAGAAAGGACAGGTACTCGAGGGTATCGTCAAGAACATCACCGACTTCGGTGCGTTCCTCGATCTCGGTGGCGTCGACGGTCTTCTCTACATCACCGACATCAGCTGGGGTCGCATCAAGCACCCAAGCGAAGTTGTCGAGGTTGGACAGAAACTCAACGTTGCAGTACTCGACTTCGACGAGAACAAGAAGCGCATCTCTCTTGGTCTCAAGCAGCTTATGGCTCACCCTTGGGATACACTCAGCGAGGGTATCACAGAAGGTTCGACTGTCAAAGGTCGTATCGTCAACATCGAAGATTACGGTGCGTTCCTCGAGATCATGCCAGGTGTTGAGGGCCTCATCCACGTTTCTGAGGTTACTTGGAGCAACCAGCCAGTTAACGCACGTGACTACTTCACAGTAGACTCTACCGTTGAGGCGAAAGTTGTTTCTATCGATCCAGAAGAGCGCAAGATGTCTCTCTCGATCAAGCAGCTTCAAGAAGATCCATGGGATAAGGTATTCGCTACCTACCCAGAAGGCTCACGTCACTCTGTTACAGTTAAGAACCTTACGCCTTACGGTGTATTTGTTGAGCTCGAAGAGGGTATCGGCGGAATGGTTCACATTTCTGACCTTAGCTGGACTAAGCGTTTCAACCACCCAAGCGAGTTTACCAAAACCGGCGAGCAGATCGACGTTATGGTACTCAACGTGGATGGCGACAACCGCAAGATCAGCCTCGGCGTTAAGCAACTCGAAGAGAACCCTTGGGATACATTCGCTCAGGTATTCCCTGAAGGATCATTCCACGAGGCAACTGTTCTCCGCAAGGACGACCGTGTTGCAATCCTTCAACTCCCTTACGGACTCGAAGCATTTGCACCACTTAAGCACATGCGCAAAGAAGACGGCACCACTGCAGAAGTCGATGAGACACTACAGGTTAAGGTTGTTGAATTCAACCGCGACGACAAGCGTATCATGGTATCACACAGCCGTGTGGTAGACTCTATGAAGCGTGAGTCTCGTAACGAAGAGCGTAAAGTTGTTCAAGAAGAGCGCGATGAAGTTCGCAAGGTTGTTCGTCGTCAAGCACAGAACATCGAGCGTGCAACGCTTGGTGATCTAGATGCACTCAGCCAGTTGCGTGAGCAGCTCGGAGGTAGCGATGATGCCAAGAAAGGAGAAGAGGAGTAACATTCTCTTTTGCTATCAACTAAAAAGCCTCGCTTCATTCATTTGAAGCGGGGCTTTTTTATTGTCCTGAGAACCACCGATTCACAGGAATGATCGCATAAATGGATCGAGAACTGTCTTATGATCCACTGGTCCTTAAGAACAGATGATGAATAGTAGCAAATGTGAGCAGAGTCACTCAAAAGTCGCTCCCCTAACATTAGTTTTGGCGAAAGCACAACAACCAGACATGAAGCATTCTCTCTTTTTCTGCATCGCTATTTTCGCCTTTCTATCTATGGTGTCCTGCCAAACACCAACATCAAGTGAGGGTAGGGTAGTAGACCTCCTCGTTCCCGAAGCTTTTATGGAAGCTTATGAGGAAGAATCTACAGCACTACTCATAGATTGTAGAACTCCTGCAGAAGTTTCTCGCGGTACCATAGAAGGAGCGATGAACCTTGATTTTCGATCGCCGACATTTTTGGCAGACGCTGAAAAATTAGACAAAAGCCAACCCGTATACGTGTACTGTCAAGCTGGCGGACGTTCTGCTGCTGCGGCAGAGGAATTGAAGACGCTCGGGTTTAAAGAAGTTCACGATATGAAAGGTGGCTATGGTGCGTTCATTAAAAAATGATGGATTCACACTGAGTTCAGCTGTAAAGTCCCCTCTGTAAAGGAGGCGTGGAATGTTAGCTGCACATTTTATCCTTTTCTGGCAAACATTGTAGCCCGGTTACTCCTTGTGTGTAATTGGATGCCTTTCGAAGGTCCAATGACCACTTTCTATGGAAAAACATAACCACGTCGTCATCATAGGCGCAGGATTCGCAGGAATTTCTGCAGCAAGCTACCTCGCGAAGGCAGGCGTCAACGTGACGGTGGTCGAAAAGCACGACCAACCAGGGGGGCGAGCACGTACTTTCAAGGCCGACGGATTCACGTTCGATATGGGCCCATCCTGGTATTGGATGCCTGACGTCTTCGATCAGTATTTCGAAGACTTTGGATCTAGCGTTGCCGAGCATTACAAGCTTATTCGTCTTGATCCAAGTTATAAAGTGGTATTCGGGAAAGACAATGAAGTAGAGCTACCGGCAGATCGAAAAAGTCTTCGGGCGCTATTCGAACGCATAGAACCGGGTAGTGCAGCCAAGCTAGACAAGTTTTTAGCGGAAGCCGAGTACAAGTATCGAGTAGGAATGGCCGAATTCGTTCAGAAGCCCGGTCACTCTATCATGGAATTTGCTGATTTGCGTGTTGCAAAAGCAGCTCTCAAACTCCATATGTTAAAAGACATGGCGAGCTATGTCAACAAGCTTTTTACCGATACCCGTCTTCGACAAATTCTCAAGTTTCCAGTCCTCTTCCTAGGCGCAACACCTGAGGATACGCCTGCCCTATATTCATTGATGAATTTTGCCGATCTCGAGTTAGGTACTTGGTATCCGCTCGGAGGGATGCACCAGATGGTACTCGCAATGGAGCGTGTAGCAAAAAATCTTGGGGTAACGTTCAAATACGAGCATCCTGTTACTCAGATTGAAGTAAAAGGAGGAAAAGCAGTAGGAGTTCACACCGAAAATGGCTTCATCGCAGCAGATGTTGTGATTGGAGGGGCGGATTACCATCATGTTGAGCAACACCTTTTACCTGCTCAACATCGACAGTATACTGAGTCGTATTGGGATAAGCGTACAATGGCACCGTCCAGTCTGCTTTTCTACCTCGGACTTAATAAGCGTTTGAAAGGGCTTGATCACCACAACCTGTTCTTTGATACGCCTTTCGCCCAGCATGCGGCAGAGATTTACACGGATCCACAATGGCCATCAGATCCATTGTTTTACGTCTGCGTACCTAGTTTAACAGACGATTCTATCTCTCCAGAGGGCTGTGAAAACGTTTTCATTCTCATTCCTACTGCTCCAGGCTTAGGAAATGACACAGAAGAGCTTCGCGAACGCTACTATAATATGGTAATGGATCGTTTAGAATCGTTGACCGGTCAAGAAGTACGCAACGCTGTTGTTTATAAGCGGTCTTTTGCAGAAAGAGAGTTCATAGAAGACTACAACGCTTACAAGGGGAACGCATACGGTTTGGCGAACACCCTTATGCAAACAGCTTTTCTTAAACCGAAAATGAGATCAACGAAAGTGAAAGGTCTCTTTTACACGGGGCAACTAACTACTCCTGGTCCCGGCGTACCTCCCTCTCTAATTAGTGGGCAGGTTGTAGCAGGAGAAGTACTTAAGGATTTACGGCTTTCGCCAAAACAACAGACACATGGATCCGCAGCAACTCTATAATGATGTTTGTCTTGAGTGTGCACAGCACATAACGAGACGTTACAGTACGAGCTTCTCGATGGGGATTCGCCTATTCGAGGAGAAATTACGTGATCCGATTTACGCGATTTATGGTTTCGTTCGTTTTGCGGATGAAATTGTCGACACGTTCCATGAGCACGACAAGCAACTCTTGCTTGATGAGTTTCGCCAAGAAACCTACAAAGCGATCGAACGAAAGCTTAGCCTCAATCCAGTATTGCATGCATTTCAGCAAACCGTCCATGAATACAGCATTGAAACGGAGCTAATTGATGCCTTCCTCTATAGTATGGAGCTTGACATCGAAAATCGCACGTTTGAACGTAGCTTGTACGACACGTATATATATGGTAGCGCAGAGGTTGTCGGACTTATGTGTTTGCGCGTCTTTACTGCAGAGAAGCCAGAAGAGTATGATCGTCTTAAAGATCCTGCAAAAAGGTTGGGTGCAGCATTCCAAAAAATCAACTTTCTAAGAGACATTAGCTCTGATTATCACGACCGCGGGCGAGTGTATTTCCCCGGAGTAGACTTCGTGAGCTTTACAGAAGATCAGAAGCGTGAGATAGAAGACGAAATCGCTGCTGATTTTGATGCAGCATTGGTCGGAATCCGCGCGTTGCCGCGCGGATCTAGGCTCGGTGTCCACTGTGCTTATGTCTATTTCAACAACCTTCTGCACCGGATACAGGCTATGGAAGTAAAGCGAATCGCAAATGAGCGTATTCGGGTACCAAATAGTGCTAAGCTTCGATTAATGCTTACAAGTGCTGTTAGACATAAGTTTAACGTACTCTAACGTTGGATTTTGTCCGTTCGGTAAGAGTAAATTCGGCTAGTTGACCTTTCGGCAAAACGTGCAAACAGGTCATAATTAGGGTGAATGCGAGTGCGACAAAAAAAAAGCGATCTTTTTGCTAAAAGGTCTTGCGTGATCCAACTGGGCGGTGTACTTTTGCGGCCGCTCTGAAAGCATAGCGAGCCGACACGTCAAACGTGCGAAATACGGACCATTTCGATGGAAAATATTTCTTCTAGTTTACTAGGAAAAACCGGCAGCTTAACTATCTTTGCGGTCCGCTTTAAAGTAGGCGGAATCAAACGGATGCTTAGGCCTCAATTTTGAGGTCATTTAGCATGATGTTCATTGACACTAAGGGAAGAAAAGGAATGGCGATTACGCAGCATGTGAATGCGCGTGTAATCGGCCAGTGACGAAATAACAGAAAGGAGCTTGGTCGCTCACATCTAGTTGGTAGCACACTGCTTACGAGCACAACGATGGAGAGTTTGATCCTGGCTCAGGATGAACGCTAGCGGGAGGCTTAATACATGCAAGTCGCAGGGTAGTAGAGTACTTGTATTCTATGAGACTGGCGCACGGGTGAGTAACGCGTACATGACCTGCCCCGAAGAGGGGGATAGCCCTGGGAAACTGGGAGTAATCCGCCATAGTCCTTAGAAGCTTCATGGCTTTTAAGGTAAAGGAGTGATCTGCTTCGGGATGGATGTGCGTATGATTAGTTAGTTGGTAAGGTAACGGCTTACCAAGACGATGATCATTAGGGGGCGTGAGAGCGTGGACCCCCACACGGGTACTGAGACACGGACCCGACTCCTACGGGAGGCAGCAGTAAGGAATATTGGACAATGGGCGCAAGCCTGATCCAGCCATCCCGCGTGTAGGATGAAGGCGCTCCGCGTCGTAAACTACTTTTGCGTAGG
>JBGCGF010000011.1:0-68772 GCA_045110575.1 Saprospiraceae bacterium
CTATACACGCAGCAAGTGGCCGAAAAGACAAAGCATTCATCGCCGTTAACCTCGGTGGCGTTCCTGAGTCACTCTTCGAAAGCGAACTCTTCGGACACAAGGCAGGCGCCTTTACCGATGCTAAAACCGATCGACAAGGACGAATTTCGCTCGCCGAAGGAGGCACACTCTTTCTGGATGAAATTGGAGACACTCCACTTGGCGCACAGGTGAAACTCTTGCGCGTTTTGCAAGAGCGGACCTATGAGGTATTGGGTGAGAGCAAGTCGCGGAGAATGGACGTCCGCGTTATCTGTGCGACCCACAAGGATCTCGGGGCGATGGTCGAGGCAGGCACCTTTCGTGAAGATTTGTACTATCGAATCAACCTGATCCAAATACCGCTACCTGCAGTGAGGCAGCGCGGCAACGATGTGATTACACTTGCAGAGTACTTCCTGAAAACAGAGGCGCAAAAGTATCAGCGTGAACTTCCTACCCTTTCTGTTGGGCTTAAAGATTGGTTGCGTACGCTCATGTTACCTGGTAATGTGCGCCAACTGCGTAACCTAATGGAACGCTGCGTACTCCTTTATGAAGGCGAACTTTCTGTAGAGCAGGTCAGCGCACAACTCACCGGTAAAAGTGTGAAATCATCTGCTGCTGCACTAGATGACATGACGCTTGAAGAACTTGAAAAAGTTGCTATTCAACGCGCGTTAGATCGACATCAAGGTCAGATTGCAGGAGCGGCCCGAGACCTTGGCGTGAGTCGGACCGCACTCTATCGTAGATTGGAAAAGTACGGTTTTAAGGACGTTGGATCGTAAGGTTGACTTCCTGATCAAAAAGATATTTTTACAAGTTCAGTTACGCAGCTCTCTCTATTACTTTTACTTCAACCGGCTTGCTCGCTGGTACTTCAAAACTCACGTAGAAAGTTGTTCCTACGCCGACAATTCCATCATACCAAATGTCGCCGCCCAATTTGCGGACAATACGTCGGCAAATAGCCAAGCCCATTCCTGTACCTGGTTTCGTTACATCGCCTACACGTTTGAACGGTAGGAATGCTTTCTCTTGATATTCGTTATCGAGACCAATACCGTTATCTCTAACGGTGAGTACTCGACGACTATCTAGTTCCATGTACGACACGGAAATTTCAGGCAACCTGTCGGGATGTCGGTACACGATGGAGTTGCGAATGAGGTTTTGTAAGAGCTGGCTCACAGCACTTCTATACGCCATTGCAGTACCTAGTTTTTTGACCTCTACTTTCGCCATGTTGGCTGAAATATCGGCGTAAAGATTATGTACAACTTCTGCAGCTATTTCATCTAAATCTACCTCTTCGGTTTTTCTATTTTGAGCTACTCCATTAAAACGTACTAGATCATCGATGACTCGGTTCATTGATTTTGCTGATCGAATAATATATCCAAAGTGCTCTTTAATCTCTGATCCTAAAGAATCGCCCACTCTTCGTTTTATCAGACTGGCGAAACTGCCAATACTTCGGAGAGGTGTTTTTAAGTCGTGCGAAGCAACATGCATGAAATGCTGCATGTCGTCATTTGCAAGCTGCAATTGATCAACGGTTGCAGCGAGTGATTTCTCTCGTTCTTCGAGTTCAGACGAACGCTCGCTCAGCCCCTCGATCGTCTGATCGAGAAGTCTCACTGCTACGTTTTTGTCCATGATGGTTCGTTCCAGCCGAAAGCTGCTACGGTGTTCTAGCTTTTCTACCGTTTTGGCGAAAGCTGAAAATCGCAGGGAATCTTCAGGGCTAAGCGAACAGTCCGCTAATACTTTTTGTAAAGCAATAGCGATCCGTCCTTGAGCTGTGGCGTTAGGTTTGTCTATAGATTGGTGCCCTTTCATCTTTACACTTCGTAGAGACGAACGATGCAGCAGGTGTCGTTGTGTAGCGCTGTTCCTCGCTCATCAATGGCGCCAATCTCTCCGTAAGAAAGATAGCCTGCCATAGGAGCTTTGTAGAGTTCTGCGATTTGCTCAATCTCATCTTCGAGCATCGGCCCAAAAGCGGCATGTCGGGCTTTGCATGAAATCATTAGAACGCCGTCAGGTTGACGGTCCTCGTTATGGTTTGCTCTAAAGTGACCGACGGTCTCTTCAATAACTTCGAAGCCTGGAATAATGCTGAACCTGAAGCGGTCACCAGTTCGGACACCACCTACCAAAATGATAGATGTCCCGTTGGGGTGAGGCATAGAAGGCGCACGTAAAATCACTCCTTCTGGACGAATAATTTGCAGTGGATATTGAAGCATTGTGACTGTCGCAATATCCTCGGTGAATTCTGTATTATTGGCAGCACCAATAAATTGACTGTAAAATTCTAAAGCGGATTTTCCGTTAATTTCGTGAACCACATTTCCCTCTGCAGAAGTAATTTCATTTTCAAGTCCAATAGGTTCCCATCCGCTAATGGCATTTCCTTCCAACTTAATCAGGTCGCCATCAAAAATAACGGCAACTAGACCATTGTCGATTGTATCGCTTTCGCTAAAACTATAGGTGCGCTCCATTTTGAAGTCATCAGCACCTAGCCCTCCAAAGGTTGGGAGATCTCGACCTGCACCTCGCTTTATACCATCAATGATTTCTTCACCGTCATTGGTGAGACCTCCTGAAAGAACGAAAATTTGAGGATTGGAGAAGGTTGTATCAGCTTCATTGCCAAGCGTTTCTGCTTGAGATGAAACGCTTCCTGCTAGACCTGTCCATAACTTGAACGAGTCTTTCGGAGCATCAACTAGCAATCCGGTAATGCAATTTGTTTCCAAGGTGCCACCTGAAATTTCACCGGCAGTAGAGCATCCGCAAACGTTCATTTCGAATTCACGAAAGATTGCTTGTACGGGTTCGAGTTCGCACTCAGTAGAAGCGAAAACGATCGCTAATTTGTAGGCATTCCCTTTACTAGATTCTTCTTGGAGAAGCTGTTGTAATTGGGTTTGATCGGTTACGGAAAAGGAAAGCGTTTTCATATGGAAGAGTGATTCTGTGTACTCTAACAATACAAACAGTGCGCCAGCTAGCTGGTGTGCGGTGTGATTTTCGGCTATATTTATACGGGATGTGTATGAAGTTTAGCATCAGTTTTTTATATATATTAAAAGAATACCATGGGTTGTTTTGTGTCATGTGTTAGCAGTTGAAAATGCTAATAATATGAGTGAAAAAGTACGTTCGCTTTAAAGGATATTGGCCAGATCGCCAGTGCCTAACGCCTTTACGTTCTGTGTAACTCGTTCAATAGGCCAGTCCCACCAACCTAGTTTAAGCAGCTTTTCGACGTCGCTTTCTTCAAAACGCATTTTGATCACCTTGGCTGGATTTCCGCCTACAATCGCGTATGGCGGTATGTCTTTCGTGACTACAGCCTTGGTTGCGATAATGGCGCCGTGGCCAACGTTGACACCGGGCATGATCGTGGCGCCGAAGCCAATCCATACGTCATTGCCAATTACAGTGTCACCTTTTGTCGGGTATGATTTTCCTTCCATCGCGTCAGACCAGGCCTCGCCGAAAATCTGGAAGGGAAACGTACTGATGCCATCTGTCAAGTGATTGCCTCCGTTCATAATGAAGGTGGCGTCGGAAGCGATTTGGCAGAATTTCCCAATGATCAACTTGTCACCGATAAAGTCAAAGTGGTACTTGACGTTCTTTTCAAAGTTGGCGACGTCCTCAAAGTCATCGTAGTAGGTGTACTCCCCGACAATGATGTTGGGGCTGGTAATGATGTTCTTGAGGAAGCAGAGTCGCTTGTAGTTTGCGAGAGGGTAGGTGGTTGTATGGTCGGGCGCTTGCATGGTACAATTGTACTACTATCCACTGGTTCGAAGTACACCTGCAGCACTTAGCTTACACCCCGTATGACTCATCGCCGCTTACTCATCTATCTCGTAATCCTTCACTTACTGGTGCTAGCTGGAGGTGTGTGGCTATTGCGCGAACAGCCGTACGTGCTCATTTCCTTAGAAGTAGTCACGGTCGTAAGTTTCCTTGTTGGCCTGTCGATTTGGCGAAAGCTGCATACCACGCAGCGCATGCTACATGACGGTACCGCTGCGTTACGTGATCAGGACTACTCGCTGCGCCTCAGCGAAGTAGGCGTTAGGGATGTCGATGAGTTGATCGAAGTCTATAACGGACTGCTCGAGAAAATCCGCACCGAGCGGATTGATAATCAACGTCAGCAGTTCTTCCTCACTTTGCTTATAGAGTCAACCACACTTGGGGTTATCACGATGAACTACGACGGGTTCATCGATAGCATCAACAGTTGGGGAAGAGAGCAACTAGGGTTGATGAAGTCAGGGCCCATACCCGAACAACTCCATGAAATCGATCATCCATTAGCGACAGCATTAAGTGAGCTAAGAGAGGAAGAAAAGAGCCTCATTCGACTCAGTAACAACCAACGGTATCGTTGCGAATCTGCCTCTTTCATCGATCGTGGCTTCTCAAGGCGGTTTGTGGTGATCAACAACATCTCTGGCGAACTTACCGACGCAGAGGTCGCAGCCTATGGTCAGGTTATTCGAATGATGGCGCACGAGGTCAATAACACGACCGCAGCCACACGTTCCATGTTACAGAGCCTCATGGACACCGACGACCTGGACGATACCACCTTTCGTCAGATCGTGAGTGACTACTTGCCGCTTATCGCTGAGCGAGGAGAGTCCCTCAATGACTTCATGAGTCGTTTCGCAGATGTAGTGCGCCTACCTGATCCCGAACTGGCAACCGTTGATCTCGATCTTCTGTTAGACAAGCAAGCGGCTATTGCCAAGCCTGTTTGTGAGGCACTCAACATTGATATTCAGCTTTCGCTAAAACCCGCCAAGATCCAAGGCGATGCCGCATTGCTCCAACAGGTCATCATCAATGCGCTCACCAATGCCCGAGAAAGCATCAGCGAAAGTGGCGGCACCATCAAAATTGAATGTCAGCCCGGTGGCTTTGCTATCGGAGACAATGGCGCAGGCATCAGCGAAGAAGCGTCCACTCAGCTCTTCACTCCTTTCTTTAGCACCAAGCCTACAGGTCAAGGCATCGGACTTACACTGACGAGGGATGTGTTGGAGCGACACCACGCAACGTATTCGCTCGCCACACAGGAAGACGGATGGACGTGGCTACGGGTGGAGTTTTAGCGGAAGCAAATTTTGGTCGAACGCTATTACTGTCCACTAATGGGATACACAGACTAAAGCGTCTGTCTGTTATCTCACTTCAAAGTCGACATGAATGTGGTCATCATGCATACGGTTTGTCCACGCAGGTAAAGATCTGGCTAGGTAGATTCCTTTTCGTTTTACTTCTTTCCCAGACGGGGTGGCGTAAAATTCGTCTTTCAGTTCGATCTTCAAGATAACCATCTTGATACGAAGGTCATTCGCTTTTGCAGCTTGATCTAAAGCTAGAATAAGCTTTCCTAGCGCTTCAAAATCTACACGTGTACCGCTGTCAAAATTCAGAGTACCCTTGTTGCTGAATTCAAGGAGATAGTGCCACATTCCGATCCAGTCGTAGCGTCGAATTTGATCTCCGTTAGCATTTCGCTTTGGGACCATTAGGTCGACACTCATTCCGCTTTGATGCGTTTTGTGAATGAGCGTCTTTCCGCCTTCCTCTCGACCGCATTCCATTACTCTTCAGGTCTTTCTCGGTTGTAACTTTTCTAGCTGTTTGTAGGCCTCAAGAAGGGTTACAACAACGCGAGAGTTACTGTAAGCATCATCAAGAATGTAGTAGCTGAGTGGGCTGAAATATCGCCAATTCGAACCGCTATAAGGAAGGAGGTGCGCATTCGTGAGCTTGCCATTTCCGACTGTTCCAGAGGACTGACTGGTGCCAGTGTTTTGGTAAGTCAATTCACTAAGGCTGAATACCGCTAGTGAAAGTGTGGAGATGAGCATTAGCCACGTCCGCTTTCGCCAAAACAGCTTTTTTGTCGTTGGAAGTTCTTTCAAGAGCTATCCAACGTTGCGTTTTGTTAGGATAGTCTATCTAGGCGATGAATTGGATAATGGTGCTACTATGGTCGACCGCTCCAGCTGTCCACCGAGAAGGAAAGGTCCACTACCGTATCATCACTTGTGTACTTGCATCACCTATACTTAGAACGTATATGCCAGGGAGTGGCCGAGTAGTAAAATCAAGTTGATAGACCCCTGTGCTGAATTGCGTGATTTGAATGTCAGTTACTCGTTGTCCTGAAAATGAATACAGCTCTACGCTTTCTAAGTCGATCTCTTCTTTTGTCAGAAATTGGAGGTTGTCTTTTACAGGATTGCCAAGAACCTCTATTTCTTGGTCGGTTGTACGGAGTACGGGGCCGGAGATTGGTGCTTGAAACGCCGGAGGTGTTCGCGGAGTAAATGAGATTGTGTGAAGTACAGCTAGACCTAACCCATGTCTTTCAGTGACGCCTTTAACGAAGATTCGGTTTCTATTTTTTTCAATAGAATAATACCTGTCAAAGTTTGTGTCTCTTGCCGTAGGTGAAATTATTTCAGTGACTGAAGAGTCTCGTAAATCAAAAAGTGAAACATCTCTAAACCTACCTTGGAGTCGGTTAAAGAAAACAATGCGTTGATAATCAAGGAAGGTGTAGCCTGTCCCATTCAATGCAGATTGACCAATGGAGTTAAAGTTTTCATATAGGATACGCTGTCCACTGTCCGTTTTTGCTACACGTATCCAGGTCGTGCTTCCACTTGAGGGGTTCGTCGAGCTAGGGTTGCTCATATAGCATAAAATGTCAACCGAGTCTTTTACTACTGAAGATATGTTAGAGACATTCACGTACGTAGCTGGTGCAAGTGGTTCTAGTTCCCATAAAGTGTTGCCAGAGATGTCTATTGCCTTAATTATTCCGCTCGAGCTAACAGTGTTGTAGGTAGAGTCAATTATAGCACTTTGAAGTAGTAAAAAAGTAGTGTCCCCTGATGTTTCGACGCCCTTTAGGCTTACATATCTGTTGTTAAGCGTCGAAACGCTAAGGGTCCAGTTTTTTTGCCCTGTCATTCCATCTACACTAGTAATTTTACTTGAGTCTAACTGTGATGAATTTTGTTCCTTCCAAACATAGCCATCAGCCACCGGGAAAAATGGTCTTCCAGTTGTCAGCCCATCTGCCACATGATTCCAGACAACGTTTCCTAGTGTGTCAAAGCAATGTGCTTCTGTGTATAAGAACCGTGGTACTGCTCTAGTGGGATCTGTCTGATCGTAAACAGCCGTCAAGGCAATCAAGTGTTGGCGTTTTTCTTCGATGCGGAGAGCATCATAGAAATTGGGGAAACCTTCCGTGTGAATTGTAAATTTTTGTTGTAAAGTTTGATTGTTATACGCAAGGAAACTTGGAAGTGGGGAGTTTATGTTTTGAAGGTTATTTCGAATAACTAAAAGGTCTCCTACTAAATCATATTCCTCAGGATTGAAAAAAGTGCTGTCGCGATAGTCTTGAAAACTATGCACAGTGTCTAGGTTTGTGATGTCTATTAGGTTGTTTTCTAGCGAATAGAAGTCCCCTTTTTTGTAAGATTGTTGAAGAACCGTAGGCTTGTTATCTAGTAGGAGGAATTCTAGTTCTGGAAATATTATAGCTATGTTTTCAGGCTTTACAATCGTGTTTTTTAGAATGTTATCGCCATTGTTTGTTAGGTCAAACGAAGTGTACGTAACTTCACTATTGTCCCGGTGTCCTATATGAAGGATACTGTCGCTAACAAGTGCGCATGACGCCGTAGGAGATTCTATTGGATTTTGTAAATATTGCACGTAAGCAAAGCTTCCATTCTTGTTTAGTTCGCAATAGGATGCCCCGCGGTTGCGTAACAGCCCTTTGGCTATTTTTTCATTTCCTTGAAATACTGGAACGAGATGGTCATTTGGTAACCCATTGAAAAGAGTGCCGACGCTATAAATTTGATGAAGCGACTCGTTGTCAAAGTCAATAAAATGTACTCCTTCATTGTGCAGTACTCCAAATCCATCTTCAAGTTTCAGGAGATTGAAACCTGATGGAAACGTATTATCGAACGTTTGCTCTATGTTGTAAGACTCTACACCACTTTCATCTATTCCTACGAGACGTAAATTATTATTGTAAGTAAACAGGTATAGGTAGTTGGTCGAATCGATTTTGTGTATGGAACTTGGTACACCATACGTAATGTCAGTCAACTGATACGTATTTGTATCTATTGGATTGCCCGAGAGGTCAATATCCACGTACTCTAAGTCTAAAGGCTCTGAATAGTATTGAGGATTCTCTACAAAAAGTCTAATACCCCCGTTATAAGCAATAGCCTCAAAAAACTCGCAGTGTCCATCATTGTCAGGCTGTCCGTATCCATATCTCCATAGTTCATCACCATTTTCATCAATTGCAATTGCTGTAGCCTGCATGTGTGGCGCTGTCATTGTTGACGCCCCGTATAAAATGGTAATGCCGTTTGGAAGTGATAGTGTAGCATTTAAATAAACTTGCTTATCGGGCGTCCCCAACTCCATTCGTTCATAATTATACTGACCTAGGCAAGCCGCTGCGCCTAGACTTAAGAGTAGTACGGAGATAAACGTTCGTATAAATAGCATAAATTTCAAATTATGCTAACAAGGTATGTATAAGCTGAGCATGGTGGCTCCGTTCAGAATGACACTCCTTCTAATTGTCAGTCAGCTTTCTAAAAGAGTGCTTTTGTGATCGACCGATTCTGAAACTCTCCGTGAATGAACCGTTACACTTACCTTACTTCTATGATACGTTTCTGTTCTCTGGTATGCGTAATCGCAATTACGCTATTTCTCCCAGCTTGTAGCTCAACCGAAGAGGTAATATCTTCAGATGCTCCCATCTGGCAAGACGAGTTCAATTACGTCGGGGCACCCGACACCTCGAAATGGGCGTTCGACATCGGTAACTGGGGTTGGGGTAACAATGAACTTCAAGCTTATACCAGCTTACGCCAAAACAGCCGCGTCGTGGATGGTAAGCTCATCATCGAAGCCCACCGTCTAAATCCTGCAGATGACAGCTTTGTTCCCGGCGCAGGACGTGATTCATTAGACGAAGGCCATTACACCTCAGCTCGCTTGGTTACGCGCGGAAAGCAAACGTGGAATCGAGGTCGATTAGAGGTGCGCGCAAAGCTTCCTAAAGGAGTAGGTACATGGCCTGCTATCTGGATGCTCGGAGAAGATATTGCTGAAGTCGGTTGGCCTCTGTGCGGAGAAATCGACATCATGGAACAAGTGGGTTACGATCCAGACACACTTGTCGCCACCGTTCATACACAGGCTTTTAATCACATGATCGGTAATCAGCACAGCAGTCGTGTTGAGCTAAAGGAAATGTCGGAGGAGTTTCACACCTACCAACTAGACTGGAAAGCAGATTCCGTTCGCATCGGTGTCGACGGGACGTATTACTACACGTATCACAAACCTGATACAGCGACTCGATCCAGCTGGCCGTTCGATGTAGAGCATTACCTCCTGCTCAACATTGCTGTAGGTGGTAACTGGGGCGGGCACCAAGGCGTCGATACAACCATATGGCCACAGCGTATGGAGATAGATTGGGTGCGCATGTATACGGATTGAGTCAGGTGTACGATAGCTAGCGCCTGGGTGTCTTTGTCTTCTGTGTTACAATCCTAGGCCTTATTGGCCTAGTTGAACGTAGGTAGAGATGTTGTTAATGCGGTGCGTAAAGCAGGGTATGTATTCTAGTCTATTCACTAGGAAACACAGCTAACCTAAGCGGAATTGGCAGCAGTGTATTCTGCCATTTAGGGCAAGTTAAGTGCAGGGTTCGGTCAGAAACAGCGGAAGTTTGTCCATTGGACGTGGCACTAATCTTGTCTCTTATTGCGCCAATGGGTATGAATATCTTCAAAGGGGACAATTCACGGGGGACCAAGGCAATACGCAAAGCAGTGCTTGTGGTTGGAGGTTGTTTTTTGGTTTTAGCTGTTTCACTACGCTATCAAAAATACCAGGCCATTGTCAGTCAGTCTGAAAATCTAACACTCGAATCGCTTGAGAAAGTGGTCTGGGGTGTAGCACAACTTATTGATGGCGATAAGCATCAACAGCTTCAGGAAACCTTCCTAGAAAGGGATGCAATTACCGCTGCTGATCAAGAAGTCCTCTATGATCAAATCCACCTGCAACTAGAGAGAACGCAGCAAGAGTTAGGATTTGAAACTCCATTGTACACCTACACTTCTTCGGGAGTTGAAGCTGGATTTGAGTTCATTGCCACTTCCTCGAAAGAGCCTTACTACCGTCACGAGATGAGTTCGGCACCAGCCAGGCAGATCGCGGCCTATGGCGAGTACATGTCCATGCGTCCATATGAAGACGGTCACGGAACATGGCTTTCTGCATGCGCACCAATTCTAAATTCGAACGGTGAGGTAGTAGCAATGGTCCAAGCAGATCGATGCTTTGACCTATTCATTGCTGAGGCAGAAGCGCAGGCCTACGCAGGTGTGTGGTGGAACCTCTTGCTTATCGTCGGTTTGCTGGTGATGGTGTGGCGATACATGTCAACCTTGATCACAAAAGAAGAAGAAGCCAAGATTGCTTTGCGAGCTAACGTAGCCGAAAAAACACTCCTTTTGGATCGCTTGGAGCTTCGTGAAATAGAGCTCGAACAGCAAAAAGCAATGCTGGTCAATAAGAACCAATACTTAGAAGATTTCGCGAACATTGCTTCGCACGACCTTAAGTCGCCTCTCCGTGGTATCTCGAATTTTGCTGGGCTGCTTTCCCGCAGAATGGGCCCAAATGCAGAGTCTTCAGCTACGGAATACATCGACTTTATTAAGTCGAACGCAAAGCGAGCGCTAAAGCTCGTTGACGGAATTCTCAGTTACTCCAAACTAGGGGAAGAAGCTCAGAATAACGTTCCGAGCAGTTTGGAAAAAGTCGCAAGCAACGCACTTGAGAATTTGTACTCGGTGATTCAAGACCGCAATGCAAAGGTGTCTGTTTGTGATTCGCTTCCTGAAGCCGTTTTTGACCCTGTAATTGTAACTCAGCTCTTCCAGAACCTAATCGGTAATGGATTAAAGTATAATCAATCTGATGTTCCCACTGTCGATGTGACGTGCGATGTTGATGAGCAGCAACGCTATGTGTTCGCAGTAACAGACAATGGAATTGGTATCCCAAAGGAATATCAAAAGAGCGTCTTTGAGATGTTCAAGCGATTGCATGCCGGCGGAGATGAGTATGAAGGATCAGGCATCGGCCTCGCCTTTTGCTCTCGCATCATCAACTCGTACGGCGGGGAGATCTGGCTTGAATCCGAAGAAGGAATGGGCTCTACCTTCTACTTCACCTTACCTAAAGCTTTTGCTACATCGCCTGTTTTGGCAACGGCCTAGTCCGTACCCGATTTCCAGCGTTCGACTTACGTTGTGAGTGCTGGTGATAACGATGCTTATTCATTCCGACGTTAGTTCATCGCAAAGCGACCTGCGGTCTACACAAAGAGGCAAAGGCCGCAAAGTCGAGATGTGCATTTATCACGCGTGGGCTTTAATAGCGCTAGTAAGCACGCCGCTGTTTCATCGCAAAGAGCCACACAGACGCTAGCCTCGACACAAAAAAAAGCCCCATGGAACATCGTTCCATGGGGCCTTTTTAATTGCATTGGTGTCAGTGCTATTCAGCTGATTCCCATGCCTGTGCAAAGGCGATCTCGTCGAGTATCGTTACCACTTGGCGAAGCGCATCAGGTGCCTTCTGCTTGTGGAATCGAATCGTCTTTCCTTTGAAGCTGAGCTCCAAAGTTGGGAGATCCTTTACCGTTGCGAGGTACTCGTTTTCCATGCTTCCTAGATCGGCAGCAACGAGTTGCGCAATCAGTTCATCGTATACCTTCGCAGATAAGTTGGAGCTGTGCAGGCCGATGTAGTCGACGTTTTTTATGCCAACAAAGGTTAGGCTATGGTTATCGAATCCACTAAACGTGAATGCTTTACACTTGCCACGGCACTTGCCTTTCGTTAAGGTGAACGCTGGACTTTCCGTAGAAACAGTAGCGACTTTTTTCGTGCTTTTGCAAGCGCCAATTACAAGAGCAACTGCTGCAACGGCAAGTAAAATATAGAGGTACTTCATGGCAGGTTACTTAGAGATGAGGATGCGCGTTGCGTCAATCGCAGCGTCGCTTCGCAAAAAGTAGATGCCCGAATGTAGACCAGAAACATCGATAGACATCATCTGCTGTGGAGCGAGTTCTAGTACTTCACGTCCTACCGCATCACTTAGCCAAAAGCGGTGACCGTTGAGCGGTGTCCCTTCTTCTAGCTGAATCGTAAGGTGATTGCTAGCTGGGTTTGGAAACGCCTGTACTTGAATCAAGTTTGGACGATCGTTCACACCCACGACAGGAGCGCAACTGTTGCTGAGCAAATCTGCACGTGGACCATTAAGTGCAGCAAGCATGCGCATCTTTTGGCCTTCGGTAAACATGGACATGCACTCGTCGTAACTGTAGTCCATGTAGTTGTTGTAGTTGATTCCATTACCAGAAGTAGTACACGCATCAAACGCTGGGAAGGTTAAGCAGCCTTCTGTTTCAGTAAATTGATTAGGTGTGTCGCTCACAAAGTCATCCTCGTTACAGCCTCCTTCTTCTTCACCCCAAAGGTGCTCTAGGTTGAAGTAGTGACCCATCTCGTGGGTTACCGTGCGTCCTCCATCATTCGGGAAAGAGTTAGCAGCGGTACCTGTTGTTCCGAAGTATTGGTGACCGATCACCATGCCATCGGATTCTGGTGGATCTGCAGAGTTTGGAATAGATGCAAATCCTAAGAGACCTTCGTCCCCTAAATCACACACCCAAATGTTGATGTACTTGGTGTAATCCCAAGAGTCTTTACCACCGTTGGCAGTTGAGTACCAGTTGTCTGTGTCACCAATGCCAGCTACAGTGGTCAGCGTGCGTGTAATGCCACTGGTTGGATCACCGTTGGGATCAGTAGTCGCAAGGCAAAACTCAATTTCCGTATCAGCTGCGATTCCTTGGAATCCCGATGCCGTTTGACTGGCATTGCTGTTGAGCTTACGGAAGTCTTCGTTCAGCACCTCGAGCTGAGACTCAATTTGTGCGTCAGAAATATTCTCCGTAGCGTTTTTGTAGAGGACGTGAACGACAACAGAAACAGTCTCTACGACACGACTTTCTTGTCCGCTATTTTGTCGATTTGCTATCCACGCTTGGGTGAAGGTCTCTAGGTCTGCACGTTGCTGCACCAAGGCAGGATTGGCAAGTAGGTTGGCAGCTCTGTGTTCGTTGGTCGCACAACGGTCTTGAGCTTGTACGCTCGAGAATACTGTAGCGCACAATACAAGTGCGCAAAGCACATGGTTGAAGTACTTTTTCATAGAAGAGGGGTTTAAAGGCTAGTCTTAGCTTTCAAACGGTAACCCCTGTGAATCGTTGCATGGCGCCTAATGCGCGGCTGTGACCCAGTTTGTCCTGCGGCTCTGTTTGTCCTGTCTGTCCTGTGAACCACTGGTTCGCAGGTAACGCAGCGTAGCTATAGCACGTCCCTACTAGCAGTCAAGCGTCCAAATACCGAAATCTGACCTCTCCGACCAGCCCCGCGTGGAACACGGAAGCCGCTGGTCTGGCGCACGTCCCTACTAGCAATCTGAAATCCAAGTACCGACATCCCAAGTACCGTTGAGCTCCGCTCAACGCAGCATAATCCCATTCAACCACACCCGTTCACTTCCGCGCCAAAACGCACGGAAATTAGGATTGTCGAAGAACAGAATAACACGACCTCGGCCCATGCTAGATTCAACGATAGAAGCCTGTCCGGCGCCTTGCTTTTTGCGCTCGCGACTCAAATAGCCACTCGCCAATGGATCACTCGCATAGCGACCAACAGTAGCTCCGGGTGTCTCGCTCGGCTTGAAAAAGCGGGTGTGCTGACGGAACATCGGCAGCTTATCGCTAATGCCATAGGCAAGTGGATGCGTAGCGTCAAGCTCGACGTTGAGGATCGCTCCGCCGATGTACTGTGCGCCGCGCGCCTCATCGAGCTGCGCGTACAGAAGACCTTGTAAAAGACTGTCAATGTCAAGTTTCGCCTCATCAAGCTTAGCGAACTTCTTATCGACCGCCCAGCCTGCTGCCGTGTGGCTTGCAAGCAAAGTGCCGCCATTGCGCACCCATTTCTGTAAGCTCGCAACATCCAAGTCGTTGTAACGGCCGCCTGTCATCGCAATGTGCGTGTAGCGACTCAAGTCTGCACGTCCAACTTGATCCGCATCGAGTAAACTCACTGGAATGTGTAAGCGCTCACTTAATAAGTGCCATGCTTCACCAGCTTGGTAAGGGCTCGTTCCGTTGCCGGTGAGTAACGCGATTTTAGGCTGCTTGAGTAGTTCTGTCGATCTACCTCCGAGATCAGGACCGGTCGGTGTAAGGCCTGTATTGACGGCATACATCGTGAGCCCATCCTCTTCCATCATTTTCTTGGCCAAGGCCATCACCTTGTCTCTTCCTATTGGGTTTTGCGTAAGCGGTAGCACCACACTTCCGCGAGGCAACATGACGCGCTTTCCGTCCACTACGATGCTGCTTGGCTCGTTGAGCAAACGTGCGTGTCCGCCAGCACTTGTGATGCGATACACGCTGCGTGGCGCGTAGTATCCTTCGTACGCAAATACAAGAGCGTAGGCATTTGCGGCATCTCCAACCATCTTTCCAGTAGTTGGACTGAAGTCCTTCAAGAAGGTCTCGTAAGCATTTGATCCATCTTCATATTCACCTTTCGGTAAAACCTTCATCGAGTGCATTTCAACATCAAATGCCATTGGAAGGCACCAAGTAGAAACATCGTAAAAGAGTGAATCTTGGAAAGTCGTATTCGGCTCAAGTACAGCTTGAATAAAGCGTGCTTGGGTCTGATTGGTCGGAATAACGTATGCTTCGCCTGCGCCATAACGCTTGCCGTTTGCACTAACGCTTCCAGTTACTGGATAAACCTCTACACGGTGCTTCTTGAGCAAAGCTGCGAGCTCAGATGCACGACTGTGCTGTCCCTCAATAGGAAGCAAGTAGGCCTCTGTACTGAGGGTTTTGGCGTAAGCTGAACTGCCCGAGTAGAACGTCTTCGTATGGTCGTTCAACTCATCTTTTAACGCTGCAGTCGATTGCAGTGTCGCAAGACTCGCGGTCAATTGATTACGAATCGAAAAGCCATAACTCAGCGTTCCTCCGGTCACTTCACGGTCGAGTGCTCGCGAACTTGCCTGCTCGAACAGAATACCAACTGACCCATTGACATCAGGGTAAGTCGATCCCTTTCCGATGTAGAAATCGTCAAAGCTTTCGCGGGTGTAGTACATGCTGCCAATGCGGTCGAGCGATTTAGCAGAGTTGTCCGTGAGTAGTCCCGTCAACTCTTGGTTGCGCGCTGGGGTGAGTGGGTTGTTTCGACTCGGAATACCCGGCTGGAAGAAGTACGTCGCATTCGATCCCATCTCGTGGAAGTCGGTCAGTACCTGCGGACGCCACTTGTAAAACATCTCGATACGCGCCTGAGATTCTGGGTGCTGCAACGGCATCCAGTCACGGTTCAGGTCAAACCAATAGTGATTGGTACGACCGTTTGGCCATGCTTCTCTGTGCTCGCGATCTTGAGGATCAGTATTCGCTACACCTCCTCGGTTGCGGTTTGCCCAATCACAGAAACGATCTCGCCCGTCAGGGTTAAACATCGGGTCAATGATCGTCACCACGCGATTGAGGATTGAATCAACTCCATCGCCTTGTCCAGCAGCTAAGTGATAAAGAGTCAGGATCGCCGCCTCAGTTCCTGAAGCCTCGTTGCCGTGGATAGAGTATCCCATGTAGGCTACGGCAGGTTCGTTTTTCAGTGCGCTTTCGCCAAAACCAGCGGCGTCTGAAAAGAGGGTAGCGTGTTGCTTTTGAATGTCATCCAACTTGGATTGACGTTCAGGCGAAGTCACGATTGCATGAATAAGTGCGCGACCTTCATGTGTGCGACCATGTTCGCGTAGCGTTACCCGATCAGAGGTTTTGGCGACAGCTTCAAAATACTGAACGACTTGACTCGGTATGGTGTGACGCTCTCCGATGCGATGTCCAATTACCTGCTCTGGTGTTGGAATCGCTGGGTCATATTTTTCTGTTCCTGGCCACGAAAGCTCAGACGTTAGCGGTAGTTGAGGCGCTTGTTGTGCACTTGCGTTGCTGATCGTAACCCCAGTGAGCAACAGAATGAAGAGCAGAAAATGTTGGAATCGCATAGGGTGAAATATAGTGTGTAGTTGCCGCATGGTTGATCAGTTTCTGGCGAGCCTTTTTAGGGTAGTTTAAGTAGCTTAGGGCTGCTACCTTCACGGCCGTAATGCAAGACCTCCTCGCCTTCTTTCTCCGCTTTGGCGGCGTCTTCACTTTTGTGGTGCTGGAGGCTATCTGCGCATTGTTGATTGTACGCTACAACGATAGCCATCGGGCTATATGGCTGCACTCCGGCAATCAGATATCTGGCTCTATTGCAGAGAAGGTAGATGCATGGACGGACTTCGTAAGTCTGCGAGAAGTGGCAGACAGTCTTGCTGCAGAAAATGCTCGATTACGTCTACAGATACTTCTTCAGCCAGAAGGTGTGCCGGACAGTGTCCAAATGGCACATGTTGATTCGAGTTTCATTTTGATTCCTACCCGAGTGGTGCGCAACAGCGTTGCGATGGCCAACAATACCCTTACCATAGATCGTGGAACCGTAGATGGCGTCAGCGCCCGCGAAGGCGTGATCAGCGGCCGTTCTATTATTGGAGTGACACGTAGCGTGGGGCAGGAATACAGTGAAGTACTCAGCCTTCTGCACAGTGAGTCGCAGATATCGGCAACGCTTGTCAAAGCGGGCTACTATGGTGTGCTGCGCTGGGAAGGCATTGAGCCAAGAAAGATGACGCTCGAAGAAATTCCTCGACACGCCCGATTGAGCGTTGGGGATTCTGTCGTAACAAGTGGTTTTTCTGCGATCTTCCCCAAAGGACTACACATTGGTAGAGTGGACACGTTCTGGCTCAAACCAGGAAGTGACTTCTATGACGTTCGGGTTGCGCTATCGCATGATCCGGCCAACTTAGATTACGGCTATATCGTTAAGCGCGATGCAGATTCAGCACGCATATTATTTGAAGAGCAAACCTCCAATGTTCAGTAATCCCTACATCTCTACGGCTTTTCGTTTTGTTGTGCTTGCTGCCTTGCAAGTGCTTGTGCTTTCTCGCATAGGCGTAAGCGAAGATTGGGGACGCTACCTACAGGTGCTCTTCTATCCTTTGGTCATTCTGTTGTTGCCCATCAACTTGCCTACCGTCATTGTCCTGATCATTTCGTTTGCGTTAGGCATGTGTATTGACGTGCCGTTGGGCACTTTAGGCATCCATACCAGCGCACTGGTGTTGACAGGCTTCGCACGAAGCTTGGTGCTTGCCATTCTAGAGCCTCGGGAGGGCTATCAAGTTGATCAGTCGCCGACTAAAGCTGAGTTTGGGTTCCAGTGGTTTATCAGTTACGCGGCCATTTTGATGGGTGTACACTGCTTTACGTTCTTCGCTGTCGAGACGTTTACGTTCGTTTTTATTGGCGAAATACTATTGAGAGCGCTAGGCAGTTTCAGTGTAAGCATGATCTTGATCTTCCTCTACGTGATCATTCTAGATCCTGAGGCGTAATTAACTAGGAATGGCAGACGCTCCACGCGAACGGGTTTTTTCGATACAGGTCATTTTTGTGGCCGTAGCCCTGCTCTTTATGTGGAAGGCGTTCGATTTGCAAATCTGGGATTCGACCTATCGAAATCGTGCAGAGGCAACCGCAATTGACAAGCACGTTATCTATCCTAGTCGAGGCTTGATCTATGACCGCAACGGAAAATTGCTGGTCAACAATAATCCTGTTTATGACCTCATGGTCACTGCACGAAGGATCGATCCTGCAATGGACACCCTTAAGTTTTGCAAGCTGTTAGGGATCACCAATGCGGAGTTTCTAGATGGCCTTGATAAAGACTTCAGAAGTGCGAGGTATTCTCGTTCGGTTCCTTTTGTGTTTCGAGATAAGATTTCACCTGAGATTTATGCCCGCTTTCGCGAAAACCTGCATGAGTTCCCTGGCTTCTATACGCAGTTGCGTAACAACCGCTCGTACCCGCAACCGTATGCTGCTCACTTGCTGGGGTACATCCGGGAGGTAGATCAGAAGACGGTAGACAAGAATCCCGCTACCTATCGCCCTGGTGACTACATCGGTGCTGTGGGACTTGAACGCCAGTACGAGAAATTACTTCGCGGCAACAAGGGCGTGGAGTACCTCATGAAAGACAACCTAGGCCGATCTGTAGGTGCATATCAAGGAGGTCGAAAAGACTCCGCTGCAGTATCAGGAATTGACTTGATGACTTCGATCGATCTGGATGCCCAAGGCTATGCCGAAGAGCTCATGCGAGGTAAGAAGGGAGCAGTCGTAGCCATCGATCCTCGAAACGGAGAGGTGCTGGTGTTTGTCAGTTCACCAAGCTATGATCCCAATAGCCTTGCCATTGGAAGGGGAAGAGGAACCAATTTTAACCGACTCTTAGCGGATTCAACACAGCCGTTTTTCAATCGTGCGACTGTTGCAGCGTATCCTCCGGGCTCGATCTTCAAGACGGCGATGGGGCTGGCTGCGATGCAGGAAGGCATCATCTCACCGCAAACAGGATTTCGATGCTCAATGGGCTATCGAGTTGGGTCTCGCACCTATGCCTGTCACGGTCATGAGTATCCGCGAAATATGGGCGTCGCACTCGCGCACAGTTGTAATTCCTATTTCTGGAATACCTACCGCATGATGGTAGATGATTACAATCGGAAGGATCCGGAACAAGGCTTGACATTACTGAACAAGTACCTGAAAATTCTCAAGTTTGGTCAGCCGACAGGAATTGACTTTCCAAATGAAAGTTCAGGCAACTTCCCGACGCCAGCCGATTATGACAAGGTTTATCCGAAACGCTTAGGGGGGTGGAAGTCGTCTATGACGATGAGTACGGCCATCGGGCAAGGCGAGATTCAAATGACTACGGTACAGATGGCGAGCTTGGCCGCGACTATCGCTGCAAGAGGCACGTATTACAAGCCTCACATCGTTCGAGAACTTGTCCGCGAAGGGCAGCCTTTAGACACGACCCTCGCCGCTACACCAGAGAAGCTTCCTTTTGATGAGAAGTATTTAGATCACCTTGTCGAAGGAATGGCCGGCTCTGTGAATTATGGAACAGCGCCTCGGGCAAGAATTTCAAGCTTTCAGTTCTGCGGTAAAACAGGAACTTCTCAAAATTCGCATGGTGAAGACCACTCTGTCTTTTTCGGTTTTGGACCGCGTGAGCAGCCAACGATCGCAATCGCGGTATTTATCGAAAATGCGGGATTTGGTGGCACCTGGGCAGCTCCGTTAGCGAGTTTAATCGTTGAGAAGTACGTTAACGGTACCGTTGAGGAACGCCGATTGCGCGAAGAGAAGCGCGTGAAGGAGATGAGCTTTATCGAGACGTTGCCGTAAGCGGTTGCCTCTTGGGGGCGAACCGTCAGATCAGCTGATAAAACCTGACTTCATGTAATCCTGAATACGAGAAGCGGTTCCCTGATTCTTCGACAAGCTCAGAATGTTGAAGGGCCGCTGATGTGCATCGAACCGTCAGATCAGCCGATAAAACTCAATTTCTAGTAAGCCTGAATATCTACTTCAATCTAGTACGGCTCGTTAGATCTGACGGTTCATGTTTGCCACTCCGTGAAGCTTTCGTCTCAATAAGCGATATTGAGACCATGTCACTCTTACTCCAATTTCATATCGCGCTTGGTGCAGCAGGTCTACTTGCAGGTCTAGGTCCACTTCTACTTACCAAGGGTACCAAGCTGCACACGAGGCTAGGCTTCGTATTCACAGCAGCGATGTTGTTGACGGGGGTAACGGCGTTGTTCCTCACCGAGGCCAATCCGGCCAACCTTTTAACGCCCTTAGCGATCTTGATGCTGAACCAATGTATTGTAGGGCATGCAGCGCTATATGCCAAGATGAGGCCCTTTGCATCTCTACTTTCAAAGGTGACGCTGCTCGCAACGGTAGTGTTCCTTGGGTACTCACTATATGTGGTCTGGCCGTTGTTGGCGCAAGGCCAAATGGTCGGAATCGTAACGGTTGTAATTGCGGGTGGTCTTGTTCCGTTGAGCATCCAAGATGCACGACACCTCTTTGGTCAGTTTAGTCGAAAGCTCAGTATCCGTATTCACGCCAGCAGGATGGTCGGCACCTACATCGGTGCTTCTGTTGCCTTTCTGGTCAACGCAGTGAGCTCTGGCTGGGGCAGTGTGGCAATACCTTCTATGATAGGTGTCGGGCTGATCATCTATTGGAGCGCTCGGATTTCAAAGCGAGGCCTTGAAGGCATGGAGATGGGAAATATGCGCTTTGGATCAAAGCGAGCCTAGGCATAGAACCGTCAGGTCAGCCGCTAAAACCTGAATTGCGGTAGGCCTGAATATCAACGTCCATTTTACTTGGTGCAGGAGATCTGACGGTTCAACGCCGCTAAAACCTGACTTCAAGTAAGCCTGAATACGAGAAGCGGTTCCCTGAACTTGTTGAAGGGCCGCTG
Organism: Saprospiraceae bacterium; assembly: GCA_045110575.1. Classification (GTDB taxonomy): domain Bacteria; phylum Bacteroidota; class Bacteroidia; order Chitinophagales; family Saprospiraceae; genus CALDTK01. The sequence goes on from JBGCGF010000011.1 coordinate 20,736, forward strand.
ATGTAAAAGAGATCTGACGGTTCAACGTTTTACCCAAGCGCCTCCTCCGCCTGAAGCGTATGTCGCGCGTTGTGCCAGACCAAGGTGTGGAGCATGTCTCCGAGGTGCAACCGAACGATAGGTACAATCGAGACAGGAACGCGTGAACCTCGCAGAGACTTGCCGTCCAGCGATTGTAGGACCTTCTGAAACTGTTGTTGATCAACAATGAACTGATCGACGACCTTTCTGTCGAGGTTCGAGTCAATCGGGTTCATGTTCTTCGGGCTGCTCATTGTTTTAGCGCGCTTTGCAGGGTGAAGGGATAGTGCAAAGGGTTTGCCGAGTAAGCCTGTTCGATAAGCTTCTTTCTTCCGCGATGGAGCGTTGGCTGCCTGTGCGATAAGGAGCGGCAGATAGTGTGCTGCGTATCGGTTCAGGTGTTCAAGGCATTCGAGCGTACTCCAGCGGTTTTCTGCTGGGCGAGCATTGAGTGCGAGGTCGCTTTTAGCTTTTAAGCTTTCGCCAAAACGGATGGTCTGTTCTTGAACAGCGAGTAGTTCGTGCAGGGCCGCGGTTTGGGTTTTGGCGAAAGCTGCTTCGGTTGAAAAAGAGAGCGGGTTCATAGGCTAAAGTCTTACTGCAAGTCTAGGGGCGAGGAGCTGCGCCAACCTTGATCGAGGTCAAGATTTAGGATTGACTCTTCGCGCGAATTCTGCTCAACGTTTCTGGACTCATGCGTAGATAGGAGGCGATATAACGTAGTGGAACGTGCTGGAAGAGCTGAGGACTTCGCGCGAGCACTGCTTCATAGCGACGTTGAGGAGAGGGCTCGAGTAGGTCCAGCTCACGGATAACGAGGTCGCAGGCAAATTGCTCCAGTAGTAGTGTGTATCCGGCCGAGATTGCAGGAGATGAGTGTACGAATTCGTCGAGCTGGGCTTTGGTGAGGGATAGTCCTTCACACTTGCGGATGGACTCAATGCCAATGGCTGAAGTTGTTCCTTGGAAAAGGCCAGGTAAAACGGAGAGCTGTTCGCCTGGGTAGCCAAGGCGTATGGATTGCCTACCGCTTTCGGAATCAATGAAGGCATGCGCTGCTCCTGATTGAAGGAGGAAGAGCGGGGACGTTCTAGCATGAGGTGCTTGCAGCAATTGACCGCGTGCAATGGAGAAGGATTGCCCGGATCGCTGCGTAAAGGCGAGTAATTCAGCTTGAAACGACAGTTCAGACATGAAGAAAGTGGAGTTTAAGTGCGAAAATACCAGTTTTCGGTAGCTGCTCCCCGTTGAGTCGCATGGGGTTTTGGCGGAAGCTCAAAAAAAGGGCAATTCATACCTGAAAAAGTCTCTCGCAGTGTTGGAAGTATCTCTTTTGAGCCAAACGCCTGAAAACCAACAGGTAGCCATTCAGCTTGGCATACCTTGCGGTAGACAACGGTTAAGAACACCAGTTTGTCAAGTCAAAACTTATTGGAACAGTTAGTTACGTATGACGTTTTGTTGGCATGCTAATTGACTCTACATAAGATGAGCGACCGCTCCCTCAACAGTAATGCCAAAAGTGGTAATTCTGTTAACCTCAATTGCGCATTTTGCGTTAGTAGAGTAAGGAACTGTCCAGCGCACCTACCTCATAATCCACCTCCCACAAACCACCTAACGTTATGCTGAAGCAGAACCTCTCCCAAAAGATGATGCAAAAGCTGTCGCCGCAGCAGATTCAGCTAATGAAGCTGTTGCAGATTCCGACATCAACCTTAGATCAACGTATCAAGGAGGAATTAGAGGCCAATCCGGCTCTCGAAGAAGGTGATGAAGATGAGGAGCAACAGGTAGAAGCGTATGCAGAAGCGGAGGCTGCAGAGCTAGCAAAGGAAGAAGAGGATTATGCAGAGACACCTTCTATGGAAGATGTCGATGAGGGGTTTTTGAATGAGGTAATGGATGACGATCGCTCGATTTACGATGTGCGTCACAACAGCAATCCAGATGAGGAGGATCGTTCGATCCCAATTGCGGTTCAGGATACGTTTCACGACTACCTAGAGAATCAAATTGGAATGCTCAACCTTACAGACGAGCGCCAAGGCCGAGTTGCCTTTCAGATTGTAGGTTCGATCGATGATGATGGATACCTGCGACGTGATCCTGAGGCGATTGTCGATGACCTTGTATTCTCTCAAAACGTAGAGACGAATCGTGAAGAGGTTCTTGAACTTCTTTCTCGCATTCAGAAGTTCGATCCGCCAGGTGTTGGCGCTCGCAGTCTGCAAGAATGCCTAATGATCCAGTTGGATACCATCTTGGCAGATGTAGACAACGATATGGATGATGTGGAACGAACTGAAATTCAGTTGGCTCGCCGCATCGTTAAGGATTACTTCGAGGAGTTTACCAAGAAGCACTACCAGAAATTACAGCGCGGTCTCTCTATCGGAGAAGATCAACTTCGTGATACGATCGACCAGATTCTCAAGTTGAATCCAAAGCCAGCTTCTGGCTTCTCGACGAGTTCGAGTCGCTCGAGTATGTATGTGGTTCCTGATTTCATTATCGAGAACCGTGACGGAGAGCTGGAGCTTACACTGAATAGTCGCAACGCTCCTGAGCTGCGCGTAAGTGACCATTATCGCGAAATGCTATCTACCTACAAGGACCACCAGAAGGCGGCTAAGTTGGGTAATAAGAAAATGACTGGTCGCAAAAAGAATAAAGAGGCTGTCCTCTTCATTAAGCAGAAAATTGATTCTGCGAAGTGGTTTATCGATGCCATTCGTCAACGTCAGGAAACGATGTACAAGACGATGTACACGATCATGCAGTATCAGTACGAGTACTTCCGTACAGGAGATGATCGTAAGCTGCGTCCAATGATCTTGAAGGACATCGCTGACATTACCGGATTGGATATCTCGACCGTAAGTCGTGTTGCCAACTCAAAGTTTGTACAGACCGAGTACGGTACGAAACGACTCAAGCAGTTCTTCTCAGAGAGTCTTACCACTGAGAGTGGTGAGGAGGTTTCTACCCTTGAGGTGAAGAAGATCCTTAAGGACATCATCGAAGCTGAGCACAAGCGCAAGCCGCTTAGCGATGAAAAGCTTAAGAACATGCTTTGCGAGAAAGGCTACAACATTGCTCGACGTACGGTAGCAAAGTACCGTGAGCAGCTCGGAATTCCTGTCGCACGACTGCGTAAGGAGCTGTAGGCCGCAGGCCTACTGTACTGCGAACCACTGGTTCGCAGTCATGCTAGCATCTAGCTATCGTTACTGCGTGTAGTTGCACTGAAGTCTTTACTGCAGCTAGACTACAGCCTCACGGCAGCCACACAGCAGCCATACTGCAATCGTTCCTGCGAACCAGTGGTTCTCAGGACAACAAAAAAGCCCTACTTCTCACGAAGTAGGGCTTTTCTGATTTCATCACTTCTGGTTAGAGAAGTAGAGACCTAACCGTTAAAAAATTACTTAGCGTAGTTCTTCTCTAGTCCTAGCTTCTTTACGAGTACGTAGTAAAATACTGGACGCATTTTAGCGCGTGATCCTTTGTACTGCTCGCATACTTCAGTGATTGCTTTGTCCGCTGCAGCTTCGTCAGTAAGGCCGTGCTTCTTCATGAGAAAGTTCTTGCGAACAGTGTCCGTCTCAGAAGACTGTGAACATGCAACTGTAGCTGAATCTTTGTTGTATATGCTTGGACCTAGGCCCTTTGTTACAGCGTGAAGTGTTGCTTCATCAACTTCGTGACCTTTGAAATGCTCAGCGAGGTGTGCCTTTGCTTTTTCTACTACTTCATCAAATTTTCCCATGGTAATAAGTTTGTTAGGGTTAGTGTTGAGGGAGTAAAGTAAAGAGTCGAGCGCTAAGTTGCGGTGTGTCAGACCAATACGTTATTCACAAAGTTGTACCCCGTAGCCTCCAAAGTGACTGATAACCATCTCTTTATACGCTGCAGGTCGCTCTAGTGCGTTGTGCGCGTGCCATACGTTCCATTCAAGGATAGTTGCCTTTCCCCACTGTGGGTCTAGCTCTTTTGCAATGGTGATAGAGTGGTTTGGAGGAGTGATTGTATCGGTGCTAGAGTGGACGAGCAGCGTAGGGATCTTTATCTCGCTTGCTGCATCTTTAGGGGATGCGCCGTCCATGTCAGTGTCTGCACGTAATTCTACAAGCGTGTAAGCAATCGGAAGAAAAACGGATATCCAACTGCCGAATTGCTTATTCGCTCGGTATTGAATCGCATCGCCCCATGAGCTGTACGACGACTCTGCGAGTACGAAAGCTAGTTCGTCATTTTGAGATGCGGCAATTAATACAGCAGCAGCTCCCCAGCTCTCGCCGATGAGGCCAATCTGTTTTGGCGAAAGCCCTTTCTCTTTGGATAAGAATTTCACCGCTTCGAGCACGTCCTTCCCCTCGTAATTGCCTCCGGTAAGTTGGTCTCCATCGCTTTTTCCGTGACCGCGGTGATCATACAGCAGCATGTCGCAACCACAATCTTCGAAGATGCTGGCGTACTTGAACATGTTTGCGCGGTTTTCGGTGATGCCATGCGCCATCACAATTCCGCAATCCACGCTGTCTGCGCCTTCATATAAAGACCCCCGAAGCATTAGACCGTCGGTTACGCTTGGAAATTCCACCTCGCGTGGCGTGGACAGGCCTGCTTCAAGTGCCGCCTGGTCGTAGCCCCAGCCTTTCATCAATTCACTGTGACTCACCTCAGTGGTGCGTCGCGGTGGCGTGGCAATGATGAGGTTAGAAAAGTAATATCCGAGGCCTATGTAGGCGAGGACAAGGAAGAGAACCGTAATCAGGAGACCTTTGCGCATGTCCGAAAAGTACCACGAATTCAACGCTAGCTGGGAACGAAGACGTTTTCGTGATCGAAACCTTTACTATTCCAACAACGTGTAGTCTTCATTTTTTAGAGTTAAGCGCAAACAGGTAGCTAACCCCCTGTATGTGGTACATCCTTGTGACGATCTACTTTGTTGTTGAACTTTGCAGTAAGTATTTGATCATACTATTCAAAACTTAAGTCTTAAAAGAGTTACCCCCATTGTAGCGGATTTAACATCGTATCTCCTTCGCTAACAAGCTCTTAACAATCCCAGGTCAGTCGTGAATTATAGTTGGTTTCCTGTGCAATTTTTGGCCAATGCAACAAGTTTTGCAATGGCTTGTCTATTGCCTAATATCAAACCACTTGTTCAGCCTTTGTTGATTTCATCCTCTCGCCTCGTCAGATTTGGCACATTGCTACTCTTGAGCGCATGCATTTTCGTAGCCTCAAGCTTTCGTTTTGCAGAAACGCCTACCATTGGTGCGTTCCCGCTTGTTGTCCCAACCATTAACTATGGTTTGGAGCTCGAGCGTTTCGACCATATATCGACCTTGCCTTTCGGCGAAGAGCAAACGCTGAATCAATTTCTAGAGCAAGTGGGTGTCCGAGCTGTTCTTCGACGGGAAAGTATTCTGCATGTTCGCGAACACTTCGACGCAGAACGAACAAGCAACGAACATGCACGGCTCTTTTATGCGAATGGCAAGCTCATTCACGTTGCCATTCCAATGGATCACATCGGCTATTTGCGCATTGATCTGTTAGCTGATCGAGTGACTAGCGGTGACCTTGAAGGGATTCAGTCTGAGTATTCGTCCACGACGCTCTTCTTTAACGGGAACATCGACTCAACACTCAGGTATACACTCTTAGCCGAAAGCCTGCAGCAGCGCATTCGCAAGGCTTTCACGATCGACATGCCACTGGATACGGGCTTCCATTTAGGTGTGGTTCAGGTGGTTTATACCGTCAAGCGTGACGAAAACGGCGAGACAGTAGGTTTTGGCGAGGTCGAAGCATTGCGCTACCGAGTCAACCAAGAAGAGCGAACGTCCATTCGGTTTGTAGACCGTAGCCTCGATGTTGAGGGCTTCTTTAATCCAGACGGCTCTCCTGTTCAACAGACTTGGCTCACTTCTCCAATTCCTGGAGCACGAATTTCTAGTCCGTTTAACCTACGTCGTCGTCATCCAATCCTAAAGCGGATCAAGCCACACTATGGCACAGATTACGCAGCTCCGTATGGCACCCCTATTCGCGCAGTCAGTGATGGGGTAGTAGTGGCGCGTGCTCGTACCCGTACCAATGGAAATTACCTCAAGATTCGACACAACGAGACCTATGTGTCTCAGTACCTGCACTTGAAGGGTTTTGCAAGCATCGTAAAGCCTGGTGCTCAAGTGAAGAAGGGGCAAGTGATCGGCTATGTCGGTTCGACTGGTTTGTCTAGCGGTCCGCACGTCTGTTTCCGTTTTTGGAAGAATGGTCGCCAAATCGACCACCGCAAGGAATCATTGCTGACGACAGAAGAACTCACAACGGAGGCGATGGCCGCATTTGAGAAGAAGCAAGCTGAGCTGCAATCGCTGTTGGATATAAAAGCGTAAAGCTCCAAAGGCCTATCTTAACCTCGTCTTTTCAGCTTTCGCCAAAACCCCTTCCTTGGAAACCTACGCTGCTGTAGTCTTGTACGCCGTTCCTTTCTTTATCGGGCTGATCCTCATTGAGTGGTTGGCCGCCAAGAAGATGGGCGTGTCGGTTATGAATTCTGCGGATACGCTTTCAAGCCTCAGTTCAGGCACTACGAATACCCTCAAGACGGTCCTCGGACTCACGGTCGGTATCATCAGCTACGATTGGCTCGTCGATCACATTGCGGTCTATACCATCGAGGCGACCTGGCTTGCTGTAGTTGTGACCTTCCTCGTCAAAGACTTTGGCGGCTATTGGAACCACCGATTCAACCATGAGATCAACGTCCTCTGGAATCGGCACATCATTCACCACAGTTCTGAGGAATTCAACTTGGCGTGCGCGTTGCGCCAATCGATCTCTGAGATCTGGGTCTTCTTTGCCTTGTTTATGCTGCCTGCGGCACTTTTGGGTGTCCCTACAACGGTCATTGCCATTGTAGCACCTTTGCACTTGTTTGCGCAGTTCTGGTACCATACGCGCCTCATCAACAAGATGGGTTGGCTAGAGAACATCCTCGTAACGCCAAGCCATCACCGCGTACACCACGCGATCAACGACGAATACATCGACCGCAACTACTCGGAGGTCTTTATCGTCTGGGACAAGCTCTTCGGCACCTTCCAGCCTGAACTTGAAAACGTAGAGCCAGTATACGGTATCAAGAAAGCCGCCGCTACGTGGAATCCGTTCATCATCAACTTCCAGCACCTTTGGCGTCTGTTCAAGGATGCATGGCGCACGAATGTGTGGTGGGACAAGGTCCGCATCTGGTTCATGCCTACCGGTTGGCGTCCTGCCGATGTTGCTGAGCGCTATCCGATCGATGGCGTCTTAGGAGGCGAGGCCGTTTACCAGCAGCGTAAGTACGATTCAAAACCGAGCAGCTTGATTCTCGGTTTTTCGTGGATGCAGTTTGTGGTGGTACAATTACTCGTCACTCAACTGTTCACCAATCTCGGTGCGCTTGGCGTTGAGCGTTCACTTGCTTTTGGCATTTATCTCTTCCTCACGCTCTTTTCCCTCACCAGTCTACTCGACAAGAGCAAGCTCGCTTTTGCTGCGGAGTTACTTCGCTTCATTACTGCACTGTTCATCGTGTTTACCTACGGTGGTTGGTTCGGCTTAGAAGCTTATTTCCAAGGTATCTCTTTGGTGATGTTGGGGTATTCGTTTTTGTGTTTGTTGGTGAGTGGGTATTTGATTTTTGTGGGGGATGAGGTTGGGGAGGTGTCTGTAGCCTGATCTTGCGTTGACCGATCTGGTTCAGCGTGCTTTAGCGCGCCACGTCTGGATAACACGCTAAAGCACGTTGAACTTGATGGTGTTTTAAGAAGGCCCCGTTTCGTGGGGTCGTAAATTGGTTCTTCTAGCTTAAATTCTACCTAACGCAAAGCTTGGTTCCCCACTCTTAATGTTCGCTTGTTCGACCTCACGTAATGCTATTCGACTGTCTTTGACCCTCGCGCTCGCGCGGGGCGTTGCAGTCGTGGGTTGTCTGGAAATGCAGGCTTCCGTGCTCCGCGTGGGGCATTTCAAGTACGTCGAACCGGATCGTGTTTTACCAGAGAGGTCGCTTATACATGGCGTACGATTTTCTGACTCGGTGCGATTTCTAAGCAGTTGATTCGTAATTGTGTGGTTTGTGTAATATGATTATGAATGAAGAATGGTTTTTTATACAAAAAAACAGTAGATTGCATTCCTTTTAATTATTAAAACACAATCATGTGTGATGCGCAGATGTTTACTATATCTTTGTAAGGTTCCTTTAATAGCCATTATTCTACTAATGGCGATCAAAGGCATTTCGCAGCCTTACAGCATGGTGTATGATTCTTTGGATCAATCTGCTGTATTTGCTATTCCTACTCAGGTTAATGAAGTTGCATTTTTTGATGTAGAGGATATTAATTCCGATAGTCCGTACTTCGTTGATACCGTATTAGCAATAGGGTTCCCATTTGTATTTATGGGTGTTAACTTTGATAGTCTAGAAACAAAAAATGGCTTAGGAGGAGTTACGTTTGGTAATACCCCTTTTTCTTTTTTGGCGCATGTTACATCCCTTGGTCAGTTTATAAAGCATTCAGGAAGCCCTGATTGTAGCGCAGGTTTTTATAGGACAGATACATCTTTAGTTGTTTTTTACTCCAATGTTACTTATAAAAATACATGTGAAAATTTAAACTCTTCTAGATCTTTTAGTGTGGCCTTAGAAATCACATCTTCCAATGCTGTAATCGTTTCAATTTTTAATCCCCTTGTTTCTGGCTGCGACGATTATGTTCCAGGGCGAGGTTTCTTGGTATTCGGCGGTCTTGTTTCTGGCCCTAGAACTTACATAGTATTAGATGACAATCTAGGCGGTTCAAGGCAAAGGTGTGGATTGCTAAAGCCTTCAGAACATAACAGTTCTATTTATTTATCATGCGAATCTGTTGCTCCAGCTTGGCAGTATGCGATAGATCAATCATTTTCGATTACGTATACCTACGAGGGTGTTTCCAGTACTGAGAATGTGCCTCCAAGCGGTCCGAGTTATCGTATTGAAGATGATGTTATTCGGGTCAGCGCGGATGATAAGTCTGTTGTCCCTTTTGATTTATATGGATTCACTGGTAGGCGGATAGCTAACTTTGTTAATGAGTTTGATGTTTCGTATTTACCTCGAGGTGTATACGTCGTGCATTCCTATGATAGAGGTGTTCCTTATGCATGGAAGGTTTTTATTAATTGATGGTAAGAGGAAGAAGATCTCGTTTCGAGGGGTCGTGAAAGTGTGTCATCAGCTTAGGCTTTACCTAACTCAAAGCCTGTATCCTTGTTCTTATTATCTGAGCGTTCGACCCCACGTAATGTTGTTCGACTGTCTTCGACCCTCGCGCTGGCGCGGGGCGTTGCAGTCTTGGGTGGTGTATTACCTTGCGATCTGGTTCAGCGTGCTTTAGCGCGCCAGTCAGGATAATGCGCTAAAGCACGTCGAACCGGATCGTATTTTTAGAAAGCCCCGTTTCGTGGGGTCGTAAATTGGTTCTTCTAGCCTAAACGTCGTGTAATTCAAAGCTAGGTAGCTTGACTTAATGTTCGCTTGTTCGACCCCACGTAATGCTATTCGACTGTCTTTGACCCTCGCGCTCGCGCGGGGCGTTGCAGTCGTGGGTTGTTTGGAAATGCAGGCTTCCGTGCTCCGCGTGGGGCATTTCAAGTACGATAATGCTTTAGAGTGCGCCTCAAAAAAAACGCGCTAAAGCACGTCTAACCGGATCGTTTATTAACCACGGAGTCCGTAGAAAACACGGAGTCTTCACGGAGCTAGACGCCGTCCTGCTCCGTGTCTTTTTCTCCGTGGAACTCAGTGCGCTCCGTGGTTGAAGAAACACGTCATACAAGGCGCATAGCGTCGACCCTGATAGTAGCCCAGGGTTTACCCGGAGCGATTTTAAAGGGAAGTTACGTCAACAGATTTCTCCGTTTCGCGTCTTCGCCAGTCCCGCGAGGCGAGGATCCTCGTGCTGCGCACGGGACTCCAGTCGAAATGACGGACAGTCAGAGCGCCCGCGCGGAGCCCCGCACCAGTGCGAGGGGCACGACACGGAAGCCCGTGCTCTAGGCCCACGTCCCTATTGGCCGTCACGAAAATTCAAAATTCAAAATTCCGAAGAAGCGGAGCTTCGAGACAATTCAAAATTCCACTACGGCTACGCCGTAGTACCCCCACAACTACTACCCGCACCAGCAGTACAACCATAGCAATGCTGGTTCAGCACCACGTTGCGATCTGCTAGGTTGAGGTCATCGCCCTTCCAATCGTTGATGTGCTTGACATCGTGGGCGAGCGGAAGCTCGAGCATCTGGTTGAAGTCACAGTCGTAGATGAACCCATCCCAACTCACACTTACCATACTGCGACACATCAGACCTTCGACCGTTTCTGGGTTGAAGGCACCGACCAACTTCTCCATGTACTCCGCATAGTTGCCACTCTCGATGAGGTAGTCCAAGAAGCGTGATACAGGCAGGTTGGTAATCGCAAAGAGCTCGTTGAACTCGATGTTGTACTTACGAGACAACTGACGCTTAAACTCTGCTTCGAGCGTCTTTTGATCACCTGGCAGATATGCGCCCGAAGGGTTGAACACCAAGTCAAGCTTGAGTCCAGTTCCGGGCATGCCGTAACCGACTTCGTTGAGCATTTGTAGTGCCTTGATCGAATCCTCAAAAACACCATCACCACGCTGCGAGTCTGTCTTCTTCGCTGAGAAGTACGGTAGACTTGAAACGACGTGCACCTTGTTCTTCTTGAAGAACTCAGGCAGGTCATGGTACTTCTTGTTGGCCATGATAATCGTCAGGTTGCAACGATTGATCACCTCTTTGCCGAGCTTCGTACACTCCTCTACAAACCAGCGGAAGTGCGCATTCATTTCAGGTGCACCACCCGTAATGTCTACCAAGCGAATAGAAGGCGTGGCAGCGATAATCTCTAGGCAACGCTCAAGGGTTGGGCGATCCATGTTCTCGACGCGCTTGTCCGGACCAGCATCCACGTGACAGTGCGCACAGGTCTGGTTACAAAGCTTACCGATGTTGAGTTGGAAGACCTCGAGCTGCGTCGCCTTCAATGGCTGGTGCCCCATTGTGCCGAGCTTTTTGCCGAACGGCTCAAACTTAGCATCATCGATATCCTTGCCCGAAAGCACCTTGAGTTGTACGAGCGTATCTGATAGATCAGAACCGCGAGCAGTGAGAGACTTGGTACGTTGCTTAATAGCCATGGTAGTATTTAAGGTGGTGGTGAGTAAGAAGGTTCAGACTAGGCTGACCTCCATTACATGCCTAGTTTCTCGGCTTGCTTTATCATTTGGACACTAGAGATCAGTGTCGAACCTGCTTTGATGGCTGCAGCAACGTGTACCGCTTCCATCATTTGCTCTTCATCAGCGCCATTTTCAAGGCAGTTGGTCGTGAACGAATCCACGCAAAACGGACAGGCAATCGAGTGACTTACCGCCAGAGCGATGAGTGCTTTCTCGCGCGCTGTCAACGCTGTTTCGCCATAAGTAGCATTCTCATACCACTCGAAAAATTGCTTGCCCATTTCAGGCTGGTGCTCGTTGATACGACCGAATTTCTTGAGATCCTTTGGATCGAAATACTGCTTTTCCATACGTTTTTTCTTTCCGCCCGCAGGCGTAGTCGGTTCGCTAGGCGTACCGGTTGATTCTTGTTTTAGTTGGTTCGCGTCGAGCGCAAAACCTGTCCATCGTGCTTCGCGTTCGAGCATGACTTCGGTGTTGTCCCACAATCCATTGTCGAGCGTTAGCGCGTAGGATTTCGGAAGCGGGTTGTCGAGCATCTTGCGACGCGCGGCCTTGTAGTCGTAGTCTAGGCCATGGAACTCATAGTCCAAGGCGCCGTCCTTTGCATTGATGGTCGCACACCAGATACGTGGCGTACCGTCGTTGGCAGGCATGCCGAGCGCACCAGAGTTAAGCCAGAGCTTATCGTCTTCGGCATGCGCAAACGGTAAACCTGAGTGACCACTCACTATTATGTCAGAATTGGTTTTAGCGAAAGCTGGAGCTTTTGACTCAGCCCAATCAGAACTGCGCCACACAAACTCAGAAGTCGCCTCGTAATTGCCATGGAGTACCAGAACTCGACGGCCCAGTTCTCCCTTCTGGGGAGTCAGTGGGGCGGACGTTGAGTTTTGATCTAAGTTGCCATGGGGTACCAAAACTCGACGACCCGGTTCTCCCTCCTGGGGAGTCAGTGGGGCGGACGTTGAGTTTTGATCTAAGTTGCCATGGGGTACCAAAACTTGACGGCCCGGTTCTCCCCTATGGGGAGTCAGTGGGGCGGACGTCAAGTTTTGGCCTAGCTCAAACGTGAGGTATTCAGGTAGCGCCTTCATGTAATCAACCGCCGTTGGACTCGATTGCTTGTACGCAAACGGATACCAGATGCGAGAGAAGATGTCGCAACGCGAGTTCTCATCGAAATTGCAGCCACAGTCTTCCAGACCATCGCGGATGTTCATTTCCACGTTGCCTGCAATCGCATGAATGCCCCAATCTCTAACCACTTCGATGCTCTCGGTCGGGTTAGCGCAGTAGCCCACGATGTCACCTGTACAGATGACGTTCGAAGCAGGGATGCCACGGGTTTTGGCGAAAGCTTGTACAGCCTGCAACGCCTCAAGGTTGGAGTACACTCCACCAAAGACGAGAACCTCGCCTGTCAATATGCCGATGTCCTTCGTCATGCTCGCTGAAATAACCGTGAACTAAGAAAAAGGATGAACGAGAGTGCCGTCCCAATAAGTGTTGCACCTAACAAACCGGCGTATTTGCCGTCGCCAATACACAAGTATTCGGGGATACCGATGATCGCGTAGTGAAGTCCAACAAACAAGCCTGCTCCTACCGAAAGCACAAATGCCCACTTCGGGACTTTCATGTTCCAAAACAGGAAGACCGGCGCCAAACCGACCACCATCAATCCACTGATCGTCGTTGCTGAAAGTACTTCAGGAGCGAAGAAAACGGGGATGGTGCCGAGTATAGCTAGGGCAATCATGGCGATGCGCCCAAACTTGATGCTTGATGTTTTTTGATCGTCGCTGTTGCCGATGCTGAGGTCTTTCACCAAAAGCTTCGACCAACTGCTAAACGTGCTGTCTAATGTACTTGCCGCTGAGGTCACCATGATGAGGTTGACGACGAGTAAAGCAATCGTTCCGAGCGAGCGGGAGACTTCCACGGCCGCTTGTCCTTCCATGCCCGCAGCTTTCGCGAAAACCCCAACTAGGGAGAAGAGAATTATACAGAGGCCACCGAGGGGAATGGCCCAGTAGAAGGCCTTCTTTGTGGTCTTAGGATCACTGATGAAGCCACGGTCGGTCATGACCGGATCGTGGAAAGGGTAGGAGAGTGACTGAAGGATTGCGACGAGTAGTAAGTCAACTCCGCCTGCTAACGTCCATGACCCCAGAGGCGCCGCATTTGCTGCCGAAGCAGCTTGCACGCTCGTTACTCCATCGCCGCCGATCATGCCGAGTAGTACAACGAGTAGCACTCCAAAGAGTACCATCTGCACCACATCGGTCAAAATGCTGGAACTCATGCCGCCCTTTAGCGCATAGGCCAGTGTAAGTGCCGTAAAGACGACCACCGCCATGAGGTAGGGCGTCGAGCCGTAGTCGCCGAAATAGCTTCCGATGACCATGGTGTTACTCCAGATCTCATTGAAGAGGCGAAAGGCAATGAGTACCGAAAAGAGCATCAACGCCGAGCGTCCGTGCTTCTTCGCGAGGAAGTCATGAATGCTCTTGAAGCCACCCTTCACACGCAAGTCTACCAAGACCTTACCCGCCACTCCAAAGCTGAGGTAGTAGGCAGCATATGCTACGCCACCGACCAGGCCGAAGGCGAGTCCAAGGTTGGCCGCGTTAGTCAACGACTTCGCAAACAACCAACTGATGACCAGCGACGCGAGCAACAACCAGAAGCCCGGCTGTTGGTCTTGCTGGCGACCTTCATAGAACGCCTCAGATGTCCGCGCACGAGGCACCCACCACAGTAGCGCGAGGCTGCTGCCGATGACTAAAAGCCATTGTAGGAGGGTGGTTGTGGGCATTTGAGAAGTTGAAAGTGGGTCCTGCCGATCTACAGATCGGCAGGACAGAGATCGGCAGGACCTAGCTAGCAGCGCTAGCTACAAGGCCCACCAAGTTTTTACGTTAGGAGAGTTCTCGCCGCCAATGCGTTGCACTGCAGCATTAAAAGCAGCCTCATTGAGAGCTTGCTCAGTGGTAGGGTATGGGAATCGGACAGGAATCAATCCACCGTTGAGACTAGATACCGGCGCCAAGAATTCAGGGAATCCGGTGCGGCGCCATTCGATCCAACCTTCGTAGCCATTGCCAATACTGGCGAGCCAACGTTGGGTAGCAACCTGAGAGAGGTCATCGTACTCAACTCCTGGACGAGTGAGGTAATCTGCTGGGAGTTCTGTGTCCCAATACGCGAATGCTTGAGTGATTCCAGTCTCGTAAAGTGTCTTCGGATCATCGAAAATGAGCCCGATGCTAGCAGCTTCCGCCAAAACAAAATGCGTCTCCCATGAAGTCATGAAGTTGGCCTTGAGCGCGGTTGAGTTTTCACGCCACACAAGTCCTGGAACGGTAGGGTTTGAAACCAACGAGCCTTCTGCTAGTCCGTTTCGCTCGCCAGAATATGCGCCATTAGCATTTGCTCTAAACCAAAGTTCTTGGCGAGGGTCATTAAAGGCATCAAGCGTCGTGTCGATCGTTGACGACATCAGGTAATTCGTAAAATCACCTGAGCGTGCACGTGCCATTCGAAAATCGTTGGGCGCACTGTTGAATTGGTACACTGCATCCTCACTTGCTTCTGTGATGAAACGGCCATCTACAGAGACGATGTTAAAGAACTCGATCGAAGCCGAATTATACGGTCCTGATGCACGCACCAAGTAGCGCATGCTAAGTGAATTGGCAAAACGAATCCAAGCGTCTAAGTCTCCGCTGTATAGTTCATCGCCGTTGAGTTGGGCAGCGCCTGTGTAAGCGTCCATCACCTCTACGGCAAGCTTTAAGTTGGCAAGAATGCCGTCAGCTCCAGTGTAGATGTCTTCTTGAAGATCGTACGACGGATTGACGATTCCATTAGCTCCTTGCGCAGCTTCCGTGTACGGTACATCGCCAAAGATGTCGGTGATGTTAGCTGCGATAAGTGACTTGAGGACAAGCGCCGGACCTTCATACACCGCAAGTGAAGCATCGCTGCGACTCTTGTCAAGTACGAGCTGAATGTCGCGCAGGTTGGTGTAGAGCAGTGGCCAAGGATTACCGCCAAACTGAGGCGCTAGTAGGTTGCCGCGATCAAACGCATTGAAGCCCGGATCTGCTGAAAAGTATTGACCGAGATTCGAGCCCCCCGTGAATCCTTCATAGCTCATGCCGTCGGCGTAGTCAAAAATGACCTGACGCAGGAGAAGCTCCGGTTGCACATCTACAGGTGCATTTGGGTTGGTGTTGAGTTCCGTGAAATCCTTGGTACATCCCGCAAACAGAAGTGCGGAAAGCAAAGCCAAGATCGAGTAGTTCGTTAGGTACTTCATCGTGATTAAAACTTAGCGTTGATAGAAAAGCCGATGCTGCGTGGCGTCGGGTAACTCATGTCTTCTACTCCGCGAACGAAGCGATCTCCTTGTACAGCAAACTGCTCTGGATCAAAGTGCTTTATCCCAGGCGACCATGCCGCGAGGTTGCGACCGATAAGGGCGAACTCGAAGTTGTTGAGCCAGTTGATGTTCGTCGCATCAAGGCTATACCCAAGGCGCATTTCACGAAGCTTTACGAACGTCGCATCAAGTGTATTGTGCTCTTCGTGCTCGCGGTTGTAGTACTGGATGTAGTAATCCTGAGGTGTGATTGCAGTGGTATTCTCGACATACACAGGTGACTCTTCCGTTCCAGTATTGACGACGCCAGGAATCGTGATCCCTTCTTCAGGGCGATAAGATGATTCGTCAAGCTGTCCTGAGTAGCCACCGAGCGCTTGCGTACGACTTACCAGTTCGCCGCCTTGACGCCAATCAACTAGGAAGCCTAAGCTGAAACGATCGTAGCGAAACGTATTGCTCATGCCGACCTGAAAATCAGGTGTGTAGTTGCCCAGCTTGCGAAGGGTGTTGTCCGCAATGAACTTGCCATCTGCACTGACGACGTACTGGCCTTCGGCATTGCGGAGATAGCCTGTGCCGTACATGTCGCCAATTTTGCTGCCTTCTTCAGCGATATAAAAGACGGTTTGTCCTGGGCTAGAGTAAACACGCGCATACGCAATCGTAGTACGATCTACACCGTCAGGTAGGCTTACAACAGTTGCTTGTGCCTTCGTGAAGTTGATGCGACCATCGTAGCTGAGCGGGCCAAGCTTGAGGCCTCGCATGGTAACAACCGCTTCAATACCTGTAGCTCTTACTGCACCGCCATTCACGACTCTACTCTCATAGCCAGAGCTGATCGGTGTCGGCAAGTTGAGGATTTGATCCTCGTTGAGTTGTGTGTATGCTGTGAAGTCTAAGCCAAACTTGTCATCCAAAAAGCGAATGTCGATACCGCCCTCATAGGCAGTCGATCGCTCAGGACGAAGTCCGTTGGCAGGAAGCTGCAGTTGATCGGTATACGTTGGGTTGCCACCTACAGGTGTGCTCGCCAAGAAGGTGCCTGCCGTTCGGTATGGATCGGTATCGCTTCCCACTTGGGCAGCACTTCCGCGCAATTGTAAGAAGCTGATCGGTCCGCCGGTAAGGTCGAAGGTTTTAGAAGCAATCCAGCTACCACTCACGCTAGGGTAGAAGAAGCTCGTATTGTCTGCAGATTCAGGCGTTGCTAAACTGCTCGACCAGTCGTTGCGACCAGAAATGTCCACGAAGATTTGATCGCGCCAGCCCAGACTTGCTAGACCGTAAACGCTATTAATGCGACGCTCAGTAAGCTGGCCGAAAGTGATGAGCGGAACTGCCGCATTGCTGAGGCGATAGATTCCAGGAGCACTCAAGGCTTCTGCTTGTACTTGCTGAAATTCAGCTCGCTGGTCGAGGCGGTTGCCACCTACTGAAGCACTGAAAGAAATGCCTCCAAATTGATCCGTGTAGGTGAGGAGAGCATCTGTATTCCGCTCAGTGAAGTTGACGGCATTCTCTGCGTAAGCACCACTTTGCCAGCGATTGCTTGAGAAGGCGCGACGGAACTGACGATCTTCGTCGCTGTTGTCAATGCCTGTGCGAGCTCGGAAGGCTAGCTTTTCAGAAATGTCATACGTCGCAGCTACATAGCCGAAGAGGCGATCGCGTGTAAACGAGTTGCGATTCTCATTCAGAATGAAAAACGGGTTGTCGAAAAAGCTCGTGTTGAAGTTGAACTGCTGAATTCCTTCTTGACCCGGTTGCCAGTAATCACGCAGGCTCTCTAGGTTGGTCGACCGACCTAGCCACGCCACGAGGGAGTAGTTGAGGTTTTCAGATCCGTATCCACTTGCAGGACGGTTGTCACTGCGCGTATTGACGTAGGTAAGGCCAGTGCTTACGGTGAGTTTGTCTGTTGGCGTAAAGTTGAGTCGAGCAGCTACGTTGTTTCGCTCAAGGTTTACGCCGGGTATATAACTGTCCGAGCGCATGTCAGTAAAGCTGATCCGGTAGTCGCCGCCACTGAATCCTTGACTGAGTGCAATGTTGTTTTGTGTCGTTACGCCCGTCTCGTATAGATCGGCGACGTTGTTTGGATTCGAGTTAAAGGGTGTCGCTGTGATGCTTTCTCCGTTATATAACTGTGAGTCTGCTCCTCGGACGGTTGTTCCGTCAGCCAGCTGTACAGGTGAGTCGAACTGTGGGAGTAAAGTTCCTTGGTCGAGCTTCGGACCGTAACTAAAAGTGATGTTATCGTTGATTCCTCCACCTGCGCCATCTACATAGGAGAAGACTCCGTTCGTTCCTTGGCCGTATTCATTTTGAAACGATGGCAGTCTGAACGGACGCTCAAACATCGTTTGGGTGTTCACTTCGATACCAAGTCCGCGGCTTGCTTTGCCTGGTTTCGTGTTGATGATAATTACACCGTTGGCTGCGCGTGTACCGTAAAGGGCTGCAGCTGCTGGACCTTTCAATACCGATACGCTTTCGACATCGAAAGGACTAACCTCTGGGCTTCCTCCGCCAAAGTCAACTTCCTGAAAGCCTTGCGAACCTTCGTTGGTGATGTTGAGTACAGAGCGGTTGTCGATTGGAATTCCGTCTACGATATAAAGCGGTGTGTTGCTTCCAAAGCTCGCGTCGCCTCGAATACTCACGAGACTAGTCGAGCCAACCCCAGTCGGCCCTGTCGCGACATTGACGCCCGCGATCTGACCGCTTAGGTTGTCGAGGAAATTGGTCGAAGGAACGTCTGTGATGTCTCTTGCATCAAGTGTCTCTATCGCATAGCCAAGTTTGGCGTTATCTCTTTTGAGACCGAGTGCGGTAATGACGACTTCATCGAGGATCTGTAGAGATTCGATATTGAAGTCAACGGTCGTCCGGCCTTCAATCAAACTACAAGACGGCTTGCCGCCAGCGTAGCTCACGCACAGTTCTTTCGTACCCGCAGGGACAGTGATTTCGTACGTGCCGTCAATGTCTGTAACGGTACCGATGGTTGTGCGAGGAACAAGCACGGTAGCGCCAATAAGCGGTTCGGTGCCATCGGTAATGGTGCCGCTAAGCGTTGTTTGGGCAACACAGAAGGTTGCCATTAGGCATAGGCCTAACGCAAGGAGGAATCTGAACATAGAAGGGGGTGACTTAGAAAGTCTAGAGAAGGAAAAGAGGAAGAACTAGAGCGGCCTTAAGCTGCTTGGGCCAATTTTCTTGGCGGTCCTCTGAGGGTTGGGCTTTCGCCAAAACAAGAAACGAGCACAAGGCGAGCGTTTCCGTCGCAAATGCGACGTGAAGATTTTAAAAGAAGTGCTGTCAACGTTTCGTCGACGGAGCGCTCTGCCAACTTGGCTAGGTCGTGCTGTGAATTGCAATCTGCTCTTGAACTCAGCTCGTAAACGTCGGCTTCGTCACCTTGACAGAATAGCCCGAGCTCTTCTTTGAGTGCGCACGCGATCCTGCAGGTTTGCCAAGGGAGTTCTGCAAACTGGTTTTGGCGAAAGCTGTCCTTTGAAAGGCCGATTAAGAACGATCCTCCACGGAAATCTTTACCGATGGTCGGGCTTCCTGCATCGAGTGCCTTGCGTGCAGACGAAAGGTCAGCTACACTTAACTCCGGGCTGTCGCCTCCAACGATGATCAATTTATCGAAGCCTTCGGTCCAACAATCGTTGACTGCATTGGCGATTCGGCGTCCAAACGTGTCACCGCGCTGTGTTGCCTCGGTAGACTTAATTAGCGGTAGCCCAGACATCAAGATGGTCTGTTCAATCCGTTGCTGAAGATGCTCGTGGATTCGAACCGCCGCAGATTTTGATACCCCAAACGTCTTTACTTCAGCCTCGGCTTGTGCCGATCTGGAGAATAAAAGAACCGCCGTGGAGGATGTATGATTGATAGCGCTAAGGTGTAGGTTTCAATTGAATTGTATAGCCTGTACGTGTCATTTGACGCAAATGGTTGCGAAGGGAACATCAATTTGATCACTCAAGTTTCCATTCAAAACAAAAAACCGGTCTATACCTTTGCTCTACATGCAGCAAGTCCTTTTCATAGACCGTGATGGTACGTTAGCGCTCGAACCTGATGATCAGCAACTCGACGCTCCAGAAAAACTGGTCTTTTACCCAGAGGTGATGCGCTACTTAGGGCGGATTGCAAGGGAGACGAACTACCGTCTCGTTATGGTAACTAATCAAGATGGGCTGGGTACAGATAGCTTCCCAGAAACGACTTTTTGGCCAACGCACGAGCTGATGCTGCGCGCCTTGGCTGGAGAAGGAATTGAGTTCGACGAAGTGATCATAGATCGCACCTTCGCCAGGGATAACAAGCCGACCCGCAAGCCGGGAACTGCGTTGTTGACGCATTATATGGAGGGGGATTACGATTTGGCCAACAGCTTTGTGCTCGGCGATCGTCTCACAGACATGAAGCTTGCAGCGAACCTTAACGCACAAGGGATTTTAATCGGATACAGTGGTTTAGGAGATGAAGAACTCGCGCAAGAGACCGTAGGTCTACCTATTGCGTTGAAGACGCAGTCTTGGTCAGAGATTCATGGGTTTTTGCGAAAGCAGCAACGCACAACATCTCACCGACGAACTACCAAGGAGACCGACATTTCAATCCGTCTTGATCTGGATGGAGAAGGCCGCGGTGAGATTTCTACTGGCTTAAACTTCTTCGATCACATGCTCGATCAGATCGCCCGTCACGGTGATATCGATTTGGAGCTTACGGCCAAAGGAGACCTGCACATCGATGAGCATCACACGATTGAGGATACCGGGCTGGCTCTTGGAGAAGCTTTCGCCAAAACATTGGGTGACAAGCGTGGCCTAATGCGCTATGGCTTTGCCCTCCCAATGGACGATGCCGAAGCGCAAGTCAGCGTTGACTTTGGCGGCAGACCTTGGATGGTTTGGGATGCTGATTTCAAGCGTGAAAAAGTAGGCGATATGCCGACGGAGATGTTCAGTCACTTCTTTAAGAGTTTCTCTGACGCGGCGAAGTGCAACCTCAACGTTCGCTGCACTGGTGACAATGAGCACCATAAGATCGAGGCCATCTTTAAGGCGTTCGCGAAGGCGGTGCGTATGGCGGTACGCATGGATTTGGACAAAGAAGGGTTGCCGACGACGAAGGGAGTGGTGTAGGACTGAACCGTAAGATCTGTTGTATCACTGAAGTTTGACGTTAACCTTTTTGTATTCCATTTGATCTGACGCTTCGAAGTTGTGCGAAGCAGGCTGGCGCGGCAATCTGATTTTCTCTACCTTACATCTGTTAGCACTATCATACGACCGAAGTTGATGAATAGCACCTCAGTCCACCTCTATCTTGGTGATATGACGGTTCTTTGCTTGTTCAAGCAGCAGATCAACTTCTCTATGCGTTATCTTAATACTTGGCTGACTATCAGCCTGTTTTAGCGCAGGAAACTTAAAAATTCTTTGTTATGCAACTTCCAAAAGCAATCCTTAAAGCAACTTTAGCTGGCCTAGCGATGACGCTTACAGTGGCTTGTGATAAAGAGCCCCTGCAAGAGTTTACAGATACGTGCGATGAAACCTGTGCAGAGGAAGGTATTTGCACCGATCCCATAAACCACAGCCTCAAGGGCAAGACAGACGACGAGCCGTACTACTGCCCTCCGTGTGGCATGGGCTAAATTCGCTTCGTGCAAGCTGCCCTCTCTCTCAATTTAGATTCTGCACTTCTGCGTACTTCAATGCCTCTGCTCCAAGCAGGGGAGGTGGATGCAGTAGAGTGGTCGTTTGATGCCATGGGGCATCTGTCGGAGATTCCAACTTGGTGGACGGACCTGCTCGATCACTATGGAAAGGCCGGTCGACTTGTTGGCCACGGCGTTTTCTTTTCCTTGTTTGATGGGCGTTGGCGCCCCGAACAGGATGCTTGGTTATCGATGTTGCAATCCGTGCAAAAGCGTTTCGGTCTGCAGCATGTCACCGAGCATTTTGGCTTTATGAGTGGCGCTGACTTTCACAAAGGAGCTCCTCTTAGTGTGCCGATGACCGCAAGAACACTGCGGCTAGGACATGATCGCTTAGCTCGTCTGCAAGATGCCGCAGGTTGCCCTGTAGGCCTTGAAAATTTGGCGCTGGCGTATAGCGCAACCGACGTTGCACGACAAGGTGAGTTCTTGCAGCAGCTGGTCGAGCCTACGGATGGATTTATCATTCTTGATCTCCATAACCTCTACTGCCAAGCGCACAATTTTGACGTAGATCCGCTATTGCTTATTCACCGATATCCGTTAGACCGTGTTCTAGAGTTTCATATTTCAGGTGGGAGCTGGGAGGCTTCTGTAGAAGAGCCTGGACGGACTATTCGCAGAGATACACATGATGGACGTGTTCCTGAAGAAGTCTTCGGTCTACTAGAGGCAGCTATTGCTCTTTGTCCTCAGGCCAAGGTTTGTGTGTTCGAACAGATGAGCACGAGTCTGGTCACAAAAGATGATGGAGAAGGCTTTCGCTCGGACTTTAGACGAATGCGAGCGCTGTTGCCTGATGCTGGTTTTGAAGGTCCTTTGTATGACGAGAGGGCGGTGCTTACCAATATCGGGCTTTCGCCAAAACCCCTTGAGGACGAGCAGTTATTCGCAGAGCAGCGTCACCTCGTTGATGCGTTAGCTACAGCTGATACGGTAAGTGCTGCTCAGACTAGTTTTCGCGAAAGCGGGCTAGACAAAGGTGAATGGCAAACCGATACGTGGGATTGCGCGATGGTCGAGACTGCAATGCGGATTGTCAAGAAGTGGGCGTGAAGTTGCTTCTGGTGAAGTACTTATCTGAATTCTCTCACCTGAAACGGAAGCGGCATTCTATTGAAGCCTGATAGCTTTTAGTAGCATCTGTTCAGCTCAACCCTCTGGCCTGTTCGCGAGGCGCAACTTTAAATCGTTTCGTCGTCCACGGCTAATAGGCAAGCTCGTGTCGTTTACCAATACGGTTGTACTGGTCCATGACTTCAAGTGCTTAAGGTTGATGATGTAGCTGCGGTGTATTTGAATGAAATCGTTTGAAGGTAACCGGTCGAGAGCTGCTTGAAATGTCTCGCGAGTAGTGACGATTGATTTGTCTTTTTTATGATATTCTACGTACACATGATCTGCGTGTAAGAAGAGTAGGTCGTCCAAGAGAAGGACGTGATTCTCGTTACCGTCTTTCAGGAATAATTTGGCCTCTTCGGTTTTAGGCGTTCGGTTTAGATTATTGAGTGTTACACCGATGGTGGCGAGAAGAGTAGTACGCTGAATCGGCTTGGTTAAGTAGCCAGCAGGGAAACTACCTTTTACACGTTCGAAATAGTGCTCATCGTATTGAGAAGTGACAAATATTCTAGCTATTTCAGGGTGGTTTTCTCTGATCCAATGTGCCAAGTCTATACCGTCGCGTTCTCCTTCAATTCGGAAGTCTAGTAGAACGATGTCTGGCTTCGCATTTTGCTCGATCAGCGCAATGCAGTCGTTAGAGCTAGTAGCTGTGCCTACTACATTGTGGCCTCCTTCTTCGAGGTAGCGTTGTAGTGTGTCAGCGATAAGTATTTCGTCTTCGACGATGAGGATACGTGCTGGGCGGTCTTGTGCGTTTATCATTCCAAACGAGTTTTGAAGGATGATGATAGGGGAGTAGAAACTGTTGACTTAGATTGATGTATATCTAATATTGGAAATGAGCAACTAAATGTATTTTTTGCTTCTGATTGAAATAACTCGCCACGAAGCTGTCGGACCATGCTTTCTATAAGATAAAGGCCAACTCCTTTTCGGATTGGTTTATCCTCGGTCATTCCGTTGATCATTGCTATTCCAGTACCCGAGTCACTGTAGGATAAAGTGGCTTGCTCTTGGTTTGTATGAAGCTTAAGGTGTGCGCTTAATCCGTTATGTGCATCTTCTGAATGCTTGATACTATTTGTAAGTAATTCGTTGATTATTAAACCAATAGGCATGAGCCTTTTAACTGGTATTTCAAGGGGTTCTATTTCTACTTTGATATTGCTATATGCACCTAGATGAAGTTGCTGGAATTTTTCAACTAATGCCGAAATGTAGCTGGCCGTATCTGCAGTCGAACTGCCATCAAGTTCGTCGAGTAGTCGATGTATAGAGGCCAGTCCGTGCACTCGTTCAGCCATCTGTTCGAATTGACTTGCGACAGCAGGAGCATCAATCCTGGAGGCTTTAACTTCCAATAGAGTGATGAGGATTTGTAGGTTGTTCTTAACTCGGTGTTGCACTTCGGCGCGCAGTACTCGTTGGTGCGCTATTTCGGCCTGCACTTGCTTTCGGGTAGCTCTCAGCCGGAGTGCGTATATCACGACAATCATAAGGAGTCCAACGAGAACCAGTGCTGCAATTGTTAATTGTTTGATTCGCTGTTGATCTGCAGCAAGTAGAGACTCTCGTTGTGCAAGCTCACTTTTGACCTGCTGATCGCGAAACTCACTTTCTATTCGAAATAGCTCTTCGTCACGGTGCTTTTCAACTGATTCTATGATGAATTCTTGAGAACGAATCAGTGCAGTTTTAGAAGCACTTAGCTGCCCCATATTCTCTAGGACACTAGCGCGAATCTTGTAAGCAAACGCAATACTGCGCCTGTCTATGAAGTCTCGTTTAAGGCTGGCCTCTGAAATGGTGATACCAATGTCTAACCGTTCTAGCGCCTGGTTGTATCGACCTGTTAGGTTAAAGTGTTTGGCTAAATTTATTTGCCCATTCGCATATCCGATGCTATCTCGAATAGCAAGCGAATGCTTCAATGAAGTGTCGAAATATTGAAAACGTAAGAGGCTATCTTTTTCGGGCAGACGGCTAGCTTTAATCCAGTATGCATTGGCTGAGGGCCAACTTGGAGACTGGCCTTTTATAGAAAGGAATAGACTATCGAGATAGAGGTCAGCGACTTCTAAATTGTCGGAAACCCGGAAGCAACTGGACGTTCTTAAGTAGTACTGGGGGTAAAGTTCAGTTAGTTCGTACTGGTGAACGAGTTTTTCAGTGGCCTTAAGGGACTCTTTTGAAAGCGCAGTTTGCTCGGATTGCTCAAACACCAGCTCGCGTATTAGATATGCAATCGCTAAGTGGTCAGCTTGTATGATTGGGTCTGTAGCGGCAATTATCTCTGATAGTTCAGCAAGTGCTTCTGGTAATTTGAACAGCGTCTCAAGCGTTCGTGCTCTAGCAAGACGGTAGCGCGTTAAGTCAGATAGGGTGGTTTTGGGGTCTGCTTTCGCCAAAACGATCAGGCTATCTAATATTCTCTTGGCTGCAATAGGTTGTCCGCTCCTGTAGAGCACAAAACTTCTATTAAGCAACTGCTCTCGAAGAGGGAATGCATTATTGGGACGCAGTTCAAACCCGAGACAGGTCGGAATCGGCTGGTCGCTAGCAAAACCAGGCGAAATCACACCGATTAGTAGTAAGGCCAATACCGCGAAAAACATGGGGACTCTCATCAGCGTAGCACGTAACCTTTTAGACTGTAAAAACTTCTGAGGTATAAACGTAAGCACTTTGGAGCGGCTCTTTTTTGTAAGCGGCTCTGCTGCCAAGATGATCGTAAAAAAAATTAGCCCAACGCCTTGACTGAAGCAAGAGGTTAGGCCAATGTAGAAAGAGACTTAAACTAAGTGTTAGACTAAAAACACTTGAAACAAGTTTAGGTAATTAATTATTTGGATGATAGAATAAGTAGCTACTGATGTGCTGAATGACCCCGATCGTGTTCTGAATGGATGTTTTTCGGTATGTTTTATCGTCCCGTCCGTTTTTTTTGTAAAAGTTTTTTTTGCTCGGATTGTTGAACTCGATTATGTCTCATGTGAGAAGTCTGTTTTTCGGGTAGAGCCGATCGTTGAAGTCTTGAGATTGAGCTGAAGTTCCCGTTTTTATGGTGTTTTCGCTAACTGTGTAGTATGAATTATGACCGATTTTGAATGGGGCCTGTTTTGAGTTTTATAGCTTTTTCGCCTAATTTTAGAGGCTGTGTTTGTTCAACTAAATTTGTAGCGGATTTTGTAAAGTGGAATTTATCAAGCTTAAAAAATCAATGATTTTTCGTCAAAAATGAGCCAATTGTTCGGTTTATTGGCGGACTGTAAAGTTGTTAAGGGTGAGGCTTTGGGGCTTTGTTTATGTGTGATGGCAATTGTATTTTTTCGTGGCATAATTATGGAATGTTAGATGTCACGTATGGCCTTCGCTGATTCTTACCTCACCACTACTAGTGCTGCCCTCCTCTACGAGCAGAAGCGCATTAAGCACTCAGAGCGCTTTGCTTCAGCGCTCGGAGGTGTAGCTGCTGTGCAGTTTTTGCTATCGCTTTGGTATGCTGACTACGAGCTTTCCATTCTCTTCGGTAGCTTGGTTTTAATCAGTTCGGTCATTTGCCAGTTCTACGAGAAGTTGTCCTCTAAAGCAATGTATCGCGTCGCTAACGGGCTCAACTTGGCCTCCATTCTCTTTATTCAAGTACTTATGCCTGCAGATCCTGCTGGTATTGTCTTGTTAGTCGCGTTTGGTCTTTCGTGTTTCGCTACATGTAAAGAGACGAAGGAAGCGCTCTTCAGCTTTGGGCTAGTTCTGCTGGCTCGATACAGTCTTCCTTTGCTTGGTCTTCCAGTAGGCATTCCTAGTTCCGTACCGATGATTGTCTCCTTTACTGGAAGCATGCTTGCTATCGGTTTGATGGTTGTTATTGCCGTTCGTGCGAGCAGCCAGGATTATTGGACCTCTCGGCAAATGTTACTCGAGACGGAAGCTTCACTTCTGCACGAAAAGCAGCTTACTACTTCTCGATCTGAAGAGCTTCAAAAAGCGGCCTTGGTTCTAGAACGAGAAATGAGTGAGCTCACCCTTAAACTCGCCGAAGAGGAATCACTGCGTTCGGCATTGGTAGACAAGCAACTAGACGAGCGGCAGCTGGTTCATGCAATTGACCATGATCTTCGCGAACCGCTTCGCAGTATTATCTCTTTTGGTCAGTTACTCCGTCGCAAACTTTCGAAAGAGCCTGACTTCAACCGCGTTGAGGATTACCTCAATTTTGCGATCGATGGAGGGCATAGGATGACGCAGATGCTCGGCGATTTACTTGAATATGCACAATCTGATCTCGATCAACCTCACGCCGAAATAGACCTCAACACGATTGCGGAGTCTGTTTGTCTTGATGTGGTAGACCTCATCCAGCGAAGTGAAGCACGCGTCGAAATTGGACCCCTTCCTGTTGTACATGGTTACGATGCGCCGTTTCGGCAACTCCTACTCAATTTGCTTAACAACGCATTGAAATTTAGTCGACCAGGTGTACCACCAGTTGTTCGGATTTATAGCGAGGAGCTAGAAGATGGAATAGCAATACATGTCGCAGACAATGGTATTGGCATCCCTGCAAATCAGATTGACCATGTTTTTGGCCTCTTCAATCGGGCCCATGATAAAGCTGACTATGCTGGCAGCGGTGTCGGTCTAGCTCTTTGCCGTCGAGTTGCTATTGCACACGGAGCCAAGCTTACGGTTAGCAGTGTTTTGAGTGAAGGATCAACCTTTACGCTCAAGCTCGCTCCACACCTCATTGTTGCACAAACAAGTCCTGTTTCTCAGAAAAAGCAATTTGCAGCAGTATGATGGAGTCAACTTCAGCCAGCTTTGCTAAGCATACCAGTGTCGAGGAACTTGACGGGTTACTTGCTCGGACTACCAAGCGTAATTCTATGCTATTGGCAGGGGTGCTAGCTATAGAGATGGTCGCTTATTATGCTATGGACTACTCCGTATACATCGTAGCGTTGTTCGGGTTCTCCTTGCTCTTTTGCAGCTACTGTTTGCTGACTTTTGAGCGACGTAGCCTGGCTGTTCATCAGCGTCTCACTTCATTGAGTATGCTTGCTGTACTCTTAGTCATGACGTGGTTTGGCCTTAGCGTTTCATGCCTCGTTTATTACATCGGCTTAGCGATCTACGTGACTTACGTCGAGAAGTCTCACAACTGGCAGTTGTTTATTCAGACGCTAAATTTTGTCTGTTTTGCTATTTCGCTTTCGCTCTTTTGGGAGCAACCTTACCGTGTCGAAGGAGCTGTTGCCATTGAGCTAATAGCGCTTATCGACATAAGTATCATGGTTCTTTTTACTGGGGATGTGATACGAACGTATGAACGTCACAATCAACTTGCTCAGATCAGTACAGAGCTACAAACGGCTAATCTCGCGCACTATGTCGCTGACTCACATGCGGCCAATGGTCTTCTCGATTGGCACAAAGCAACGCTTACGGAAGTGCGAAACGATGCGGAGGAAAGTCTTCGAAACACCAAGCTTACATCAGCTCGTTTAGCGGCTAGTCGAGAGCAACTTGAGCAATTTACCTACGCTGCTTCTCACGATCTCAAAGAGCCAATTCGTACAGTCCGCTCTTTCATGCAAGTGGTTGAAAAGCGTTTGAAGCCTGACCAGAAATCGTATCCTGTCGTATCGGAATACCTGACGCACATCAAGAAGTCCGCATGGGGAATGCATGAATTGCTAGCTAACTTACTTGCCTATAGTCGTGTAGTTCAGATGTCTCTTAAGGTTGTTTCGATTCTGTTAGGACAGACGTGCGAAAGACATCTAACAGCTTTCGCCAAAACCAATTCCTTCACCTATTCCATTGAAGAGGTGGGTGGTGGTCAAGTGAGTGTAGAGATGGATAGGAATATGTTGTCATCCATTTTGGATCATCTTATTGGCAACAGTCTTAAATTCAAAACAGACGGTCTCGATCCGTCGATTCATATCGCTATTGGTCAGCCGCAAGAGGGCTTTGTCGATCTCGTATTATCCGATGAGGGAATTGGAATTCCTGCTGTTTATCGCGAACAAGTCTTCCAGTTGTTCGCGCGACTTCACACCCGCGATAGGTACGACGGTTCTGGTGTTGGACTAGCGCTTGTCCAGCGAATCGCCGAACGTCACGGAGGTCAGGCTTGGATTGAAGGCGAGCAAGCAAATGGCTGTTCAATTCACCTTCGATTACCATGCACAGAGGCGTGATTTACACTTTACTCCGCAAGTTTTTCTGAAAGTACGCAGCACTTGCGCTCGCACTCGTAAGTGAATCAACGGTGTAGTTGCCGCCTTGCTCCACATAGAAATACTCCAAACCTGACGTCTTCGGACTAGGCAAGTAAGTCGTGTAGTCTATCGAACCGTTGCCTAATTCTGTATAGTCCCGACTCACCTTGTGCATGTCCTTGATGTGCCACATTACATATCGTCCTGGCTGCTCAGCAATAAGTTGAGTCGGCGTCTTTTTAGGGTCGTAGGCTAGCCAGTACATGTCGAGTTGAAGCTTGACATGTGCAGCGTCTGTCTCAGAAATGAGCATCTGATAACCTGAAGTTCCGCCGTGGTCTTGGAATTCATAGCCGTGGTTGTGATAGGCCAATCCAATACCCGATCCTTTAATGTGCTCACCGATCACATTCAGTTTGTCAACGAGCAATCCGTACGCCTCAAGCGTACGTTGATGTTCGCGTAAAAATGGCCAAACGATGTACTTGCTATTGAGGGTTTTGGCGCAAGCAATACACTTATCCGTATACGCGCGCATGTCGTCATCGGAAGCTTCTAGCAGTGTCGAAAAGTCATAGTGTCCGCTGGTCGCCTGCATGTCAAGGTCAGCAAACATGCTTTGCAATTCACTAGGTGAAACCCCAAAGATTAGGTTCGTTGAAGCATCAAATCCATAGACCTCTCCATGCTGGTAACCCATTGCTTTGAGCTTCGTCAACGTGTCGAGCGGGTCGAGCGTCATTAGGTCGCGAATGGAGTACAATTGATAGCCGAGGGCGAATGTTGACGCTGGATCACTTGCAAGTTGGCAAGCAGGATAGATAGCGGCTGCAGATGCCATAGCACTGGATTGAATCAAGAATTGGCGACGGGTCATAGAGGTTAATGTAGTAAGATAATCTCGACCTGTAGGCTGTGTAACCGAATCTACTCTTCGATCAATTTGTTCAGCATACCAGTAAAGATCATCCCGTGTAGCGGCCAAACCGACCACCAATAGGCACGCCCAAATAGACCGTTTGGTCGGAAGGTTGCGATCTGATGAAGCTCGTCGTCTACGATTTTGAACTCCAACCAAGCCTCGCCCGGAACAATCATTTCGGCAAAGAGAAGTAGTCGACCTTCTTCTTTGTCGGCGTAGAGCACGCGCCAAAAATCGAGCGCATCGCCCGCAAATAGTTCGGTTGGATTCGCACGTCCTCGACGAAGTCCCACACCTCCAAAGAGTTGATCAATGAACCCGCGGATCTTCCATAAAATATTGGCGTAGTACCAACCCGTATCACCTCCGATGGCAAATACCTTTTCGATCGAGAGCTCTTTGTTGATCAGTTTGCGCGACCGCTTATCGTTAAAGCACCCAAAGGTGGGCACGTCAATGAAGTCGGTAATGTTGTAGCTCAGTACGCCGCTAATCTGCGAGTCTTTCCAGCTCGATACAACCTCGTTACTCTCGATTTTGGTGAATGCACGCTCAATGGATTTGGCGTATCCTTCCGGCTGTACGTCAAGTATATCATTGATTTTAGCGTCACGCGCCACAACTTCAACCTTCATGCTATCGACTAGCGAACTGGCCAAATTGTAAGAGGTCGAGGTGACGAAGTACAGCCAATATGAAGAGATCTTCGGCGACATGATCGGCACAGTCCGAATGGTGCGTTTCAAGCCTCTCGCTTCCGCAAAACCCAGCAGCATTTCCTTGTACGTCAAGACGTCAGGGCCCCCGATGTCAAAGTTTTGATTGTACGTTTTTTCGTTTAGAAGAGCTTTTGAAAGGAATTCTATCACGTTTCTAATGCCAATAGGTTGGCAACGCGTATTGAGCCATTTGGGCGCAATCATTGCCGGCAGTTTCTCTACCAAGTCACGTATGATTTCAAAGGAAGCACTACCCGAGCCAATGATGATTCCTGCACGCAGCGTGGTGAGCGCAAAGGACTTGTCGGACAAGATGCGCTCTACATTCTTTCGAGACTGCAAGTGCTCTGAAAGCTCATCAGCATTGACGATACCACTGAGGTAAATGACTTGCTTGGCTGAGGTTTTCTCTAGTTCGTTGGCGAAGTTCGTCGCGCTCTCCTGCTCGAGACTGTTATAGTCTTTCGAGGTAGACATCGAGTGTACGAGATAGTACGCGGCATCAATGTCTCGAGGTATTACACGGAGACTGTCCGCATCTAGCAAGTCGAGCTCAATAATTTCAATGAAAGGTAGGAGCGATTCAGCAGGATTGAACCTCCCTTTATCCCTCACACAGCATACGACTTGATGCCCTTCTTGCACGAGGCCAGGTAGCAGTCGTTTGCCAATGTATCCGGTGGCGCCGGTGAGGAGTATTTTCATGTAAGCTGAATGTACTTACTTAAGGTTGGACGGAGAAGTATTGTTTAGTTGAAGATCTGGTTCGGCGGCCTTTAGGCCGCAATATTTTGGTCGCACGCTAAAGCATGCGGAACCGGATCGATTAAGCAATAACCGTTTTCAATCCTTCCTCATAGCTCGTTGGTCGCACGCCAAATTCATTCTCAAATTTGCTTGAGTTGAATACATATGGTACTTGCAATTGGTCTCGGATATCGTAGAACTCACGCATTTCTGAATTGAACCAACCGATCATGCGCCAAGCCCAGAGCGGCAGTACCGTTAGCTTTGGTTTAGTGCCTAATGCCGCTGCTGCGCGCGATACCCATTGACGTCCTGTCCAAGGGTTTTTAGCGGTAGGCATGTGCCAAACCTCGCCATACGCTCTTGCTTGGTTGCCAAGTAAGGCGAGGTGCTTTCCTGCATCGGGGGTAAACGTGAAGCTGTGCGGTAGATCTGCGTTGACCAACCATTGCGCACTAGAACCGGCACGTAGGTTTTTGAGCACCGTCTCGTTGAGCATGCTATTCTCAATGTTAGGGCCATAGAAGTTTGCTCCGACACCAATCGTCACCTTAACTTCTCCTGCAGCGTTTGCAGTGAGTAAACGCTCACGAATAGACTTTCGCACCTGTCCTTTCTCTGAAGGTGGCTTCAGTTGAACCTCCTCGTGTAGGTCGCCGTAACCTGCGCGGTCATAAGCGTAAATGTTGTCGAAGAAGACCAGTTTACAACCTGTTTTGGCGCAACCTGAAAGGACGTTTTCAATGAGAATAGGCCAGTCTCGCTTCCACGCTGCTGTTGTGTAAGTGAGTCCGGCGGTTAGGTAGGCAACTTCGGCGCCTTCGATAGCGCTGTAGGTTGATTCTTGATCAAGCAAGTCTGTTTTTACATGTTCATACGTTGCCTCCGAGGTGTTGCCTGGAAGCTCATGGGGCGAACGCGAACAGAGACGAATTTGGTCGGTATATGAAGCTAGTGCGATGGCGAGAGGGCGGGCGATGGCGCCGCCAGATCCGAGAATGACTTGCATGAGGTATTGAGTTTGCGATTTATGCTTCCGCAAAACTCTACCCACGCGGCCCGTCACAAGCGGACATTTGTCTATAAATACGAAGTCTTTATCTGGCCAGTTTGCTACGGATTCGACTTAAGTGTCTCGGGGCAATGCCTAGCATGTCGGCCATGTAGTGTTGAGGCAAGTGCAACAGGAATTCTGGATATCGATCCATCATGTATTTGTAGCGCTCTTCTGCACTTCCAGAAATGAGGCTCCAAACGCGATCATCATAGCAGCCTAACAAATATTCAAGTGTGCTCACCCAAAAAGCTTGAAGTTGTGGGTGATCCGTGCGCATTTCTAGCCATGCTTGTTTGTCGATTTCCCAAACGATGCAAGCCTCAGTGGCGATGATGCCGTCATCTGACGGACGGCCTTGGGTGAAGCTCGTCATGCTCGTCGTAAACTGTCCTGCGAAGGCTGCCCACCGAGTTAGGTTTTGATCGTCGTGCTCCCTGTATTGTCGCAGGCTTCCAGATTCGACAAAAGCAATTTTACGGCAAGTATCTCCCGGGAATAACCAGTGCTCATCACGTTTGAGTTCCCTTCGCTTGAAGCGCTCTGCAAGACCTTCCGTCTCGAAATTTAGCGGTCCAACAGTAGCAATAATAGGAGCGAAAAGTAGGTGCATGGTACAAAGATGCTACACGTAGACGTATCGCTCGCGATATAGCTCCGCATGGTGTAGCGCGTGTCCGCAAATGATAAAGCCGATCGCTCGTACACTGTGTATGTGTCCGCTCATGCTTCCTTGGCGCTTCATAGCTCCTTCCATGAAGCTTCCGAAGAGCTGCTTAGTGCTTGTGCGAACAGCTTTTAATTCTTCAATCAAGCTAGGAAGTGTGCGACTTCTCGGGCCAGAGATGGCAGCAAAGTCGTCTTGGTCAAAACCAGGAAGTGCCGTCTTGTCGGCACGGGCAAATCGCAAGGCGCGATAAACGAAGATGCGCTCGCAATCAATGACGTGTTGCAGCGATTGAGTGATGGTCCACTTGTCATCGCCATAGCTAAAGTGCTGCTGCTCGAGTGGTATCGCCTCGAGATAATCAAGAAGTTCAGCAAGGCTGCGATCTAGGGCTTCGTGTAAGCTTTCGGTTTCTTTCACTTGTCCGATGTACTTGGCGTAGTACTCTGCGTATTCAGAGGCTTGTAGGTCTTGGCGGGTAGGCATGGTGGGAAGATAGCTAGGGATTTTAAATCGAATAGTAGATCAAGCCGCACCGAGTCAGAAGATTGTGCGTCAAGCTTCAGCTTCTTCTGCGTGCATTTGTCTTGAGTTCCATTCGTTTTTTTGAGCGTTTGACTCAGTGCTATATCTGTTCGACCACTTCGCGGTCGGTGCGCCACCCAAGACTGCAACGCAGTCGAATAAATTAGCGTGGGGTCGAACGCAAAAATATTAAGTCCGGTGGACAAGCTTTGAGCTTAGTAAGATTTTATAATGGAAGCGCCATTTTACGACCCCACGAAACATAGGTGATTCGAATGCCACTAC
Source organism: Saprospiraceae bacterium (assembly GCA_045110575.1). GTDB lineage: Bacteria > Bacteroidota > Bacteroidia > Chitinophagales > Saprospiraceae > CALDTK01. The sequence continues at coordinate 54,488 of JBGCGF010000011.1, forward strand.
CTTACACCCCATGCATACCCTCGACATCCGACGCGTCAACGTTGCGCAGTACCTGCAGCCCTTCCGAGAAGGTGGGTCTATGCCTGGACTCGTCAAAGGAGACGACGATTTCATGTATGTCCTCAAGTTTAGAGGCGCAGGACAAGGAAAAAAGGCACTCATCGCCGAGCTGATCGGAGGTGAAGTAGCGCGTGTCGCTGGACTCAAAGTACCAGAGCTCGTGTTCATGGATCTTGACGATTCGTTTAGCAAAACGGAGCCTGACCAGGAGATTCAAGACTTGCTCAAGTTTAGTGTCGGACTCAACCTCGGACTTCACTTTCTGTCGAGTGCGATGACCTATGATCCATTGGTGTCTGATACCGATTCGATGACGGCATCTAAGACAGTCTTGCTCGATAGCATCTTGACCAATATTGACCGCACGGCCAAGAATACAAACTTGCTCATTTGGAACAAGGAACTCTGGCTCATCGATCACGGCGCATGCCTTTACTTCCATCACAATTGGAGGAATTGGGAGGCGCAATTGCCACGCACTTTTCCAGCGGTGAAGGACCATGTGTTACTGTCGAAAGCAACCGAGTTGACTGCCGCTGCTGCTGAGATGAAAGTGGCGCTGACGGAGGAGAAGCTGCGACAAATCGTCAATACCATTCCTGAAGAGTGGCTTGTAGAGGAGTCGAACCCATTGACTCCAAGTGAGATGCGAGAGGCCTATGTAGCGGTGCTTTTTGCCAAGGTGAACAACATCGATGCACTTGCTAAAGAAGCTTCTGATGCAAGATAAAGTGACCTTCGAGTATGCAGTGATTCGAGTCCTGCCCAAAGTCGAACGAGAGGAGTTCGTCAACGTTGGTGTCATCCTGTTTTCGAAGCCGAAGAAGTTCTTGGGCATCAAGCTACAGGTGGACGAAGGCAAGCTTTTAGCGCTTTCGCCAAAACTCGATATCGAGCAAGTCAAGGCGTATCTCTCCGCATGGGAAGAGGTCTGTCAAGGGGCTCCAAAAGGCGGACGTATCGGTGAAATGGAACTCCCGTCTCGCTTTCGCTGGCTGACGGCCTCGCGGAGTACGATGATTCAAAGCTCAGCTACACATACCGGTTTGTGTACCGATCCGGAAGAGGTTTTGGCGAAAGCTTTTGAGTTGTATGTACGTTAAGAATGCAACCACGGAGAGCACCGAGGTCACGGAGGAAAACATTGAGCAGGACGGCAAGTAGCAATGTGCCTCAACACCGGAACCGTCAGAACGAGTCCCTCAATTTAGTTTGGACTGTAGCTCGAAATACACACTTTATTTGCCCTGTATCGTTAGATCTGACGGTTCAATCGCATACCAAAGGCACGTCTGTATCTTAGGAAACGCGTCCAGTTTTGGATGCTTGAAGGCACCACCTTTGGTCATGCCAATGCGTTGCATCACCTTCTCTGAACCCGCATTTGTCTCCGGGCAAACAGAGACGACCTTGTCAATTTTTAGGGTGTTAAATGCAAAGTCTAAGCAGGCTTTTGCGCCTTCTGTTGCAAAGCCATGGCCCCAAGCATCAGACATGAGTCGCCAGCCGATATCGACATTTGGCGTGCAGGGAGAATCATAGTCTTGATACAGCAAACCGATAAAGCCAATAAACGCTCCGGTATCCTTGCGTTCACAGGCAAAGTAGGTGTACCCGCGTTGCTCATAACTGTCTGTAAGTCGCTGCAGCAGGCGTTCCGTTTCCTCTTCACTCAAGGTGTTCGGAAAGTGCTTCATAACTTCCTCGTCACTGCAAAGTGTTGTAAGCTGAGGTAGGTCTGCGCGTGTCCAAGGTCTGAGGGTTAGGCGTTCGGTATGGAGCGTAGGCATTCGTCAAAAGTAGGAGTTAATGCTTTATGCTTCGGAAATTGATACCAAGCTCATTGGTATTTCTACGTCTCAAATTGATAGGCTATCTTGAACCTCGATCCATGATTCCTGAAGTGCGAAGCACAAAGGAATCGTGCTGAACCTTGAACCACCCAACGCGAGCTTTGCGAGTATTGGGTATTGAACCTAACAACATCCCGACTCGGCATGGCCTACGACGAATACACAGCTGACCGCATACGCGAAGTACTGGACAGGAAAAAAGTCGGCTACCGCGAACTCAAAATGATGGGCGGACTGTGCATGATGGTCGATGATAAAATGTGCTGTGGACTGCTCACCAATAAGGAAGATGATCAGCCACTTTTCATGGCGCGCATCGGAGAAGATGCTACAGAAGAAGCATTAGCTAAACCGTTCGTGCAGGCGAAGTCGTTCAACATTCGACCGATGAAAGGCTATGTCTTTGTGACTGCAGATGGCATCGATGCAGAAGCTGATCTAGCGTCTTGGATAGATCAATCGTTGGCGTTCAATCCGTTTGCGAAGTCGAGTAAGAAGCGGAAGAAGTAAGTCTTGATTAGGTTGGCGTGATGCGCGTTTTAACCAATGTTTCAAGGCTATCCCGTACGATTAACACTGTTGGTTTCTTGAGAGAATTGCGCTGGTCAATAAGCTCCCAGCAAGCGGGTGCTAAACCTTGTTCTCGCAACTCCAGCTTCCCTATTTCGTCAATTACGAGCGTTCGTTCAGGGTACTCTTCCTGGTGCGAAAGCAAAATTGACCGTCCCCAAGCAAAGACGGCTTCACTGAAAATGTAGGGTCCTACTACGATCATGTCCTTCGCTTCTGGAGCGCAGTCAAGCATACGGCGTTCGCCAGTTACGAGGTCGTGTAAGTACCGATTTCCCTCGCTATCGATCGGAGCCAGCAGGCCGCAATATTGCTCAGGGCTATCGGCTATTCTCTCGGTAAGCCTAGTTGTTTTGCCTGTATGGACAGGACCCGTTATCCATTCGATGTTACTCGGCATGCGTCAATGTCTCTTGGGCAGGTTTTGGCGAAAGCTCAATGGTCAGACTAACGGCTAATACACGCATCAACCAGCGGCGATATAGGCTCAATCCGGTGTAGGATGCAGAGAGCTTTCCAAACTCCTGTTTAGCGACTTGCTTAAGCTGAGGTAGCACCTCCATTACTTCTTCAAGGTCGTTTGCATACTGACTACTTTGGCCCAAGAGCCACTTTCGGAACAGGCGAGCAAGCCATGGGCCAACGAGAAAATACCAGATGGCGACGATGGCTACGGTGCGCACCAAGTACAGTATTGCTGAGGACAGCGCATCGTTTGTTGAGTTGCCGAAATAGATGCTTGAACCAAGGGCTAGTGCTATTCCGATCCACCAGATAAAACGGCGCCGTTTTCGACTTCCTTTCTTTACGATGACCGGAGTTTCCTCCTCATAGATCGACTCCATGGTGAAGGAGAAGTCTGACTGGTTAGAAAGGTCGTCTAGGTGTGCTGCAATGGCCTTCGGGACTCGAACGGCAAGTATTCCAACCACCAAGCCTCCAACGATATACACGCCAACGTAGCCTGCCACTAACGTCCAGCTTAGTGATAAACCGTCGTCAACATGGCTTGGGAAGTAGCGTTCTAGTACCCACATGCCCCAGCCGTCCACAGCGGTCATCAACGGCTTGCCGAAAAAGAGCAAGAGCATGAGTAGCTTTTGGATGGCAGACTCGACCAAGGCGATTAGCGCAAAAGGTATGGAAGAAACGTATCCAGGCCGCATGATGGAATAGATGAGCCAACCAAGTATACCTTGAAAGCCGACCGCGATATATGCGCCAATAGGTGAGTGAGGGCTCACCAGTGCTTTGATAAGAAGAACGATGATTGTGGCTCGTAATATTTCGCGCGGTTTTTCGGCAAAATGGGCGATCAACGTAATGAGTATGACAGCCGTGCCGCCAATGACCAATCCTGTAAGTGGGAGTCGGAAGGCGTGTAGGATTCCTCCTAGTCCAGATTCAACCACAGCCCACAAGGCCGTAAGGCGGAGTACCGCTTGCGGATTGCGCATCGAATGGGAGTCAATGTTGTGTGAGGTTGAAGTCATTCCAGTCTGCAAAGGTATCAATGTCTCGCCTCCGATCAGGGTCATTTACAAGTGTAATATTTACCGCAGGATCTCGCAAAATGGCTTTGGCGCCTCCGCTTGTCGTATTTAGGTTGAGTAGCCTTGGAAATAAGCTTTCGCCAAAACATGCCGGAACTCCCGCGCCACTCGGATAGCCTAAGGCAGAGGCATTGACGTCGATTTGTGCGTCTGCTAGCTTTCGCAAAAACGGAGCATCAATGAGTGGTTGATCAACGAGTACAATGAAGGCCGCATCGAGAGCAGGGGCTAGTGTTGTTAGTTCCTTCATGCCACAGACAATGGAAGTGTGCATGCCGTTTGCCCAAGCCTGGTTGTGCGCGATTGAGAAGGAGGAAGAATCGAGCATTGGTTTTAGCGAAAGCTCCGTGCTTGTAGGAGGATCCTCGCGCAATAAGCGGGACTGTATTTCCTCTCGATGTGCACCAGTAACGACAACGATCTGCTCGCAACTGGCATCTTGACAAGCTTGAACGGCCCGTTCGACTAAGGTTTGGCCTTTCCAAACAAGAACTTGCTTTGCAGCGCCAAATCGTTTGGCCTCACCTGCTGCGAGCACGATTGCACCTAGACGCCTATCACTCATGTTGGAAAGGTAAGCGCTTCGGTATCAGTAAGATGTTGAATGTCCAATCGTACAATGCTTGGCGTGATAGCAGTTGATCTAGCTTGATAGGAGTAAGATCACGGCACCTTGTTTCAACGGAAGTCAGGCCGAAAGAGAACTCTAGTTATCCCCAGTAATTTATAGCCTTACACATCCTAGTTGTAGAGCCCAAAGTTTATCGTTTCTTCTGGCTTCAACCAAATAATATTCACTTAATGAATTTACGTACTACCAATCTTGGCGTAATCCTATGCCTTCTTTTTTTAGCCACTGGCTTTAGTGCAATTGCACAAGAACAAGCATGGCAACTAGACCTTTACGAGCAGCTCAACACTGTAAGTTGGCTAGAACAGACCAACGACGGCACCATCATCGCCGCAGGTGACAAAGGCCTCGTCGCAATTGATCCTGCTACAGGAGAGACTCGCTGGTCATCAGATGACTTCAAAGCCGTTGACCGAAGCACATACTTCAACGTAGATGGACTTCCATTCTTTTATGTTGAGGCAACATCACTCATGGGCAAAACACGTGGTGTTTTACTCAATGCTGCAGATGGGACTGTACTGTATGATACAGGTGCAGAAGACCTTCGTATCAAAGGATATACAATGCTCAATGAGCAGGGGGCAATCTTGTTTGAAGGAATGAGTGGACCGAACCGCAAACTTGCGTTTTTCGATCTAAAGACCCTAAGCACAAAGTGGACAGCTGATCTTGGCGCTACAAAAGGACTTGCCGCTAAAGTGAGTGACCGTTTACTAGGAGCTAGCTTTATTAGCCATGGCCCTCACTTTACTGCTGATGGAAGCTCACTTGTACTCGCCATTAAGGACAATGCTTACGGTATTGATGCGAAAACTGGCGCAGTGAACTGGACACAACAAACTAAAAAGCCAATCAAAGCACTCGTTTATGCTCCAAGTAACAACAGCCTCTATATGGGTGTACGTGGTAGCAATAAAATGAAAGTGTTGCAGACAAGCGATGGTGCTGATATCACTCCAGGCAAGCTTAAGCTTAAAGGAACACTTCTCGACGTTGTGCCTAGTGGTGACGGTCGCCTACTTCTCGTAGAAACAGAAGGCTTCAACCTTATTGAGCCAAGCACAAACGACCTTGTTTGGAAGAAGAGCTATAAGGTAGAGTACCTCGACGAGGTGGTTCCACTTGCAGGCGGAGACTTCATTGCAGTTGCAAAGGAGGACAAGGGATCTGAGATCCACCGCGTAGGCAAAGACGGTAAGAAAGTCTGGGACGCAAAGGCAAAAGGCTTCGTTTATTTCGCTAGTACACTTGAGCGTGGTATCCTTTACATTTCAACGGATCGCTCAAATATTCTTGGAATTGATGACGGAAAGGACCTATGGGACAAGGATGTTAAATTCAAGTCAGCACCAGCAGTAGCTATTGAGCCTGAAGGTGACAAGGTGTTCATTTTTGAAAATGGACAAGGATATCGTTTCAACCTTAACAACGGTGCGATTGAGCAGGTTGGAGAGGACATTGACCTCTTAGAAGTCAACAAGAAGACTCCACTTGAAGCGGAAGCTGTTGATGCTGGATATTTCCTCTTTACCGGCAGTCACGCATCATTGATCGACCGTTCAGGAAAGCTTGTGTACAGCAAGTACTTCGCGCCAATGACACAAGTTGACCTTGTTGGTCTTGGTCAGTCAATGGCTAACCTAGCAGGTGTAGATGTTGACATCGCAGGTTCGATGGCAGGTATTGAAAACCTCAAGAGTTTGAGCAATGGCGCAATGCCAGGCCGCACGGCAGGTAATCAAGCTGGTGGAAATGTGAAGCAGAAGAACTTGAATGTATCGGTTACTTCAGGTAGTCAAACAGCAACCTTGCTTGACATGACCAACGAGCGTTACACCAATGCTCAGCTAACACGTGAGCACATGTTCCTTACTACGCAAGATGGAGGTAAGTTTATCTACCGTGTCAACAAGAATACAGGTGAAGTGGATCGCAAGATTGAGCTTAAGGATAAGGATCCTGGGTATGTAATCGATGAGATCGACGGACGTGTATATGTCGTTGAGAACAACAAGGTGGTGACAGGTTACTCGATGTAAGATTTGTTCGGTTCCTTTATAATTAAGCCCTCTTCAGCTAGTTGCTGGTGAGGGCTTTTTTTGCAGCATTTTGAATGCTGAGATGTCCCTCAAATAGCGCGAGGATCCTCGTGCTATGTGAGGGACATCTCGCCGTGGGCTTCTCTGCTTGCTGCGGCGAGGTGTTTGCTCACAGGTGCTTCTTAGTGATTAATTTTAGGATTTAGCCTCGTCAAAGTCAACAAGAACACAAGATTGTGCTATCAATGTAGCAGTAGTGTAATCTCTTGGATTCTCGTATATTAGTAATGCATGTGCTGGATTTCTTCCAGTCAATTCGAATTGCGGGTTTCCTTCTTCAATTGCGTCATGGACAACTTTAACACCATGTTTTGTGCAATCTTCAACTAGGATACTCGCAGCTTTTCCTTTTAAGGATTCGGCATACGCTTTCAGGTCAACTATGAGACTTTTTACATCAACGGAAACTCCATCCTCGAACTGATTAGGCTTGATGACCTTTCTCGTCTTTGGATCTCGTTTTTTCACAGGTAGAAATGCTATTGCTTTGGGCTGATTGAGCGCTACATCCCATCGCTCAGGGTGTGTCGACACCTTACGGTAGATACTTTCATCATCACTAACGCTTTGCTTACTCACTCAGGTAGTAGGCTTAAGCTGCTGCTAGAAGGGTCTGGACTGCTATGTCTGTCCCGTCTTTTGTAAGGGTCTCTCCAAAAGTGGTTGCTTTATCCTGGTGATGGAAAGCCCATTGCCAACTATTTTCATCTATTAGAAGACGGACTTGTGTGCCTTCCTTTTTGAACGCTAGTTCAAGCTCATCACTTGGCCCTGGTGAAATGTCAAGGATGTCAATACTAGCGCGCTCAAAAGCGTGTACGGCGCATTTGCCAAGTTCGTATGACTCTTCGGAAATAGCAAAAGAGCCGTAGCCATCCCAGTTGTCCTCCAACGTTAAAAAGCCTTTTAGCTTCTGCAAAGCAATTCTGTTAGCTTTAGATGGAGGGTCTTCGGCTTTTTGCTGAGTTGTAACGATAGTTTCCGGACGAAGGTCATTCCTGACCGATCTTGCAGCAACAGTTCTGATATCCTGGTATATAGTTGATTCTATCATGTGTTCTGTAACTGTTCCTTTGCAAAATAACGCGCTAAAAGGGGATTTGCTTGCATTTTTTCAAATATTTCATGAGTGTGACCATGCGCTTTAGTAAGCCAATCCACAAGGTCCGAAATATTTAGGCCTGGGTTCAAAGTCGAAACTTCAATTTCCCAATAGGCAATTTGTTCTTCTCCTGGCTCGCTATCGTCTCTAAACCTTATAACAAGAGTACCCAGGTTGCCTGGAAGTAGATAGGTCCGGGCTGTATCTTGTTTGAGAAGACTGTAGGTATCTGAATCAAGACCAGTGCCAACTTCATGTTGAAGATAATCACTGAAAAACGTACTGACTTTTAGGTGCGTATCTTCAGTGTAAGCATTCTGACTGCGTAGGAAATTTTCGAATCCTTTCAATTCGAGTCGATTGACGAGCAAAAATCGTAAACCTTCTAATTGTAAATTTTCAGATTGGTAGGCGCTCCAAAGTGAGTTGAAGGCAGTCTCTACTGTTCTGAGGTATTGATTCCATTCATATTTTTTGCCGCTCTGATTGATTGTGAAAATTCCTGATCCAAGCTGAACAAGAGGATACTCCTCAGCAGCTTTAAAGCGAAAGGTTGGTTGGTAGTTGAAAAACAGAGGGGCTTTGATGAACGGAGGAAGAATCCGTTCGAACTTAGGATAGTCAGATTTCAACTCGTGTTGAATACGACCGACTCCAAGGTCTAGGCTAGAATCGTATCGAACGTCCTTGTTGATTCTGTCTAATGCCCAAGTCAAAGTAACGACAGCTTCTTGAAGAGGAGCGTTAGGCAAAAAATCAGATTGGGGTTTCTCGAGCGACACGAACGCAATAACGTAATTTTCCACGGAAGTGGTACAGGACCTGATTGTTTTCGGTGTAAGTTTATAGTCAATCGTGATCACAGTAGCAGTTTTAGGATGCTTAACGATCTTATTACCAATGTCCAGCGCAATGAACTTCGCCTCGGAGATTGAAGCAACAATCCATTCCTTACCTTTCTCAAAATTCCACCTTATGCCAACCTTCGATCTTTCCGTCAACGGTAAATCAATGCAGGTAGACGTTGATCCAACTACACCTGTTCTTTGGGTGCTGCGCGATCACCTCAACCTTGTCGGTACGAAGTTCGGCTGCGGCATCGCTCAGTGCGGGGCGTGTACCGTGCACATTGATGGAATTGCGATGCGTTCTTGCAGCTTACCCGTTGCTAGTATCGGTGAGCAAAAGATTACGACGATCGAAGGGCTTTCTGAAAACGGAGACCACCCCGTACAGCAGGCCTGGCTGGAGCACGATGTGCCACAGTGCGGCTATTGTCAGGCAGGACAAATCATGAGTGCTTCGTCACTTCTCAGCATGACGCCTAATCCTACCGATGCGGATATTGATGGCGCCATGAGCGGCAACATCTGTCGTTGCGGCACTTATACCCGCATCAAGAAAGCGATCAAGACTGCTGCGGCTAATTCTTGAGTTGTGGTCCGACCGTTTTACGGTCGACCGTGAAACGGTCGAACCACATCCTGCTTAGCGTCCCACATCTCATATCCCACGTCTCAAATCTCTAGTATGTCTAAAGTGAAAACCTCCGTCAATCGCCGTTCTTTTCTCAAGGCTTCGGCACTTACAGGTGGCGGGATGCTGCTTGGTTTTAGCTGGTTGGCTTCTTGCAAACCGACGCCAGAGCAGGTGTTGGCAATGCCCAAGGAGTGGTTTGACATGAATGGTTTTTTGAAGATTGGCGACAATGGGCGAGTAACGATCCAGTCTCCGAATCCAGAGATCGGACAGAACGTCAAGACCTCTATGCCGATGATCGTTGCCGAGGAACTGGACATCGATTGGAAGCAGGTTATCGTAGAACAAGCGCCTCTCAATACGGCGATTTTCAAGCGACAATTGGCAGGTGGAAGTCAGTCGATTCGACAAGGCTGGGATAGTCTTCGTATGGCAGGAGGAACGGCGCGTCATCTGTTAAAGCAAGCTGCAGCCAATGCCTGGGAAGTCCCTTTTGAGGAAGTGACGACAAGCTTGGGTGTTCTTTCTCATACGCCTTCCGGCAAAACCGCAGGCTACGGTGAAATGGCCGCTGCCGCAGCACTGCTTGAAGTGCCAGAAGAAATAGAACTCAAAAAAGCAAAGGACTTCGGAATCATCGGAACATCGCGTAAAAACGTAGATGCTAAGAAGATCGTAACCGGAAAACCACTCTTCGGTATCGACTATCAAGTCGACGGGATGCTCACTGCCTCGATCGTACACGCGCCAGCGTTCGGGATGCGCCTGAAGTCATCCAACCTAGAAGATGCTAAGGCGATGCCTGGGGTGAAAGATGTGTTCGTCATTGATACTTATCCAGAGGGCATGGACAAGCAGTGGTGTGATACCGATGCATATCCAGAACTGGTTGTGGTTGTCGGAGCATCGACGTGGCAAGTCATGCAGGCCAAGAAGGCACTCAAGCTTGAATGGGAGTCCGCAGTAGACCTTGAAAATACAGCTGACCATATTCGTCGCATGAACGAAGAAGGGGCGGCAATAGCTCGAGTCGCTCGAAAGGACGGTGATGTTGACGCAGGTTTTGCGAAAGCAGTAAAAACTATAGAACGCACCTATACTGCTCCATTTCTTGCGCACAATTGCATGGAGCCGATGAACTTCTTCGCCAACGTAACAGCGGACAAAGCGGAACTCGTCGGTCCTGTCCAGACACCTGAGTTTATGGAGAAGAGTATAGCTGCTCGACTCGGAATGACATTAGAACAGGTAGACCTCCAAATGACGCGCATGGGTGGTGGCTTCGGCCGTCGACTGTACGGTCACTTCGTAGTAGAAGCAGCGGTCATCTCTCAGAAGATGGGCGCGCCCGTTAAGCTTATTTATTCTCGTGAAGACGACATGACCTTTGGTACCTACCGTCCAGCATACCACGCGTATTACAAAGCAGGTCTTGATGCGGATAATAACGTTGTGGCTTTTCATGTAAGAGCTGGAGGGATTCCCGAAAGTCCGTTGGCGGCCAACCGTTTTCCAGCAGGCGCAATCGATAACTACCTCGCAGAAGAATGGGCACTTGACTCGAACATAACGACCGGTGCGTTCCGTGCTCCACGCTCCAACTTTATCGCAGGTGCAGAGCAGTCTTTCCTTGACGAAGTAGCTGAAGCTGCAGGCAAAGATCCAATCGACTTCCGCGTTGAGTTGCTCGAACGTGCAGAGAAGAATCCAGTCGGCGAAAAGAACGACTACGAGGCACCGCGCTATGCGGAGGTACTCCGTGTCATCAAAGAAAAAGCAGGTACACCAGCCGATGGTATTGCACGTGGCGTGTCGGCGTACTACTGCCACAATTCGTACGTCGCCAATGTGCTAGACATGACGGTGCAAGACGTGAAACCTGTGGTCGAAAAAGTATTTGCGGTCGTGGACTGTGGTATCGTCGTCAATCCCGATGCGGCCACCAACATGGTTGAAGGAGGTACGGTCGATGGTATCGGTCACGCACTCTACAGTGGACTTACCTTCAAAGACGGCGTACCTGAGCAAACTAACTTCGACAAGTACCGACTCATCCGCCATCGTGAAGCACCGAAGTCTATCGAGGTTCATTTCATTGACAACGGTATCGACCCTACTGGACTTGGCGAACCACCATTCCCTCCAATCATGGGTGCGGTAGCCAATGCGTTGTACAAGGCAACGGGCAAGCGCTTTTATGACCAGCCGTATGTACGGGAAGTAGGGGTGTTGGGGTAGTCCTGCGGATTGTCAATCCGCAGGCCTGCCCCCTATTCCTGCCCGTTCCTTCCCTGCCACTTACCAATACTTCCCCGCCAGGCAACCTCTGGTTAGAATTGAGCATATCTATGTTGAACCAAGCGCAGAACACGCGCTGTCAACTAGACTTCTTATGTTTCGATTTCTGTTTCTTTCCTTCGCCTTTACCCAGCTGGTAGCCTGCATTGGCACTGACTTGGTAGAGGATTTTGTCGAACCCGAACTGCGCATCAACGCAGCTCCGGATACCATTGGTTTTGGCGAAAGCTTTCAATTCACAGCTACCTACTTGAATAACGTAGGACAGGTTGAGGAATTTGAAACGACGTGGTCGTCTACAGATCCAACGGTCATCGAAATTGATACAGAAGGGCTGGCTCTGGCGCGGGCTGCAGGATCAACAATCATCACTTCTAGTGTCGAAGTCGACGGTGTTACCGTAGAGGATGAAATCGAAGTTGCTGTCGGTGCAGAGACCGTGATCGTCGTGAACGAGACCAGAAGCGGAGACATTAGCACCACAAGTAGTTATCGCTTAACGGGTGGCTTTGAGGTCAGCGAAATAAGTGGAGGGATTCGGATTGATGTCATGGAAGACTATCAAGCTTCAACGGCGTTGCCAGGCCTATTCATTTACCTGACCAATAACCCCAGCACTACTTCAGGTGCACTTGAAATCGGCCCTGTGCAGGTTTTTAATGGTGCTCACTTCTATGAAGTAGATGGCGCAACCATCGACCAATACAGTCACCTTCTTTACTTCTGCAAGCCATTCAACGTCAAGGTTGGAGATGGTGAATTCAAAGCTCAATAATTATGAAAAAGTTACTTTTTCTCGCCGTTCTTCTCCTTCCTGTTTTAGCGCAAGCTGGTGGACCATGGCCTCAAAAGAAAGGCGATTCATACGTGAAGCTTTCTGAGTGGTGGGTGAGCTTTGATCGTCACTATACTGATGCAGGGCTTACCGATCCAAACGTGACAACAGGTATTTACAACACCTTTTTGTACGCCGAATATGGTTTCACAGATCGCCTGACCGGAATCGCGAACGTCAACCTGTTTGGCCGTAATACGATGAATGAATTGCAGTCTGCAACTACTTCTGAGATAATCGTTCCCGGTGAAGCCTTGAATTCTTTCGGTGATGTAGATCTTGCTTTAAAGTATGGTCTCACTCCAAGCGGTAGCGCATGGCCAGTCTCGGTGACGGTTCTCTTCGGTGTACCAACCGGCAATGCAAGTGGAGGTGTAGCTGGCAACCTGCAGACGGGTGATGGAGAGTTTAATCAACTACTTCGTTTTGATGCAGGTCACGGCTTTAAGCTTTTCAGCAAAACCGATGCGTATGCCACCGTCTACGCTGGAGTGAATAACCGTAGTAGAGGCTTCAGTGAAGAACTTCGACTTGGTGCTGAAACAGGAGTTCAATTGTTGAATAAAAAACTCTGGATTATTGGACGACTAGATGTCGTTGAAAGCTTCAAGAACGGAGAAACCTCAAGTTCAATTAATAGCACGAGTATCTTTGCAAATAATACCGAGTTTGTAAGTATTGGGGCAGAGTTGAATTACTACCTCACTCCTAAGCTTGGAATTAGTGCAGGGGTTGCAGGAGCTGTACGCGGCGAGATTATCGCAGCGGCTCCTAGCTATTCGGTTGGGGTATTTTTGGACTTGAAGAAGTAGGATAGTTAAAGTGGTGGCTTCCGTGCTCTGCGCGGGCCGCTTTAACTATCCGGCTTCCTGTAGATGAAGATGAGTTGCATTCCTACTGTATAACAATACGCTTAGAGCTAAGCTGATTATTATCCATTCGAATAGCCAAATTGTATATGCCTTTCGGCACATCAAAAGTTAACTTTTCCCCTGTACTTGGTCGCTCCCAAGTTTTGACTACTTGTCCCAAGTTCGACACTAAGCTTACAGAAGAAATGGGAGTATCAGATTGATCTTCGATGGTTATCCAGCCGTTACTAGGATTTGGGTAAACGTTGATATGATTTTCGGGTGGAGTTAAAGTAGATGATGATTGGAAATCAAGCTTGACAATAGAATATTTACGGTTATAGGATGCAGTGGTGTTTCCTGTATTTGTTGTGAAATATGCATTGCTATCTACGGAGTATTGATAAGAATTTTGGAAAATACCTGTTGTGAAGTACTCACCTAGTGGCTGGAGTTGATCATCAACAAAGAGGAGTGCTCTGCGTTCTGGAGTGCCTGGGATGTAGGCGAAATATGCGAATGAAGCTTCTCCGAAAGTTTCGCCAGCTTCATGTATCAATGCAGTAGGGTAGCCATAGCTAATGCCGTTTTTGACTATGCTGAAAGGAATCACTCCTAAACTATCATAAGTGATTGCACTATAGTAAGGGGTTGTAGATCTTGATGTATCGGCATAGTTGAAAAGTAAAACATCTTGACCTCTAAACATACCTCTGTCTATACGTGAGTCTGGGAAGTCAATGAAATTTAAAGTTTCCTTATCTATGTAATGATTTTTTTTGACTCCTGATATTAGAGAGCACACCTGTCCAAAACAATGATTTGACTGAGCGTATTTGAAAGATGAGCGCGAGTAGAAGTTCCCTAAGTTTAGGGTGTTATCACCTCACACCTCGCGCTCACCATGAAAGTAAGTCTTCTTTGCCAATTACTTGGCGTAATAGATAGAGA
>JBGCGF010000012.1:0-85194 GCA_045110575.1 Saprospiraceae bacterium
GAGTTGGGAAGCTGGTGAATAGCGAAGCACGGCTGCAAGGGTTTAGGCCAATAAAATACGAAATCCATACATAATACCTTAGTCGAATAAAGCTTAACACGCTGATTGTTAGTGCTTTTATTATAAATCAGTAGACCCTAAGTAGAAGTTATTTTTTTGAGTGGTCATTAATTCAATCCTCTTGTGATAATTATCATACCTAACTCTGCAATTTATTTCTGGCGAATTTCCTGCAGAATCATGCCTGAACCACGCGGTATTAGGTGTAACTATTTTTCTCAGGTATGTGCCTTGGATACTCCACGCCTTCTCTGCCTCAAATGCATACAGAATATCTTGAAGGGCTTCATTCTTCAAGTCGACATCTAAGTATGTTCTAACTGTGAAATTGTTCTTCAGGATTCGGTTGATATTCAACGGTGAAAATAGAGAATGAAGCGAAACGAGATTTCTTTTTCCTATAAAATGAATGCGTTTTATTTTGCTTTGGAATTCCAGCAAAACCAGCCCCATAATTCACCAGCACATGCGCGAGTATCCTTGACATGTCATCCGTTGGCTACGTCCAGATTTGTGCTCCCTGTTCCCTTGGGCAGTCTACCGAGTAGACTTTCTTGCGATAAAAAACACCTGCGTTTTGATATCTCAGCGATTCAATCCTCTTTTTTCCGACATCCGACATCCGACATCCGACATCCGACATCCGACATCCGACATCCGACATCCGACATCCGACATCCGACATCCCCTTCCTCAAATCCAATTTCTTCCGCACCTTGCGGCATGCGCCTATTTCTACTCTTACCTCTACTTGTCAGTCTTGCTGCCTGTGGATCCAAGCCAACCTCTGACGCCGTCGAAGCACTCGCGCCAGCCGTAACGACTGAGAACATTATAACTGATGCCACCAATGGCTTTGGATATGAATCTCTCGATCCAGCTTTTACAGCGCTAGTGGATACCAAGGCTTCCATCGACATTCTTGCGAGTGGCTTTCAATGGTCGGAAGGACCGGTGTGGGTACCTGCTTTGAATTCAGTGCTCTTTTCTGATGTACCGAACAACATCATGTATCGTTGGGGAGCATCCTCACTAGCCACAAACGATGAAAAACAAGCGCTCCCTAGTCCAGTGGCTAAGGTTACCGAGAAAGGAACCATCATAGGCGTCGATACTTTCTTGTATCCATCAGGATACGTAGCCGATCCTGGTATCAAAGGGGAGGCTGGAGCAAACGGATTACTCCTTGACGCAGATGGAAAGCTATGGTTGGCGCAACACGGTGAACGTCAAGTCGCCACTTGGGAAGGTGCATGGGGCGGCACAGCAGCTTTCGCCAAAACCAGCTACACTACCATCGTCGACAATTACCAAGGCAAGAAATTTAACTCGCCCAACGACCTAGCATTGGCTGGCAATGGAGACCTGTACTTCACCGATCCAACTTATGGTGTAGACCAAACCTTTGGCGAAGAAGCGCGCGAACTTGATGTTACCGGAGTCTATCGAGTCAAGTCAGGTACAGAAGAAGCAGAGCTTCTCTATAGTGGCCTACTTCGTCCCAATGGTGTCGTCATGACCAATGACCAAAAGCACTTCATTATCTCTAGTTCTGAGCCAGAGCGATCACTCTTCATGAAGTGCGACGCAAGCCCAGCGCCGATGGTAGAGGAAGATCGCTGCAAGCTCTTTGCAGACGTAACGCCGCTTCGTAGCGATCAAAACATGGGCAACTGCGACGGTATGGTCATGCATCCGAGCGGAGTAATGCTTGCAACTGGCCCTGGCGGCGTGTTGTGTTTTAGCGAAAGCGGAAAACACCTCGGTACCATACGTACCGGCAGACCTACAGCCAATGTTACCCTCGGGGGACCTGACGGAAAAGATGTCTTCATTACTGCAAATCAGCTACTCCTACGCGCAAGACTTAACTAACTCTAAGAGACTAGTAGCCAAAACGCTAGCTTCTTCCTATCTTGAGGCACGTTGGCTAACCAGCAAATTCAAAATTTACGTCTACATCCACTCTACATGAAGATTTTTGCCCCACTACTTGTTTGTCTTTTCATTTCATCCGTTGGTTTCGGCCAATACGTTAGCGACAAGCGACAAGCTTTTGTTGTAAAGCGAACAGCTACTTGGTGTGGACCTTGTGGTACTTGGGGATGGTCTTTATGGGCAGATCTCATGAACGACTCATCTCTACCTCCGTTTGCTGCCGCACAGGTTCATGATTCTCAAAGCTCACGACTCAACGTTCCTATTGCGAATGACCTCACGTCGTTCTACGAAGTGAACACTGGTGTACCGAACTTCTACATCGGATCAACCAACCAGACGCAAAGTTCTGGCGGTGGTATCTCTCCTGCAGCTACACTCGCTCGATTAAAGGATCTTGTCAGAGCTTACAGTCGCATTGACGCAGAAATCGGAGTTGGCTACACGGCTACACTCACAGATAACGTAGTTGACATCAAAGGAAAAGTGAAAGCTTTCTCAGACATCAACGGCGAGTACTACCTCGGTGTTTACATCCTTGAGAAGGACGTTGTTGAGTACCAGAATCCGATTGGAGACGATGCTGTCCACAAGACTGTACTTCGTGACGCTGTTACACCTAACGGATACGGCGACCTGATCCAAAATGGAGCTATCGGCGCAGGTACTGAGTTTGACTACACCTACAGCTACACCGTACCACAAGGCTTTAATGCTGAGAACGTACGCCTAGCAATGGTGATTTGGAAGAAAGAAAATGGTGAGTACAGCCAAGAAAGTGCTTACTCTGTGAGAGAGTCTCTCGTCTCTTCTACCGAGCAAGCGTTCGAAGACTTAGCTGAGCTAACAGTCTTTACAAATGCTGAAGGAATCTCTTACAGCATCGCACCAAAGCAATCTGGTGACCTTAAAGTAGATCTCGTAAACGTAAGCGGTCAAGTTGTTCAGCCACTCTTCTTCGGAGGTGTTGATCAGCCAATGCAGCGCAACTTCACCGTGAGTGGACTCGCTGCTGGAATTTACTTCGTGCGTTCTAACTTCGGTGGTACAATCAAGACAGAGACAGTACGTTTCTAGGATTTTAGTAGGAACTCAATTCCTGTCCAATTAAAAAGCGTGTCTAAGGTTAATCCCTTAGACACGCTTTTTTTATGCCGTTGCTCAAGCTACCTTAACCGCATGAGATTACCGTTCAACCTCAACGCTTGGATCGACGAGCACCGTCACCTACTCAAGCCACCTGTAGCTAATAAGCAGATCTACATTGATAACGATGATTTCATTGTCATGATCGTTGGTGGCCCTAATGGTCGCAAAGACTTTCACTACGAAGACGGGGAGGAGCTTTTCTATCAGATAGAAGGCGACATCACTGTTCGCATTATGGAAGACGGTAAGCCACGCGACATCGTTGTACGCGAAGGTGAGATGTTCCTGTTGCCTGCACGTGTGCCACACTCACCGCAGCGCCCAGCCAACACGATCGGTCTTGTCATTGAGCGTAACCGTCGTCCTGGTGAAATAGATAAGTTGATGTGGTTTTGCGAAAACTGCCATCACAAACTCCACGAAGCGACTTTCGCAATGAGCGATATCGTCAAGGAACTCCCTCCAATCATGAACGCCTTCATGGAAAATGAAGAGTTGAGAGGATGTGATAAGTGCGGTGCACTGATGGAGAAAGTGTAGCCTCTCTATCGGGTTACCTTTTCAATTCGCGAATTTTCTGAGCTAGTGCACTCCAGTGCATGGATAGCAAATCACCGCTTTACTTTGCGCTGTGTCTACGATTTACTTTGCCAGCGACTTACACCTCGGTGTCGACGCACGCGTCTCTTCAGAGCAGCGTGAACGCAACTTCGTGCGATGGCTCGAAGAAGTGGTTGCACCCGATGCCGACGCCTTATACCTCCTTGGCGACGTGTTCGAGTTTTGGTTTGAATACAAGACGGTCGTCCCACGCGGCTTTGTACGCATTCTCGGGGCTCTAGCGGCATTGCGCGATAAGGGGGTTGATATTCAGTACTTTACAGGCAATCACGACCTCTGGATGCAGGATTACTTTCCCAAGGAACTTGGTATCCCATTGCACCACAAGCCGGAGGTCAGGAGTTTTGACGGAAGTCGATTCCTGATTGGCCACGGTGACGGACTAGGCCCTGGAGACAAAGGCTACAAGCGGATGAAAAAGGTGTTCCGCAACCCACTCGCACAATGGGCTTATGCACGACTACATCCTAATTTTGCAATCGGTCTCGCATCGAAAGTATCAAGCTTTAGCCGTTCAAAAACAGGGACAAGCGAGGATGCATTTTTTGGCCCAGATCAAGAGTGGCTCATCCAATATTGTGAGCGTAAGCTTTCGCTAAAACCTGACCTGGATTACTTCCTTTTTGGTCACCGACACCTACCGATAGATTTCACCTTGGCCAACGGCAGCAGTCGCTACGTCAACACGGGCGATTGGCTCAAATACCAGAGTTACGCAAAATGGGATGGATCGAAGCTTGCTCTCCACTTTTTTGAGACGGAACGCGTTGTGTTTCCATGAGTCTTCGTCTCGCATATCTCCTATTGGCATTTGTAGCGCTTGTTGCGTGTGCGGCGCCAAAGCAGACTAGTTCCGCTTTCGCCAAAACACCCCGTACGCAGCTTTCCATTGAAGGTGATACACTCATTATCGATGAGAGAGACACAATACTGCTCGATGCAATTGGACAATTGTACCATTGGTCAGCCGACAACCGGATAGAGAAAGTTCGGTCGGTAAATCAACTCGGACAATCCGATACGACGAGCTATGCTTACCAAAATCCAAGGTTAGGTCGATTGACAAGTGTTGACTTCACCAATCCAATCCGTCCGTTGCTTTTTTATCAAGATGCGCAAACCGTCATCTGGCTCAATCGTAACCTCAGTGAGTGGAGGAGTATCAATTTGCTCGACCTCGGGTTTTCGGCCATTGATGCCGTTGCATACGCACCCAACGAAGGGCTGTGGCTTTACGCTTCAGACCTGCAAAAGCTTCTTCAAGTTGACTTGAACGGCAAGGTTGTCTATCAAAGCACCGAGCTGAATCAAGTCTTCAATCAAGCAATTCGGGTGGAGCAATTGGTCGCAAATGCGCAGCAAGTAGCTATGCGCACAGAATCCAACAGGCTCTTATTGTTTGGGCCGTTTGGCGCATACCGTACGGAACTCATCGGCGGTGGAAGCTCTTTGCACGTGACGAAAGATCGACTCGTGTTTTTCGAAGGGCAACGTTGGTGGGCATACCGTGGTCCAAAGATCCCCGTTGAGTCCGTAGTTGTTCCAACAGGCGGCAAAAAGCTGGTTTCTCTGAGTGCTGAGTTTGCTCTTTACCGAAGGGGAAATCGCTATTGGAAAGCGGCCCCATAGTCTTTCGGATCTCCTAGTTGGGAGGCCTTAATTATTTCAATACCCAGCGCTGCACACCTTGTGCATCTAAGGTTAGGAAGTCGCCTAGTAGAGCGGCATAGCCTTCTCTGATATCTTCTTCCAATTGAAGTAAACTCAAGCGATCACTGAGGTTGCGTCGACTTAGTCGTAACAAGGACTCAGGACGCGCCTGTGAAGATTGGAGATACGTTTGACCAAGTCGGTTACGACGCTCGCGGCGGCTTATCTGCTGGACCTTGAGGTCGTCATGTTCTGTAAACATGCGCTGCAGCTGAACAACGGCTTCGTTGAACTCACGTTCGCGTTCACGAAGCTTTAGCTCGTAATCGTAGATTTCTTCCAGTCGCTCAACTTTCAGCTTGTCCAGTTGGCGAATGTTTCTCTCTCTGCGTGGGAAAGCAATACTTCCGCCAACACTCACGAGTTCACGCGTCAAGTCATCTGGGTCTGATGAACCGCTGTATTGAACTTGGAGAAACTTTAGAAATGATGTGTTTTCAGCACGTTCTAGCGCCATTTCTGCATCAATCTGTTCTAAGGTAGCTGCCTGACCTGGCGTTTTAGCAGGACCTTCGCTCGCGATTGCGACCAACCGAAAGCGGATGTCCTCCAGTTGTACAAGTGACCTAGGAAGAACTGGAGATTTTACTGTTTTGGCGAGTGTGCGAAGCTCTTTTTTACGTAGCGTAAGTGCAGCTAGATCGTCCTCGGCATCAAGTATTTTTTCAACGTCGTAACCAGGTTCGATAACGCGGCGTCTAGTAACTTCTACTAAGCGAGATTGGACATCAAAGAGTGTATCGATTAGTTGGGCTTCTCTAATATCTGTTGCAAGTTCGAACAGCAGTGCAAGTGCATCAGCTCTCCCTTCTGTAAGCAGGTCGTCGCCAAGGCTGCTTAATCCTGCACGTTGCGCATTTTGAATTCTGCGCTCGGCTCTGCGAACGTGTGGCATTTTAGGATCACCTCGAAGCGCAAAACGTTGTTGAGTGAGCATGAACTCATCCGTTTCTGTTCGAATCTCGAGCTCGCTGAACCAACCGGGAGAGTACTTAGGCAGCTCGTCGATACCAGGAGCAGCAGGAAGGTTGACATACTCGTCCATCCAAGTAACGAGCGCATCAGCATCAGCATTAACTGATTGGCTGAACACAGCAAGCGGAAGGCTGCAAAGCAACCAACCCATCGCTACAGGTAAAATCCTGAGCGTATGTCTTGATGGACATTTACCCATGATTACTTGTCTAGAAATGTGAGGACGACTTTCTCCTTTTGAAGGAAAGGGTTTTCCGAAGGAATACTGATTAGAATCTCGCGGCCGTAGGTTTTGAAGTCTACCATGCGGCGAAGACGAGAAGGTATTTCTACTATCCGAGATCCTAAGCCTGTGATCACTCCTTCTTGATTGGTCTCAGGGCTTGTAAGTGAAGTAATTTTCACCTTGTCTCCGACTTTTGCCTCTAGAATTCGATCCTCATGGATATAGCCTTTTACCTGTGATGGATTGGGCTCATAGAAGTTGATGAGTGGCGAAAAGCTCGACTTGTGCTCGGAGATCTTAGCGTTGATACTTCCGATCACACCGTCGCTTGGAGCTTTGATTTCGTAGATCACTTCCTCTTGTGCGGCGTCAAATTCTTGCTCGGCACGTAGCCTACTCATCTCGACATCGAACGGTTTTCCAGAGAGTCGCTGTTCTCGTGCTAAGGCATCTCGTTGCTGCTCAAAGCTTCTCTCTAATTCAGTCAGTTGACGATCAATATCGTCGAGTTGCTCTTGAACCGGGGAGTAAGATTGGTTTCCAGTCGGATTTTCTAGTACAGCGTTAAGCAACTGTTCACGATACTTCGCTTCAGATGCAATTTCACTGCGCTTGGCCCTGAGGGTAGCTAAATCTCGTTCGTATTCAACTCCAAGTTGGTCGATATCGGCAGAGAGTTTCCCTTTCGTGAGGGTAGACTCTGCACGAAGTTCGTCAATACGGAATCCCTGATCAGCTAGTTGGTCCTTACTCCTAGCGCGCTTTACGATTAGGAGCGATTGACCGCTTTTCACTTCATCACCAGCCTGCACCAAGATCTTTTGGATCTCGACCGGATAGTTGAAGTTGATTTCTGATTCGTCTGTCTCTGCAAAGCCGTAGAACTCCTCAACCTTTCGAGTATCCATCATTGTAGATACCCAGGCCAATGCTCCAAACACCGCAAAAGCGAGAACAAAATATGCTGCAAACGTTCGCATGGCTAGAGTGATTCTTTTCCTTGTTCAAAACGCAAGCGCTGATCAATAATGTCTGGCAGTAGCTCGACATCTCGAAGTAGGTCTAGCGCATCCACACCTTTTTTAAGCATGAATTGATAGTTCAATTCTTGTGTTGCCTGAAGTTGCTTGCGTGTTCCTTCCATTCCCGGAGCTAGCGGTTTAGGCTTGGTGAATCGGAACTCGTACAGCTTGTGGCGAGTGGTGTACTTCTTCATCAATCCTTCTACCTGCACACGCATGTCGCTGTTTGGTTCGAGGTTAATTCTCAAATCGCCGACAAGCTGATTGGCAGCGTGGTCGCCTTGCCAAGCAAGGGCAAACGCTACGATACAGAAGGCTAAGGTTCCAATGAATGCAATGGTAAATCCAAAGACACCACAGGCAATACCTGCTGCAAGCGAGGCAAACATGAAGGCCATGTTTCGAGGGCTATTCAGACTCGTACGGAATCGAATTATAGACAGAGCGCCAAGCATTCCGAGGCCTCTTGCTAAAGAATCGCCGATGGCTTGCATGATCATCGTCGCAACGATTGAGATCAGTGCAACACCTTGGATGAACTCTTTTCGCTCCACAACTTGCCTACTCGTTAGCCGATACGTGAGTACCAACATGAACGACAAGAAGATTGACGAGAGAATGGAGACTACGACGGCGAGCGTCGTGTCCTGATTAATCTCATTTGTGCTGAATAACGTCTCAAACATCTGTTATGCCTTCAATTTCGATGGACGGGCTTGTTCCCAAACCCATGCCGTACGAACGATTTCTTCTAAACTGTATTGAGGCGTCCAGCCTAATTCCTCTGCAGCTTTAGTGGTCGTAGCGTAGATCGCGGCGACGTCTCCGTCACGTGCATCTACAATTTTGTGTGGAAGCGGATTGCCTGTCACGGTTTCAAATGCCTTGACTGCTTCAAGCACCGTTACGCCATTTCCCGATCCAAGATTGAAGATTGATGGGTTCCCGTCTTGGGTTTTGGCGAGAGCTCGTTCTAGTCCAAACTCAACAGCACGCGTGTGCGCGCTACCAAGGTCACTGACATGAATGAAGTCACGTAGGCAGCTTCCATCGCGAGTAGGGTAGTCTCCACCGAAAACGGTGAGTTCCTTGCGGTGACCAGTTCCAACTTCCATGATAATCGGCACAAGGTGAGTTTGCTCCACTTGTGGCGCTTCACCAATTTGACCGCTTGGGTGAGCACCCGCCGGGTTGAAGTAGCGCAGAATTACGCCTTGTACACTTGGATTGGCGCGTACGAAGTCTGTTATAATTTGCTCGCCCATCTGTTTGGTGCGTGCATATGGACTTTCTGCTACACCAAAAGGTGTTGCTTCCGTAACCGGGAGCTGCTTAGCATTTCCATACACGCTGCAGGAGCTGGAGAAAATGAACGTGCGCTGCCCGTACTTCCCCATAGACTCCAATACATTGAGCATGGAGTTGAGGTTTTGACGAAAGTAGGTGATCGGCTTTTCTACACTTTCGCCCACATAAATGCGTGCTGCAAAGTGAATGACAGCGTCAGCATCACTGTGTTCAGCGAAAACTTGATCGACAGCTGCTGCGTCTGTTAAGTCAACATTATACTGTGGCACCTTGCGCCCTACGAGCTCCTCAAGGTGGCTCCACATTACTTGGTGGCTGTTGAAGAAGTTATCGATGCACACCACTTCGTGGCCTGCTTCAATAAGGTTTACAACTGTGTGGGAACCGATATAACCTGCTCCGCCGGTAACAATAACTTTAGCCATAGTGTCTAGTCTCTTTCGAAGTACAAGTGTAGTCTTTAAATTCAAATGATGTAAAAACCGCTCTTTCAAGGTAATGTCCCCTTGAAATCTTCCCCAAAACGCTGGTTGGTGTTCTTCTATTTAGTGTTTTGCAAGTAATCTAACCATTAGACGGGCAAATGCTACCAAACCCTTCGGTGTTTATGCTCAACATCAAAAGTGAACGAAAAGAAGGTCTTGTAGGCGTGGTCCTTGCAATTCATAGATCATCCTAAAAAGGAAACTATGAAAACGCTACTCAACTCTGTTAACCACCGTCGCCAACTACTTTTCGTCGCAGCTCTGCAGCTTGCCGTAGCTTATGCACTAGTAGTGTTTTAGGGGAGGCTTAGTCATGGTTAATCCGTCTGATCTGTTTTCTTTACAACAGTGACGGAAAACATGACATCCCTTCCAGCTCTTCTAGAAAAGGTATTGCCGATAGCTATCCAAGCAGGGAAGGCTATCCTTGAAGTCTATCATAGAGATGACTTTGAGGTACAAGCGAAGGCTGATAATAGCCCCCTGACCGCTGCAGATCTTGCTTCGGACAGCATTATTCGTGCTGGGCTCGAAAAACTAGACGATCAGTATATCATCGTTTCTGAAGAGAATCGTCAAGTATCGTATGCTGCGCGAAAGTCTGCCCGTCGACTTTGGTTGGTAGACCCTCTTGATGGGACCAAAGAGTTCCTCAAGCGCAACGATGAGTTTTGTGTTTGCATCGCCCTCATCGAAGCCGGAAGACCAATCTTGGCAATCATACATGCACCTGTAACTGGTCTAAGCTATGTCGCCACAGTCAATGGTGGTGTCCAGGTCATCGACGCCAAGGGAAAGGTTAGTCAGCTTTCGCCAAAACCTGAAGTACGCGCCGACCATGCACCTAGGCTGCGTTTTGGCGTAAGCAGAAGTCACCTAAGTGCAGCAACGCAAGACTACCTAGCTACATTCGAAAAGCCAGCGCATGTGCCTATGGGCTCTGCCTTGAAGTTTTGCGCAATAGCGGAAGGTCAATTAGATGCCTATCCACGGTTTGGTCCTACAATGGAATGGGACACTGCTGCAGGGGACTTGCTCATTCATGAGGTAGGAGGTCAACTTGTGCACGCAGAAACGGGTGAGCTACTCATGTATAACAAGGAGTCCTTGCTCAATCCTTTTTTCATTGCAAAAGGCTGGAAGTGCTAGTGCGCTAAAGAGGTGGATTTCTTAAAGCTGCTGCCGCGCTGGGCTGTCGCATATTTGTGATATGGTCTCAGCCGTCATAATAGCTCGCAACGAGTCAGCCAACATCGAGCGAGTCATCGAGAGTGTGCTCGGTGTAGTCAGCGAGGTGATTGTTGTTGATAGCGGAAGTACGGACGGAACGCAAGCCTTAGCAAAAGCACTTGGAGCCCGAGTGCTTGAAACGGAATGGAAAGGCTACGGTGCCACTAAAAACTGGGGCGCTGAGCAAGCTACCAATCCTTGGATCCTTAGTCTTGATGCCGATGAGGAACTCAGTGAGCACCTAAGAACCACGATTGGTCGACTTAGCCTTGATGAGCTTTCGCCAAAACACACGTACGGTTTTAAGCGCCTCACCCAGTTTTGTGGGCAATGGATTAACAATGGCGCGTGGTCGAGAGATGTCGTTTGGAGGATATATCACCGCGATTTCACGCGTTGGAGCACTCGGCCTGTGCATGAAACCCTAGAGCAGGATGTTGACGCACAGCAAATACAGTTGGCTGGTGAGCTGAATCATTACAGTTTTCCATCCTTATCGCATTATCAGCTGAAGCATGATAGCTATGCACAGTTAGGAGCAGAGGCGCTTTATGAGCAAGGGAAAAAAGCGACTTGGGTAAAACGAAACCTAGCATCTTTCTGGCGTGGATTTAAAGGCTATGTCGTTCAAGGCGGCTGGCGTGACGGCGCCGCAGGCTGGCAAATAGCAAAGCTTGATTACCTGCACGTTAAGGATAAATATCAGAGATTACGGGCCCTCTGGCAAGCGCGGTGATTCTTTTATTTGGTTATTTTTCGAACGCTGCAATTGTCTTACTTTAAAGGTAAGACTCTTAAAGTCAGATTAGAGTGCATCTTAAATATGTGTTATAGATGGAGGGTTTTCGAAATTCACATACCAAGGGGTAGGGCGATGGTGTTATTTTTGCAGCGTAGTGCGTGAATAGTCGCGCTATGAAAACACAACACAAGGACGTACGTCCTACTTTCTCTAAGTTTCTCAGCACCCCCTCTGTGACACGATTTGCAATTCTAATGGCCGTTAGTGGCCTTCTCCTTATTACCGCTTGCGGAGCGTCTCGTTCTGCTTCGGCAGAGAAAGCTGAGCCCGCTGCAGTTGATCCTTACGCAAACTTCTTTGTAGACTTCATGCATACCGATAAGCTCTCGGTTGCCCTAGAACGTGCAAAGGCCGAAGACAAGATGGTCTTCATTGATTTCTATACCAGTTGGTGCCTTCCATGCAAGCTTATGGACGAGGATGTCTTTACAGACAAGGAATTCGGCGACTACATGAACCAGCATTTCATCAGTGTAAAGATTGATGCAGAGCATGGAAACGGCCCAAATCTCGCTGCGCTGTACGGTGTGAAGTCATATCCTACCCTTCTTTTCGTAGATCTTAACGGCCGTGTCAAATCTCGCAAAGAGGGCGCGGCGTATCAAACAGAGCTTCGCCGCATGGGTAACGAAGCGCGAGTAGCAGGCTTGTAATTGCCCTTTATTTCCCTGTAAGTTATTGACATATAGGGTGTTAGTGTGTATTTGACTGCTTCTTCTCGGTGATTAAATCATCTTCCTTTCGGCTTCATATTTGCAATTGTACTATGTGATTGGTTAGTCGGTAATGTGTTAAACTTCCAGTTTTCCACGCGGTCGTCTACCGATTTTACGCTAGTACGTTGTGCCGTGGCCAGATAAAAGCTTACTTTTGGTCGGTACATGCGCTTTGGACAGAATATCCTTAGCGTTCACACACGATTGCCGATGATGAAGAAGATTACACTTTTGTTCAGCGCTTTTTGCCTGAGCTTCAGCCTGTTTGCACAGGATATCCACTTTTCGCAATTTTACATGAGTCCGCTCAATCTCAACCCAGCGTTGACAGGAGTGATGAATTGTAACGTGCGACTTTCTGCTAATTATCGTAACCAATGGGCGAGTATTACCCGCGGTGGTGTTTACAGCACTTCCAACATTAGTTACGATCAGCGCTTCACGAGTGGTCGCTACGACTACTTCGGTCTCGGAGCTACTGTTTGGAACGATGTCGCTGGAACAGGCAACTTCGGTACAACCACGTTCAAAGCATCTGGCTCTTACGCAAAGCGTATGGCTGGAAGTCGCAGCTCTTCACACTACCTAAGTTTCGGTTTCGAAGCTGGTGCTTCACAGCGCCGTGTTGATTTCAACAACTTACGTTGGGGTACACAGTGGGACGGGTCTTCATTCGACGAGACTCTAGGTTCAGGCGAATTATTCGACCAACCAAACTTTACTTTCATTGACGCAGCTGCTGGCCTTCTCTGGTTCAGTAACTTCGGTGACGATGCTAACCTCTACATCGGAGGTGCATACCATCACCTCAACCGCGCCAACATTTCATTCTCTTCGGGAGAGTCAGAGTCGCTCTACAGCCGCTTTACTGTTCACGCAGGTGGTGAAGTTCCATTGACCAACAAGATTAGTCTTGTTCCTGGTGTCATTGGTATGATTCAAGGACCTTCACTTGAGATCAACTCAGGTGCAAGCGTGAAGTTCTCTCTCGGAAACAGCCGTTTCAATAGCCAAGCATTCCAAGTTGGAGTTTGGTCTCGTATCGGCAACAAGGTGGAGCAAGGCGTATTGAACGATGCAATCATCCTTTCAACACGCTTTGATTACAACGAGTACAGCTTAGGCTTCTCTTACGACATCAACGTTTCTCCTCTTAAGCCTGGTTCAAGTGGACAAGGTGGATTTGAGCTTGCACTTCAGTACAAGTTCTGTGGAAATGAGCGTCGCGGTGTTTACTGCCCGAACTTCTAATAGACCTCGGCTAATGGTCTAACGCTTCGTTAGACCTCACAACAGGCATTCTGCAACTGCAGGATGCCTGTTTTTTTTGATCATTCGTTGCACGATTATGTACCAAAACACTGGTAACCATCGTACTTTAGTGCACAGGCATTCGATTGCCAATCACCCCCCAATCCATCAATTATGTTCGGAGGAAAGCAATCTTCAAACGGTAAGCCCGCTACAACCCCTACAGGCGGAAGCGCAGGTTTAAATAGTCTCGTGAAAGGGACCCACATCGAAGGTAAAATCAAAGCTCCAAGCGATATCCGTATCGAAGGGACACTTGAAGGAGATCTCGATTGCCAAGCAAAAGTGATTATTGGCCCTAGTGGTGTAATCAATGGGACCGTCAAGTGTCGCACGGCTATGATCGAAGGAAGTTTTGAAGGAAACCTTACCGTTTCTGAACTTCTAGAGGTGCGTGATTCAGCTCGCGTTCAAGGCGATGTAACCTACGGCAAGATCAAAATTGACGCAGGAGCAGTCCTTATAGGAAACATCCAAATGACTGGCGGCGCAGGCAAGGCAAAAGGGTCGCACAAAGCAGCAGCAGTTGCCTAACCCCACCACACCTGACCAGGAAGACCAACCAGCCGACAAAAATCTTCGTAAGCGAAGTGTCGCAGGTGCTAAGAGCTATGCTAAGTATTCTGGCTTGGCGATTCAGATGGTTGTCATCCTACTTGTGTTCGTGTACGGTGGTAAGTGGCTAGATGCCTATTTCGAATCTCCCAAACCTTACTATACCACAGGTCTTGCGCTCATCGGTATCACACTGGCGTTGTACGTGCCTCTGCGTGGTCTATTGAAGGAGTAGAGTCGTAATTTTGGAACCTCAGGGTCGGCCTTAGCATCTGAGCAAAGTTTGAAAAGCTGAGATGTTAGTATGCTAGCTGCATTTCTCGCAAAGACGTCCTACGGCCTCGCAAAGGAGCAAAGCGCGCAAAGTCAATACGTTCATCACAGACGCGCAGGCCCTCATAGCTGCGTGCTCTTGGGGTGAGATCCTGTTATGCATCCGACATCCGAAATCTGAAGTACCGTAAAACCCGATAAAAATCCAATTTCCATTCTAGCTTGCGACCATGGGCCAATCAGTCTTTTATACGCGTCTACTGATCACTACGATCATTGCACTTCTCGGTAATCTAGGATTGACAAAGCTGTTCACTGATCTCAGCTATCAGTGGCCGTTTATGTTGAGTGGGGTAGCCCTATTCTTCTGCCTGACCGTTGCGATATACTACAGCGCAATACCGGCTGCGAAGTCCGAAAACAAGGCTAGACTGGCTCAATACGTTATGGTGCTTACGTTCGTCAAAATGATGTTGAGTATCATTTTGGTCTACGCCTACTTCAAATTAGGTAACCCGCCAAGCAGAACCTTTTTGTACCCTTTCTTTGTATCGTATTTGTGCTTTACGGTTTATGAGACCTTGTTTCTCGTTAAACTCGCTCAACGCACCGGTAAAAAAACTATCGTATGAAGCCTTCTACATGGACAGCAAGCATCAATGGCCGCGATACGGTAGAAGCCGTTTCCGAGGGGCTTAATCTCAAGCAGGCACCAGACGGTACTTATTCTTATCTCACTGCTTCTGGACGCAGTATCACGGTAGAGGTCGTGGACATTGATCTACGTGATCGTACTGTAGAGCTTCGTCTCGACGGACTACTACATCACATAGCACTCAATAATCCACTTGATCAATTGATCGATCAACTTGGGCTCGAAGCAAACCCTGAGGTTGCGCTTACAGAGCTGCACGCCCCAATGCCAGGCAAAGTGGTGAATATCGTTGTAGAAGCTGGCCAAGCCGTTTCAGCAGGCGACACGCTACTTGTACTCGAGGCCATGAAAATGGAAAACCCAATCCAAGCCGTTGCCGACGCTACCATCAAGTCTATTGAGGTGAACGCTGGCGAGGCTGTTGAGAAGGGCGCATTGTTATTGAAGTTTGAGGACGAATAGGAGCTAGTAAAGCTTTCTTCTACTGATTAATCAACGTATCCACTTTTACCGCTGTCGTATCAATCGGTGCAGTCACCTCATCGCCAAACGGGTCGTCTGCGAAAGGATCATCCGCTTCATCATCGAAGCCGTCACTACCAAAAGGATCATTGCCGAACGGGTCACTCCCAAACGCACCATTCCCTTCTGATCCAACCTGGGCTCCAGTGGAGTCAATTGTACTGAAACCTCCATTAGGAGTGTACTCAAACGGTACATTATCACAGTCGAATTCGATACGGCTAGCTCCTGGAGGAACATTGAACTTGGCACCTTTCTCCCAGCCAATCTCTTCTGCATTCTCTTCGATCTTCTTGATCAAGCTCGCGAAGTAAGGACGCGCCATCCGACCACCTTGGCCATTGGTTAAGGTTAAGAAGCGGATGTATCGCTCGTCACCACCAACCCAAGTACCTACGATAAGGTTAGGCGTTACGCCCATGTACCAGCCATCGACATAGTCGTTGGTTGTTCCGGTCTTACCACCATACTCAACACTCAAGCCACCGAAGTAGTAACCGCTTTGGCCAGCATGCTGAAGCATACGAACCATCGTGTAGTTACTGATCGGATCAAGTGCATTGCGCTCCTCAGGAATCGCTTGGAAAAGCACCTTCCCGTTCTTGTCTTCAATACGACGTACAATGACGGGCTTCACGTAGATTCCGTTGTTCGCCCAAGTAGTGTACGCACCAGCCATTTCCTCAACACTGAGGTCTGTCGCGCCCAATGCAATACTTGGACTTTCAGGAACGATAAACCGCCCGTTGCTATAGCGTGCACTCGAATCGATACCCATGTTGTGGACCAATCCACGTACTGGGTCAGTGTCACCAAGTTGCTTCATGAGGTAGACACTCACGGTGTTCTTAGACTTCTTAAGCGCATCCATGAGAGTGAGGTACTCACCCGTAAATTCACCATTTGCATTTCCTGGAGCCCAGTCGTCGAGAAGGTTAAAACCACTTTCTCCAACACGAATCGTCTGCGGCAAATCAGCCACTCGGTAGCACGGTGAGATGCCTTGTTGAGCAATCGCCGTCGCGTAGATAAATGGCTTGAACGTAGATCCTACCTGACGGCGCGTCTGCACGTGGTCAAACGGAAACCACTTGTGGTTCACCCCTCCAACCCATGCTTTCACATATCCAGTCTTCGGGTCGACAGCCATCGATCCGATTTGTAGGATTGACTTGTGGTACTTAATTGAGTCAAGTGGACTCATCGTCGTATCAACTTCACCGTCTGTATTGTAGGCAAAGACCTTCATTTTGACGGGCTTTGTGAATGCTGCATCAACAGCATTGTCGAGGCGACCGTACGCTTTCGTCAGCTTGTCCCAGTTCGCGTCGTCCTTTAAGATCTTTCGGTATCGGCCTTCCAGCGTTTGTCCGATGGATCGCGTTCGCTTGAGATATGAGATAACGTCGCCGTCTTTTTTCTCCATGATCAAGCGATCGATATCACGCTCCGTGATCTCCCAATCGTCATATGCTTCGCCGATTTCCTCAAGTGTTGGCTCAAGAATGGTGGCACGAATACTTGCGTAGCGATCACTTTCTCTGATGAACTTCTTCAACCTACGAGCACGTGATTCTAGCTCCTCTGGCGGAGTCTCATCTTCTTCTCCAATATTCTCCTTGTGCGTCCACTCATCTCTGTTTTTCCAAACGCCGTTGTACGTCTTTTGCAACTGCTTCATGTGCTCCCATGCTGAAGTCTCAGCGAGCGCTTGAATCTTAGGATCGATGGTCGTGAAAATCTTTAGTCCATCACGGTTTACATCATACTTTTCTCCGTCGGAGTTGACGATGTCCGGATTTTTGAGGATGCGATGAATCTCCTTACGAAGCTCCATTCTAAAATACGGTGCAGGTCCGTCGATGTGCGTCTGGCTTTTCATAACCACCTTGAGTGGCTTCATGCGAAGTGAGTCGTACTCAACTTGGGTAATACGTCCCGCTTTCTCCATTTGCTTTAGTACAACCTCGCGACGCTTTTTCGATCTTTCGGGAAAACGTTTAGGGTTGTAAAATGATGGGTTCTTGAACATCCCCACCAGCACTGCAGCCTCGTCTTTCGTAAGGTCTGATTGGTTTTTTCCGAAGTAAATCTCAGCTGCTGCTTCAACACCGAATGCCCCGTAGGTATATTCAAAGATGTTGAAGTACATCGCCATGATTTCCTCCTTGGTATAGTTGCGCTCAAGTCGAGTCGCAATGATCCATTCTTTAGCTTTCTGCTTTACCCTTGCTGGTGCGCTCTTCGCTGCTGCTCCTGTAAATATTTGCCTAGCAAGCTGCTGGGTAATGGTAGAAGCTCCACCATCTTTACCTAAACGGCCTACAGCACGGGCCAAGCCCCACCAATCAATACCTGAGTGTTGATGGTAGCGTTCATCCTCTGTCGCAAGCAAGGCGTCAACGAGGTACGGGTTCAGGTCTGCATACTGAACGGCTACTCGGTTTTGGATATAGTAGCGGCCCAATTCGCTTCCGTCAGCTGCATATACCGTTGAGGAGAGCTCGCTTTTAGGGTTCTCAAGTTGCGTCAACGTAGGTAGTTCTCCCATCGATAACGACCAGAAGATCGCCGCAACCGTGAAGATTCCGATGAAGAAGAGGAGGAGAAGAATTCTCGACCACTTCTTGTACCGTTGGTTTAGCGTTGTGGAAGGGGTAGCCATAGTGTCCAATATTGAGAAAATGTCAGCTAACAATGTCGGCGTTCATTCATCCACGAAAGTAAACGCGTAGGTGGACATATTCCGTGTGGAGGCTTAGTAAGTAAAATACCCTCCCCTTAGCGTACTATTGCACACTATGAATTTTTACAGCATCATCTCTCACATACACTCTGTTAACCGTTGGTTTGTCCTGATCTTCTTGGTCTGGGCGATTGTTTCTGCAGTTTCTATGCGTGGAAAGATGCACGTTTCAGGCTACCCTGGAACAGGCGGTCTTCCAAAAGGAGCGCTACCTGCGTTCATCACAACACACATTCAACTCCTCTTGGGACTTCTGTTGTGGGGTGGAGCGCTGGCCGGATGGTCAGTAGGTAGTCCATATGTGAAAATGGACAAAGCAGCTTGGGAAGGTGTTGGTGGCGAGTTGATGCGATTCTACTCTGTAGATCACTTCACTTACATGCTTCCGGCAATCATCCTGATCACTGTAGGATATTCTGTTGCCAAACGAGCAGGAACGCCTACCAAAACCGCGAATTGGATCTTGGGCGCTTACGGAGTTGCCCTCGCACTCATCCTTTATGCAATTCCTTGGCCATGGGGTAAGCTCATGGGAGGCTGGATGTAGTCATAGACTGCAGAACCATCAGATCATTGGTCTAATTCCTGGGTTGAGAAAGTCTCTCGGCCTATTTCACCTTCAGTGGCTTGGCAAATCTGAGGGTTCACCGGTGAGGCCGGAATAGAACGAACATCAATTAGCCTAGCTTCAAGTACCGGCTTACAGCCGCCTTTATTTGCTCAGGTTGGACTTCAATGCCTAGTGCTGGAGTTCCAATCTTATGGAGTAAACTCATTCTAATTCGACCTCCACGATTCTTCTTGTCGTTGGCAACGAGTTCTGTGATAGCCTGCTGTTGAGTCTCGCTTAGCGCTGCATGGCCATAGATAGAAAGAAGCGTTTGCTCAATGTCTTGCACGGCTTCAGCTTCAAGTCCGCAGAGTAATTCACTTAGGTATGCTTCGCAAATCATACCTGCTGCAATAGCCTCTCCATGGAGCAGCGGTTCGGAAGTCTCTAATAATAGACTCTCGATCGCGTGACCTACCGAATGCCCATAATTAAGGGCCTCACGCAGTCCTTTTTCGAATGGATCAGCTGCGACAATGTCAAGTTTGACCTGTTGACTTTTGCTAATCAGCGCATCCGAAACTTCAGTCGTTGCCTTAAGTTCTTCCCATTGGGCATGGTCATGAATGAGGGCATGCTTGTACATCTCAGCCATGCCGCTGCGTAATTCCCGAGCGGGTAGGGTAGCGAGAAATTGCGTGTCGGTCAATACCGCTTGTGGCATTTGAAAGAGGCCTACACTATTCTTTATCCCGCCGTGATCCACGCCTGTTTTGCCGCCGAGCGCAGCATCAACCATTCCTAGAACAGTGGTCGGGATGTGTAAGAAGCGAATGCCTCTTTTGTAGCAGCCGGCTGCGTATCCTCCAAGGTCGGTGACAACGCCTCCTCCTAAATTAATGACGAGTGCGTGGCGATCGGCTTGCTGCTCGATGAGTTTCTCCCACACAACACTAACGGTCGGGAGGGTCTTGTTGAGCTCGCCTGCAGCAATCGTGATCACTTGTTTGGCTGAGAGCTTCTCTACTAAGGCTTTCGCCAAAACAGGCAAACAATGCTCCTCAGTGTTATCGTCTACGAGCACAAAGATCTTACTCGGATTGAGTTGCTCGAGGAAAGGCGGAAGGGTTTCTGCGATGCGGCCAGAAAGAACTGGGTGTAGCTCCATGGCTGCAAGGTAGGAGCCAAAAACGTTTGCTGTAGACTTAGCCGATGAATTCCAACTCGATCAACTGATCGCGTTCGAGGCCGAAGAGTTGTGCAGCTCTTCCCATGTTGATACAGATCTCTACGTAACCACGGCTGTTGTAGCGCGCGAGCAAATCTCCTTGTGGCACCTCGTGATAATGCTCATGAATCCCGATAATCGGATCGCCCTGCGAAAAGCGAGTATGTACCAAGCGCCCTTTGCGCATTCTGTCGATCTGGTCTCTGTGAACGTTGAGAACAGCATTGTGGTAGCGGTCGATGTAAACGATAGACGCACGGATACGATCCGGCTGAATCACAGGCTCCGGGCGCATGCTGCCAACGAGATCGGTAGCAGGCTCTCCAAGTCTAGCCGGTTCAATGCCGAGAGAAAGCTGTTTAACGGCTTCTGCAATGGCGATCTTGGTAGATCGTTCGGCTGAAATATGCAGACGGACAGCGGTAGCGTCAAACTTATCAAAGATCAAATAGACCAAGCCGTTGTCCGGCATGAGGAATAGATGATCGTTTTGGCGAAAGCACAAAAAGGGAGTGTCTGTCTCTGAGTTGCTGTCTACCGTACAGATATGAAGCGTTCCAGTAGGGAAATGACTCCAGCTATGGTTAAGCATGTGGGCCGCTTCGAGTAAGTCGTACGGCCCAACATTGTGCGAGATATCCACCAAGTTGGCGTTGGGACACATGGACATTATCGTACCCTTTAGCTGCGCCGCGTACGGATCGCGCAAACCAAAATCGGTCGTTAGTGTTATGATCGGCATGCTGGATGGATGTGCTTGTTTACGAAGGTAAAAGTAGCATTTCATTTAGAGCATCTCTAAGAACACTGTAAGTCTTTATTTTACAGCAAATTATAACCCTCATTTGAGCGATCTTCAACTCCGCATTCAGAACGTAGAAATCGTCGACTTACTCGGCGAAAACAACTCGAAACTGAAAATTCTCCGTGACGCTTACCCTGACGTCAAGATTTCTGCACGTGGCAATACTCTACGTATTGTGGGTGAGAAGGCTGATACACAGGAAGTTAAGTCTCATGTCGAAACCATGCTCCGCATCTTGAAAGAGAGAAACGAGCTTCCTATCAATACTGTCAAGGAAATCGCCGGTGGCGGTAAACCGTGGCAGGTTCAGTTGGCTACTGCCGATACAGAGGGTGCTCCCGGTGTCGGAGGAGCGACCATCGTGAACACCGTAAAGGGCCGTCCGATACGTGCGCGAACTGAAAATCAGCTGGCGCTCGTGCAGTCAAGCGGGGTCAATGACGTCGTTTTTGCTATCGGACCAGCAGGTACAGGAAAAACTTACACTGCCGTGGCCTTGGCCGTCGCAGCACTCAAAACGAAGCAGGTGAAGCGGATCATTATGACCCGACCTGCAGTTGAGGCTGGAGAGAATCTGGGCTTTTTGCCGGGAGATTTGAAGGATAAAGTCGATCCATATTTGCGACCGCTTTACGATGCGCTCTTCGACATGATACCCTCGAAAAAACTCGACGAGTACATGTCCAATCGTACGATTGAAGTTGCTCCTCTCGCCTTTATGCGTGGACGTACCCTCGATAACGCATTCATCATTCTTGATGAGGCGCAGAACTGTACGACCATGCAGCTAAAGATGTTCTTGACACGCCTCGGTCCAACAGCGAAGTGTATCATAACAGGAGACCTTTCGCAGGTGGATTTGCCATACTCTCAAAAGTCTGGTCTTAGACATGCGATTGAGATCTTGCCGAACATTGAAGGAATCGACATGGTTCGCCTTACCGTAGATGACGTTGTTCGTCACCGTTTGGTGAAGCGTATCATCATGCGCTACGATGAAGATGACACGCGTCGTCGCGAAAGCCGCGACCGTGGAGGTGATCGTGATCGTACCGATCGTCCTAGGTTCAGAGAACGCGGTCAGTATAGAGAAGAAGAGTAGGCTAGGAATTCGAACTGTCAGTTCGAACCGTGTCAACGAGTTGTTTCATTTTTTTGAAGTCAACCTTCATTATTGAGTTCTATTTTGAAACTGACAGTTCTATAGCCCTAACAAAAAAAGCCCACTCGCAACGCGAGTGGGCTTTTTTTGTTAGGGCTGAGGTAGGCTACTAGTTACCTTCTTTCTCTCCAGAAGCGGTCATGATTTCGCGCTTGATGGCTGTTGGGTTGTCTATCTTCTCTGAGCGAGAAACGACAAGGATGTCATCCTTTCCAATGCGAGTTCGATCTAAGCGGAATGGCTTAATCTCAAAGCCGTCAGTTTCTCCAAGTGGAATGAAGAGTGTCGTGTTCGACTCATCGAAGTAAGGACGTGTCACATCGATTACAATGTCGCGGTCTACAGGAAGAGTCAATGAGAAGTATCCGTCAATTGAGCGGCGTACAGTAAGCGGCTTGAGCATGCGACCGTCCGGGTTGAGTTGAACGTTGATCGTAGGATCACTTACAGGCTTTCCTGTTTTGTCGTCAAGTACTGCAAACTCGATAGTAACATTCGGGTTGTCGTAAGTAACCTGGTAGACATCATCGTTGACGAAGTGCGTCGTCGTCATGTCTTCCATACGGTTACTTGACAAGTATGCCGTGCTGCTTCCTTCAACTTCCATGTAGTGGTAGTCGTCTGCAGTAGAGTTAACTGGTGTGCCTGGATTGATACCTGTAGTCCAAGTCTTAAGGTCGTCCTTAGTCGTTGAATGGAAAACGTCGTATCCACCAAGCGTCACACCTCCGTTAGAGCTGTAAGAAAGTACGCGGGTCTCCGTGTTGAAGAAAGGCGTTACTTCATCACCAGCTCCATTAACTGAAGTACCAAGGTTGATTGGTGTAGCAAATACAGAGATGTCTGAATCAATCGAACGCTCAGTGCGCCAGAGGTCCATTCCACCGTATCCGTTTGCACGGTTAGAAGCAAAAATCATTACTTCCTTATCGTCCGCTTGGAACACGAACGGCTGTAGTGAAGATGCGCCTTCAACATTGATGTTGCCTTTGACAGGCTTAGGAGCACCCCATGCATTACCCATACGAGTAATCACGTTGATTTGGCAATTAACTGCCGGTTGGATCATGTTCTGTGTTTGGTCGCAAATACTTACGTAGATACGATCATCTGAAGCGATGGTAAGTCCGCCAATGTGTCCTTCTTCAAGTACAGGGAAGTCTTTTGCTGGACGCATTTGTGACCAGCCGTTACGACCTTTTGAACTTGAGTAGACGCGCATTGTGCCGTCAAAATCACTGACGAAGGTCATTGCTCCGTCTGCACCGATGGCTGGTGAGATTTCATTCTTCATGCCGTTGATCGACTGACCTAGGCGGTCAACAAAAACGGTAGGATCAACTCGAGTAAGCTCTTCGATTGCGAGCTCAGTACCAGCAATGTCTTGCTTAACAGTTGCACGTACTGCAGCTGAATCTTCAGCAGTATAGCTGTTAGAGAAGTTATTGAACTGTGTTAGCGCATCGTCGTAGTTACACATTTGCTTGAGTGAACGTGCGTACATCAATCCCGCTTTAGGATACTCTGTTGAGTTTTTCGCTACAGCCTCGTAGAACTTAGCTGCTTTAGAATAATCCTTTACAGCAAAATAAAGCTCAGCGGCTTTATAAGCATAGACGTTGCGAGATTTCTCCTTAAACGCATCGGCATAGAGCCCTGCAGCTTTTGAAAACTGCCCGTCTGCGACGAGCCAATCGGCAAAGTCATCAGCTTGTTTGTGACTAATGTCTTGGGCCTGAGTAGTATGGCTGAGTGCGATTGCGCAGAAGGCAATGAGGACTCGGTAGATGGTTATTCGTAGCATAGCACCCAACTATTTTCAAATAATGGGCCATTCCTGTTTCTTAAACGGCCTATTGCCTACGTTTTCAGCGCATTATGTACCGATTGGAAGAATATATCGGGGTCAGATGGTTCAATATCTATGTATTACGCATTGCGTAAAAAGATCATCTGACTAAATTTTTATTTTTCACTTTCTCGAGAAATCCATAGTGGCCCCAAGAGAAATAGTCCTTATTGCTACTTCAACAGGCTCTCGTAGGCAGCTTCCTGCATACGCGGGCGGAAGTTTTCCTTACCAAACTTATTGGGTGACATCTTAGGATAGGTCCGGTTTGTAAGCCAAACGAATACTAGACCCGTTTCTGGATCTGCCCATGCACACGTTCCTGTAAAGCCTAAGTGGCCGAAGGTTCTTGCGGAAGCTAAAGGTGTCATGTTGGTGCTACCTCGACTCGACAATTCGGCCATGTCAAACCCAAGCCCACGACGGGTGCTTTTCGGGTGGCGAGTAGTGAAAAGTCTAACCGTTTCCGGTTTGAAGTATCGACGTCCACCATAATACCCCTCATTGAGGAGCATTTGCATCAGCGTTCCTAGGTCAACTACATCTGAAAAGAGACCCGCATGACCACTTACGCCGCCCAGCATTGCGGCTCCCATGTCGTGGACATAGCCTTGCACACGACCAAATCTGAAATAGTCATCTTCTTCTGTTGGAGGGATACGATCCTTGTCAAATCTAGCCATCGGGTTATAACCCATGGTGCGCAATCCTAGCGGACGGTAAAACTCGCGATCGGCATATTCGGCAATACTCAGACCTGTTTTCGTTTTGATAAGATCAGCCAAGAGGTACATTCCAAGGTCAGAATAGCGATAGCCTGATCTTGTTCGCAGCTCACTTTCACCAATCAGGTGATACAAGGTGTCACGATAACGATCCGCGATGAAAAGCTTCTCGTTGACCTGAAGGCTGTAACCACCTTTCACGGCGTTCGTATAAATGCTAGGGAGGTACGCTTTCTTTCCGTCCGACGTCTCTGTGATGGTTCTGTGATAGAACGGTATCCACGGTTTAAGTCTCGCCCGGTGGGAGAGGATATCTTGAATAATCAGCGCGCCCTTGTTCGTCTTCTTTGTCCAAGGTAGGTGCTTGTCGAGGCGATCATAGACGCTTATCGCACCTTGCTCATGCAAGCGCATTAGGCAGAGTGTCGTTGCTGCTACTTTAGTGATACTCGCTAGGTCGTAGATCGACTCCTCATCAATGACCGGACTCCTGCTGTTGTAGGTGTGCTTACCGTAACTTTTTAGAAGGCCAACTTGGCCGTCCTTTGCAACAAAGACGGTGCCTCCTGGAGCTGCTTTGGTACGAATAGCCTCTGCTGCGAGCTTATCAATTTTTCTCAGTTTGCTTTCGCTAAAACCTGCGTTGCCAGGGGTTGAAAACCGTAATCGAAACGCGTAAGCGGTCGGTATGAGCGCTCCTTGAGGAAACGAGGGGCCAACACTTACGGGTAAGCTGCCAAAGCCTGCTATCGCACCATAGAGAAGCTCGGCGGCTGCTTTTTGAGCGTAGTCCGTGTTCTCGTAGGCAACAATAATGTTGTCAAAATCTTGAACCATTCGCAGTGCATACGGTGATCCAAACAAGACCAGTACAACTTTGGTCTTGGGTGACAACCTCCGCAAGACGTTGAGTTGGCTACGTAGCAAACCGAAGTCTCTCGCTGAACTCCATGACATGTCGTGGATGCCTACTAGTACCAGTTCGTAAGAGGATAGTTGATCGATCCAACGACTTTGCTCAACTGTGCTGAGGGGTTGGATGATGTTCAATTTGGTTATTGGAGCGTATTTGCTCGCTGCACGCTGGAACGCTGAGGTCGGCATTGCACCGATACTCAGGACGGCAGTCTTTGTCGTGTCTACTCGAAGGATTGGAATTCCAGCAGTTCGTGCCCTAACTACTGTGGTAGACTTGCGATACGCCTCCTGATTTAAGTCTTCGACGATCGGGGCGAACAGTTCGCTTTTAACGCTCGTTTCCCGCAACGGGGTCCACGTCTCTAGCCCTGCCTTGAATTTTGCTTGAAGAATTCGGCGGACGCTAGCGTCAACGCGTTCTTGGGTGAGTTTTCCTCGCGTTATTGCTCGATTGATAGCAGCTATCGCCAAAGGAATATCTGCATGAACGAGAAGTAAATCGTTGCCAGCAAGTAGCGCTTCGACAGCGATCTCTCCTGGAGAGAAGTGCTTTGTGAGGCCTTCCATATCGAGACCATCGCTCACGATAAGACCTTGGTAGTTCCATCGCTTACGTAGAACCCCATCTGTGATGGCCGCACTAAGGCT
This sequence comes from Saprospiraceae bacterium, assembly GCA_045110575.1. GTDB lineage: Bacteria > Bacteroidota > Bacteroidia > Chitinophagales > Saprospiraceae > CALDTK01. Next base: position 26,190 of record JBGCGF010000012.1, read on the forward strand.
AGCGGGGCGATGTTGGCGGTTATCAAGCGCGGGTACCACTAAGTGACCGGTCATAATACCCGCGATACGATCTTGAGCGAGCATTTGAAAAGGGACAAGTTCCTGAGAGTCTAGTCGACTTTCGTCAAAACGTAAAACAGGGAGATCTACATGAGAATCGACATTGGTATCGCCATGGCCAGGGAAGTGCTTAGCTACTGCAAGTACGCGTGAATCTGCAAGTCCTCGTGCATATGCTTGCGCCTGACGACCTACTCGGATTGGGTTTTCACCGAAAGATCGACGCCCAATGACGGGGTTGTCAGGATTGCTGTTTAGGTCTGCAACAGGAGCAAAACTCATGTGTACACCGAGTCTTCTGAGCTCTCGACCGGTTTCGCGGCCAATTTTCCGTGTGAGCTCGATATCATTCGCTGCGCCGAGCGTAATACTGAACGGAAAGCGTGGGGCGTCTTCTTTAAAGCGCATTGCGGCTCCCCACTCGGCATCCATAGAAACAAGCAAAGGGGTTTTGGCGGAAGCTCGCTGAAGAACGTTCGTCCATTTGACTTGAGCTTCTGGCGTACCGCTGAAAAAGCAAAGGCCGCCAATATGGTTATCGTTGACAAGCTTTGTAAGTGCGCTTAGGCTTTCACCTGAGCCGTCACTGTGTGCTCTCGCAATGAACAACTGGCCAATTCGCTCTTGTGCACTCATGGCAGCAAGCTGCTGCTCTACCCATTGCTGGGAAGATGGAAGCTTAGAACGGGTTTGGGTTACCTGGGCGGATATAGCACTAGTGCCTGCTACAAGTAGTAACAGCACGATTTGTAGTGCAGTAAAGCGTGGTAGGGGGATAAGCTTCATTAAGTGTCTCGCAAGAGCTATAGCGGCGCAAAGTAACGTCAGTTACAATAACGAACCGCAAAGCCTTACATGTACAACGTAGAGAAACAAATAATGTGCGCTTCTCGCGGCTATTCTACCACTGTGACCTTGAGCATGTTAGTGGTAAAACGACGGTGAATCGGCATTGAACCCGTGTTGACGAGTAAGTCACCTTCTTCGACGAGGCCTCTTGCCTTTAGGATGTTGGTTGTATCCTCGATCGTCTCGTCTGTGCTCGTAAACTTATCGTAGTGGAAGCCTCTCACACCCCATACAAGGTTGAGTGTTCCTAGAATGTGATTACGCTCAGAGAAGATGTAGATCTTCTTGCCTGCTGGACGGTAACTACTCACCTTGAAGGCAGTGTAACCACTCACGGTAAGTCCGCAAATGGCCTTCGCGCCTAGGTCTACAGACACCTTAGCAGCGTTGATGCAAATTACATCAGACTGGAAGTTGCTACTCTTAACGTTCGGCTTCGGGCGACGACCGTTGAAGTCGTACGCCTTCTCTGCTTGCTCGATAATTTTGTTCATCGCTTCCACAACCTTGATTGGGTGGCGACCTACTGAAGTTTCTCCAGAAAGCATTACTGCGTCTGTTCCGTCAAGTACCGCATTGGCTACGTCGGTAATCTCTGCACGAGTTGGAGATGGATTCTCAATCATGGAGTCCATCATCTGCGTAGCAACGATTACTGGACGTGCTCGCTGGATACACTTGGCAACAATCATTTTTTGAACGATAGGAAGTTGCTCCATTGGAATCTCAATTCCAAGGTCACCGCGGGCAACCATCACTGCGTTAGAAGCTTTGATGATCTTGTCAATGCGCTCGACTGCTTCTGGCTTCTCAATCTTGGAGATCACTTTGGCATTGTGGCCAGCAGCTTCAATTCGTGCTCGAAGTTCTTTAACATCCTTTGCTGAACGCACAAAACTGAGTGCAATCCAATTGACTTGAGGATGATTTTCAAGGATGTAGTTGAGGTCCTTGACGTCTTTTTCGGTCAAGCTAGGAAGCGAGATCTTGGTGTTCGGAAGGTTTACTCCCTTGTTGTTTTTAAGAACTCCTCCGAAGAGTGTTCTGAGTCGGACTTTACCTACGCCGTCAGTAGTGACGACCTCGAATACCAGCTTACCGTCGTCAATCAGTACGCGCTCTCCAACAGAAACGTCGCGTGCAAATTGCGGATAGCTCATGTAAACGCCGTCAATCTCACCGAGGCACTCTTCGTTAGTGAACGTCACGATATCTCCCTCATTAAGCTGGAGTCCGTCGCCCTTCATCTTTCCAACCCGAAGCTTTGGCCCTTGGAGGTCTGCAAGAATGCCTACGTGTGTGCCGCGCTCCTTGTTGATGTCGTCTATTCGCTGGATCGTCTGTGCGTGATCCTCGTGTGTACCGTGAGAGAAATTTAGACGGAAGATGTCTACACCTTCAATCATAAGACCTCGTAACATTTCAGAGCTGCTGCAGGCTGGTCCAACAGTTGCGACAATTTTGGTATTGGGTTGGATTCGAGCTTTCATAGACGTAGTTGGTACAGTGACGGCTTAGCTTATTGTAAAAAGTACGCTAAGTCCGGACGCGAAAGTACACCGCGAATCTGTACAAGTGATATTGGCGGCCAATATTCCCTGTTTGATAACGAAATCAGTAGGTGAAATGGAGGCCTTTAAACCTCCTGAAGGTAGGGAATGAAACGCTAGAAAGCGTATCCCAAAGCAAAACCTAGTCGAGCATCAACAAAAGGCCCCCACTGATTTTGGTCTACACTTCTTCCAGTGAAGAAAGCGTCTTGAGCCACATTGAGATACGTGACGTCGTTTTCAGCAAAAATGCCTCTTCGGCCTAAGGATAAACCTAGCTGTAAATCTAAGCTGAAACCAGGCCCAGCTATTAGCTGATAACCAAAGGATGGCACCACCATCTGTCGTTTTCTGTTCAGCTTGAGCGTCTGGACGCGGTATGAAGTTGTTCCGGGCACTCGCACAAATGCCTCAGCTTTAACGGGATTGTTGAGCATCCAAGCATCGATAGCGAGGTAGAATCTACTTGGCCGATATTCGTCGATGAAAAATTTTCCGCCGATTCGTGCTTCTATCCCAGAAAGTGAGCTTGAGCTTTCTCGGTACACCGAAAGTTGATTGATAGGCACACCCAATGAGGCTACAGCAGCCAAATTTTCCGTAAAAAAACGTTGGTATGTTAAAGTGAAACTTGGGAACCTGACGCTGGCAAACCTGCCTGCTTCAAGCATGACAATTTGATCGACGTCAGCAACCGTTCGCGTATATTTCTTGCGTTGCTTCTTCTCGCTGCGAGTTTCCGTTTGGGAATCAGGATTTTTTTTGCGAACGGACTTGGGCTGAGCTAACAATAGGGTTGATGCACAACAGCAAATGAGGAGCATTAACCACGTATATGATTGTTTACGGGCAATCATTTCAAACTGATGGTAGAGAGACGAATGAGCTCCTCAGGATTAGCGTAGTCATACTGAATTAGCTCGCTTCCACCTACGACTATGAGAACATCGTCTTTTACAATTACATCATAAGCTAAGATGTCAGTGACTTGGCTTACGATCGTAGGCTCGCTAGGAGTGCTTACATCGAATACCGTGAGTCCAGCGTACTCGTTGCAGACGTACAAGTAGTCTCCTTTTACAGCCAAACCTCTAGGGCTTGTTGTTTGCTCTGTTGTGATGAGGGTCGGGTTTTCTAGGTCCGAGATATCCATTACGACAAGCAAATTCACAAGTTGGTCGCGTCCGCAAGGTCCCTCACCTGGAAAAGAAGTGTAGAGCGTCGCAAACGCAACATCTCCTTGAGCAACCACAGGGTCACAAGGTTCAACAGGAATATCAAGTGTATTGTAATCAAATTGCCCGCGACGAGTCGGGATGCCATTTGATCCTATGGTATAAGTGAACGTTCCAAGATTTGATCCGATGAGTAGGATTCCGTCGAGGTGGAAAATCGTCTCAACACCATCACCAACTTCTTGTCGGTTAAGTTCGGTTGGGTCAGAAGGGTCCGTCGCATCGAAAGTGACGAGCTCATTCACATTGACCGCGTATAGGAAATTACCTACCGTTAAGATTCTTGCGTAAGAACTGTTGGTTCCCGTTGAGTTTGATGAAGGGCTGCCTATTGGGCTGTCAAAACTTTCGCCTTCACACCCAACAAGAAAAGTTAGGGCTACAAGAAAAAGACAGGCATAGCGTATTGGTGAAATTGTCATTCTATATAGCATTCTGGTTGTTCAATTTGATCTTGCTCCCACCCTATGAGATAGCCGCGTGCAGGATCGTAGCAGCCGTAGTAGCCGACGTACTCTTCAGGGAAATCTAGAGGAAGCGGATAAAGTCCTTCTTCTCTGTCGACAGGTAAAGCATTCAGTGGATCAGTAATGTCTAGCGTGACGAGGTCCGATAGGTTATTGACATACAAGAAGTTGCCGTTGATAGCGACACTTGTGCAACCTGGAATAGTGATAAACGAAATGGCCTCTGGTGATCCAGGGTCACGGTTGTCGATTATGTGGATTCCACGGAGGTGATCGACAATGAACAGCGTATCTCCGAGGACTGCAAATGCACGTCCGTCAAGGATATCTTCAGGAGTTGAAGTCGTAATCGTCTTTCCGTCCAGGCTATCTATGTACTTGGGTACCAATCCAAATGCGAATTCAGGAACAGGTCTAACGTCGGGTAAGACTTCACAGCCCACCGTTAGTAGGGACAGAAGACAACCTGCCACAAGAGCAACATAGCTACGCATAGTAGTGCAACGTGAAAAGTCTGGAAAATGCTGCCTTACTCGCTAGGTTTTTCTAACGAAGTCGGGTTGCTGTCGTTTCTGGAGTAAATCGGCCTTCGTTATCAAAGCCTTCGATCAATACCAAGCCTGGACGTTTGCCAAGGCTGAGACTGCCCAGTTGATCATCAAGACCGAGTGCTTCAGCACCGTTGATGGTAGCCCACTGGATGAGTGTGCGGGTATCCACGTAGCGCTGCATACGCTGTATCGTTTTCATCTCCTCCAAAATACTCAACTGCCAGTTGCTCGTTAGGCTGTCTGTACCGATGGTCATGCGGGCGCCCCCGTCAATGAAGTCGGCGTATTTCGGGAGTCGGTTTTCGATATACAGGTTCGCGTTCGGACAAGTTGCCCAATAGACCTTCTCGCTCCAATCTCCAGCGAGCTTCGCATCGGCAGCCGTTGTCAATGTGTTGTGCACGAACAAGACACGATTAGCTGGATTGAGGTGGGGTAGGGTAGCCGCGAGACTTGTTTTGGCGGAAGCTGAAACGTGCTCAATGTTGAACCCGAAATCCTTGTAGAAATCGATGAAGCCCCCGGTCTTAGATTCGAAGAGCTCGTTTTCCGCAGGCGTTTCTTGGTTGTGGATGCTAACGATTCCTCCCTCAGGATTGGCCTCGCTGATCATCGCGTATAGCTCCGGACTCACTGTGTAGGGAGCGTGCGGGACGTAGCGTTTAGGCGCTGGCTGTGCATCGTACGTTGCTTTAGCTTTCGCGAAAACCTCCTTTGCCATCGCTCCGCCTTGGAGGAAGTCGAACGCTTCAACAAAAGTGAAGTAGCGAATTGGACTCGTTGTTTTGACCTCAGCGGTATCTGCGGTATTCGAGATATCTCCGACGGCTTGAATTCCAGCGTCCCACATTTCTTGGTCTGCCGACTTAATGGAAGCTGCAATTTCAGCTGGATCGATATCGCGCAAAGTGACTACACTTCTCAAAAAAGGTAACAATCCAGTGCCTGTATCTACACGACCCTTCATGTGAGAGAGTTCGAGGTGGCAGTGTGTATTGATAAAGCCAGCTACGAGTGCTCCTTTGTGGTGGTGAGCTTCTACGCCTTCCGGCAAAACCTCTCCGATGTCAGTGATCATCCCCGAATCATCCAAGGTGATGTATCCGTTTTGAATTGGGGGCTTGTCTGCAGGGTAAAGTAGGTCGGCGGTATAAGTGGTCATAAAAAGATGTGAGATTTGGGACGTGGGATTTGAGATGCCTTAGTGGAGTCGTGCCAGCGTTTGAGTCACTCTTTGAGTACTGACTTTTAAAGTTTTTCTGGAGAAATTAGTTTGTGCAATAGTACGTTTTTGTACTTGGTTTAACGTTCGTTTTGTAGTGAGGGAAACCATTTCTAACAAACTCTCCAGATACGTCTCAGCTCGTCGGAATGACGACTTTTTGAGTTTACACTACAGTTGGCAGACCTACAGGCATATTCCTAGTAGCGTCTCACGTCCCAAATCTCACGTCTCATATCTCTCTTACACTTCCAGCACTACAAGTCCATTCCTTAACCTCGGTTCAAACCAAGTGCTTTTGGGAGGCATGATGAGGCCAGCGTCTACGATTTGGAACAGGTCTTCTGCCTCGATTCCGTGGAGCATAAAGCCAACACGATCTGTTCGACGCTGTACGCGATCAAGCATACCTCTCAGGCCTTTGTTGCCGGGGACGTAAGTGATTCGTTCGTCTGTTCGAACATCGGTGATTCCGAAAATTGGAGCCGCGATGAGTTGATTGAAAAGTCCAGCGTCGAGTGCTATCCCGTTTTTGGCATTTTCGTTTGATTCAAGCTTTGCAAAGACTTCTTCTCTCCATCGCAAAGAGAAACTCTCATCTCCAATGAGGAGTGTCATCTGGTGCTTTTCCTTTGGCAACTCTGGCTCAGATAGAGGGTCAACCGTACAGAGATCGGATAGTCTTGCCAGAAGTGCAAGAGGACTGAGCTCTACGGGCAAGTGCACCGAACGGTGAAAGGCCTGGACGTTTACTTGTTTGCTGGAAAAAAGTGCTGCCAGCAAGGGTACTGTCGCTTCTCCTTTTTCTTTTTGTTGTCTGTTGTAAAGTGCTAGTGTAGCACAACGGTGATGACCATCGGCGATGTAGAGCGAGTCTACGGTTTTGGCGAAAGCTGACTTGAAAAATTCCTCGTCCTGGCTTCCTTCTTTAACCTCAAAGAGCTCATGGGAGATCGATGATCCGTCTTGAATGGACAAGAACGGATCTTGGGTGGAGACGAGCTTTTCTAGGGCAGCGTCAACTTTCGATACTGCGGGATAGGTGAGCAGCACTGGCTTGACAACAGCGTCACGTAAGACGAGTAGTTGGAGTTGCTGCTGCTCGGAGGCGGCGAGCGTTCCTTCATGCTTCTTGATCTTACCGTCGGTATACTGCTCGCCAGGGAGTCCAGCGATAAGACCCAAGTAGGTTGAGTCGTTTTCGCGTAACCGGTATACCAACATGCACTTTCCAGGATGTTCGAGAAACATCCCACGTTTGCGATAATTTAGGTAGTCGTGTTTAACAACACTAAAAAAGGCGTCGGCCGAAGCGACCAGTGCAGTATTGGGAACAATAGGGCTGAATGAGTCAATTATCACAGGGACGAAATTAGCTAATTCTTGGGTGTGAAGTGACCCAAAAAAGTAAGGCAACCGTGTTTCCACAGTTGCCTTCCCGTACTCTCACTAGTTATGATTCTTTGACTGATCTACATTGCAAGTACGCTTAAATCGAAAATTTAGTTCATTGAGCCTTGATTTTGTGAGTTTTAGAGCAAAAAAAGCCCTTAATCGCTCCAGAAAGGACAAAAAAAGCGGATCACCTGTTTCCAGGTGATCCGCTTAACCACATTCAATTTTGAGGAGAATGTGCTCGATTTAGGTCCGTTTATGCCGCGTAACCGTTGGCAGATAGCTGTGCATCTGCGACAAGTCGGCGATCGTTACGCACGTTAGGCGTTGGGTACTTCGTGAATCGTTTGATGCCCATTGTGAGCGCTTTGTAGACATCACCTTCAGCGAAAGAAGCGAGTGCGTCAGTAGCTGATTTAGAGATACGAGCTTGTGCGTCGCATGTCAAGAGACGTAAGATGGCGTCGTAGAACTCCTGATCTTGCTTCTTAGTACTGATGTCTTTGAGCTTCAATACGCGAAGAAGTGTCGACTCAACGAGGTAGGTGTCGATCATCATGTCTGCGACGTTCATGAGAAGCATTTGCTCACCTTTTAGGTTGAGCTTGCCGTCCATTTGGTCTTTTACTGCTGCTCCAGCAACGAGTAGGATGATTTTCTTGAAGTCCGCTACAGCTTTTGTCTCCAACGCATAGTCGCCTTCCGGCTGGTCGAAGCTCGGCATGCTCGTGAGCTCTTTTTGTACAGCCCAAGCTGGCGTTACAATGTCAAGCTCGCCTTTCATGGCACGACGCAAGAGTTGGTCTACCATCAATAGACGGTTGATCTCGTTTGTACCCTCGAAAATACGGTTGATACGTGCGTCGCGGAATGCGCGGGCAACGGTACCTTCCTCAGAGTAGCCCATGCCACCGTGGATTTGCACCGTCTCGTCTACTACGTAGTCGAGCGCTTCAGATCCAGTTACTTTTAGAATTGCACACTCGATCGCGTACTCCTCTGCTGAGGCACGCTTTGACTCTTCGAAGTTCTTGCCTTCAGCCATCAAGCCCTTATTACGGAGCTGGATTAGGTTAGAGACGCGGTATTGCGCACTTTCCGTAGCGAAGAGGCGTACGACTTGCTCAGAGATTTTGTACTTGATCGCACCAAAGCTTCCGATAGGCACCTTAAATTGGTGACGCTCGTTGGCATACTTGATCGCAACGTCCGCTACTTTCTTTGCTCCACCAAGCGTAAGTGCACCTAGCTTGAAGCGACCGATGTTGAGTACGTTGAATGCAATGAGGTGGCCTTTGCCAATCTCACCAAGAACGTTGTCTGAAGGAATCTCCATGTTCTCGAAGTAGACCTGTCGAGTAGATGATCCTTTGATACCGAGCTTATCTTCCTCTGCACCGAGCGTAAGTCCTTCAGCGCCTTGCTCAACAACGAAGCCTGTGAAGTGCTCACCGTCGATCTTTGCAAATAGGATGAAGATGTCAGCGAATCCCGCATTGGTGATCCACATCTTTTGACCGTTGATAACATACTTGCTACCGTCTTCGCTGAGTACTGCAGTCGTCTTTGCAGCCAATGCATCACTTCCCGATCCTGGCTCAGTAAGGCAGTAAGAAGCCTTGAGCTCACCAGAAATAAGACCTGGTAGGTACTTCTGCTTCTGCTCCTCTGTACCGTAGTACAAGATTGGAAGCATACCGATACCCGTGTGGGCAGCGAAACTAGTCGTGAACGATCCTGCAGGACCAAGGTCCTCACAGATGAACGTATTGGTGTTTGCGTCGAGGGCCATTCCTCCAAGCTCTTCTGGCATGTGCGTACCGAGAAGACCTAGTTCAGCAATTTTTTCAAGTAGACTAACCGTTAGTCCTGGCTCTTGCTTCTCGATTCTGTTGAAATTCGGACGAATTTCTTGATCGATGAAGTCTCGAACCATCTGACGTACCATCAACTGTTCTTCATTCGCCTCTTCAGGGATGAAAACCTCAGCAGGTCCGCTTTGACGAATAATAAATTCACCTCCTTTGGAGATGCCGTCTTGGGTCTTGGTTTCAGGTAGTGGTGTCATTACTGTGTGGGTTGATTCGTTTGGTCTAGCGAAAATTCGCTACAAATATATACTGATTAGCGAAAATTCGCTGGTTAGTATTGCTAAAGCACTGTTATTAATAGCAAGTACTGGGCCGACTGGGTGATTTTACTCATATTTTAGGTGTTATGTTGCCCAGTAATCAGACCTTATGTCAACATAGAGCATATGCAAGGTTGGTATTGAACCCTATCGCGTTTTGCCTTGTATTGATAGTATGGGCTTACTCACCTTCACCGATCGCGGAGTTTACTGCCCACAGGCAGATGTATATCTCGATCCGTGGAAACCTGTAGACCGAGCCTTGATTTCGCATGGCCATGCAGACCATGCTCGTTGGGGGCACAAACACTATCTGTCTACACACCGCACCAAAGCAATCATGCTGCACCGTCTTGGTGATATAAAGGCAGAAGGGATTGGTTTTGGCGAAAGCAGAACCATTAATGGTGTGAAATTCAGTTTTCATCCTGCGGGGCACATCATTGGTTCAGCTCAAATTCGCTGTGAGTACAAGGGTGAGATCTGGTGTTTTACCGGAGACTATAAGCTTCAGAATGACGGTATTTCAGAGCCTTTTGAGCTGGTGAAATGCCATAGCTTCATTACGGAGACGACTTTTGGGCTTCCTATATATCGCTGGCGCCCTCAGGTTGAAGTGATGGGGGAGATCAACGATTGGTGGCGAGAAAATGCAGCTCAAGGCAAAACGACACTCCTTACGGGCTATTCGCTGGGGAAAGCGCAACGCATCATTGCCAACCTAGATTCTAGCATTGGCAAGATTTACACTCATGGCGCGATATCCCTCATGAATGAGGTGCTAAAAGGCCAAGGGGTTGAATTGCCTGATGCGATTCCTGTAACCAAAGAAATTGACAAGAAGGACTATCCGGGAAACCTCGTGATCGCACCTCCAGGGGCGATCAATGGACCTTGGGCCAAGAAATTCAAGGATTCAAGCACCGGTATAGCCTCTGGTTGGATGACGCTTAGAGGTGCTCGACGACGACGGGCAGTAGATCGAGGCTTTGTGCTTAGTGATCACTGCGACTGGGCCGCATTGAATACCACAATAGAGGCGACAGGCTGTGAAAATGTATTCGTTACACATGGCTACACGGCTGTCTTTTCGAAATGGCTACGCGAACAAGGATATAATGCACACGTCGTGAGCACAGAGTACGAAGGAGAAAGCGCTGAGATTGGTGAAGGAGCTGAAAAAGATAAAGTAGGTACTGAGCCTAACGCTTAATCTAAGAGTAAGGAACGGTCTAAACTGCTGCCCCCTCCTGGGCCTTCTTCATGTAGTTTATTGACGATTGGCTGCATGAACCAGATGCCAATGAACAGGAAAAAGAAGGCGAAAAATGGCCCGATGCTTTCCTCTGACCTAATGTAGCGCTGCAATTCCGCGCCTTTTACCGCTCTGGATAGTTGGTAGGAAACGAAAACGAATAAGCCTAGGTTGACAAAGGAACCAAGCAGACTAAGAATGTAAAGGATCATGAACATGGGGCCCATGTTGTCGAAGGCTGCTGGGTCGCTCCCCAATGCGGTCATGCTAGCAAACATGTTTTTATACATGTAGGCAGAAACAGCCATATTGAAGATTGTAAACAGAACGATGCAGACGATTGCAATAGTAACCCAGCCTTGTTTGGGTTGATACTCTGGAGGAGCCATTGGCCCGATTCTTTGATTCACTGCATACATCCAGCCGTAGCTGACGGCCGTGCTCAGAAGCGTTAGGGGAAGCACCCCTAGCATCGTAGTTGACATGAACTCAGACATGACGATTGCCATGTCTTCCGGATCCGGATTGGCCTTCATCATAGAGAAGAAATCAGCAAAGCCGAAGCCCATGATAACTATCATGAGCAGCCAAGGAATACCAAAAGCGAAAAGGAAAATTTGCCAGTGTTTAGCTCGTAATAGCGAATCCATGGCTCAAAGGTGCGAAGTATCTACTTTGTATAGGTAGACTCGGCTACTGCCAATCTCCGTAGTACTCGTCGTCGAAAAGTTCGTCGAGGTGAGCATCGCGAGTTGCAGCGTTGTAATTTTCACGACAGGTCCCATTGCCGCCGGCCATTACACTAACACAGATGCCGTCTGCGTCTGCGTCTTCTCGATGCTTGCGCAGACGATCGCAGTGACCTAATTCGTGAAAAACGATGTACTCTTTAAGGTTTGCACCAACTTGATTCCAAACTTCTAGATCGACTCGCAAACGATTCGGCTGGTCCGAATTGTATTGGCAATCTCCAGCTACACCATCTGGGCTGATGCTGGCGAGTGTGCCGTGAACTTCAGTTAAGTCGACGGTAATCCCACGTTTCGCTGCTTCGTTTTCGAAGCGCTCGTAGTAAGGCCAGAGAATTTCATCAACGTTCTCGTACGATTTGGTGCTCACGGGCGTCTCTACAACTTCATTTCCTTCTGGGAAAACTGGCGTTTTCTCGCAAGCAAACAGTATCATGAGGGCAAAAAGTACAAGGAAAAATGAGCGCATATCTTAAGCTGTGTATGTTGCTAACGGCAAACATCGCACCTAAGGTATGAAACCTCCTGCTTTTCCACTTTTTTGGACGCCAAAATGCAGGTTGAGAGACCTTTGTTCAACCTACTTTAGAGTATTTACAAAATCCAAGGACTTGCAGACTGAAAAAGTCTTACATTTGCGCTCCAATTCGAAAATTCGCCGGCGATGAATACCTTCCAACTTAGCGGAGAACCCCGCACAGATACTGGCAAAAAAGCCACCAAGGCTGACCGCGTAGCGGGCAGAATTCCTTGCGTTGCTTACGGCCGTAAAGGTGCTGAGCACTTTACTGTAACCCCAAAAGACGTTCGCAAGCTCGTCTTCACTGGTGTTTTCAACTTAGTAGATCTATCTGTAGGCGGCAACGCACAGCAGGTAATCCTCAAAGCTGTTCAATATCACCCTACTACTGAAGCGATCGAGCATATCGATTTCGTGAAGGTTGAGGCTGGACACCCACTCAAGATTGAGATTCCTCTTCACACTAAAGGCGTCTCTGAAGGCGTAAAAGGTGGAGGACGTCTTATCCAGAGTGTACGTAAGATCAAAGTGAAGACGGATCCGTCTAACTTGGTTGACGAGCTTTTCGTTGACATTTCAGGCCTCGGTCTTGGAGATGCTATCCGTGTTCGTGACATTGAGGTTCCTGAGGGAGTCCAAATCATGGCAAACGGCGCTGTTCCTGTAGCGATGGTAGAAATTCCACGTGCACTTCGTTCAGCAGCTACTGCAGCAGCGAAAGACGAAGAAGCAGCAACACCTGAAGCAGAGGCTTAAGCCTTTTGCGCATAGAGAGATTCTTTTTTAGAATCTTGACGTATCGACACGCTCTCCATTCGGAGGGCGTGTCTTTTTTTTGGTACTTGCAGAATGATTCAGCCCGTTCTTCAAATAGCGCTTCTGCAGGCAGACCTCGTCTGGAATAATGTCGAAGCAAACCTGCACGCATTTACACGTCAAATAGACGAGGCTGCTAAGGAAGTTGACCTGTTTGTCCTTCCTGAAATGTTCAGTACCGGCTTTTTCATGCAGCCCGAGCATGCTGCACATAATACGGGCGAAGCCTCCCTGCAGTGGTTAATTCAGCAAGCAAAACAACGAAAAGCAGGTTTTTGCGGAAGCGCCCTTTATCGTCTTCCCGACGGTCGATTTGTGAACCGTATGTTTCTCGTAGAGCACGATGGTAGCTATACATACTACGATAAGTGGCACCGGTTTGCGATGGCCGGAGAGGACAAAATGTATGCTACAGGTAACCGTCTTCCAGTAATAGCAGAATTTAGAGGCTGGAAAATCCTACTTCAGGTTTGTTATGACTTAAGGTTTCCTGTGTACTCCAGAAACCGTTTAAACGGTTATGATGCAGTTGTTTACGTAGCTAATTGGCCAGAAACTCGCAGACTGCATTGGCGTACGCTCTTAGCCGCGCGTGCGATTGAAAATCAGGCCTACTGCATTGGTGTGAATCGGATAGGTCGTGACGGAAATGACCTAAAGTATCAAGGCGATTCTATGGTAATTGATCCGCTAGGAGTGCCAATACTAGACATGTTTAATATGGAAGGTATTGCTGTTTCAAAACTCTCCTACGCCCACCTTGTCGATACTCGAAATCGTTTGCCATTTCTGTCAGATGCAGACGCTTTTAAACTGCTTGATTAACAGGTGTTAGTGAATTCTTCTTCTCTAGTTCGGTAATGCTCAATATGTTAGCACAACGTCATCTTGTAGACCTTCACGGGTTTTCGAGCTTTCGCCAAAACAGTTCTTCTCCTCCCAACCCCTAAATCTTTGCCGGTTTAGAATGTTGGGGCCTCACATTATTGAGCACACACAGTAAATCTTTTAGGGACTTCGGCCCCTTTCAAACACCAGAAAGAAGATATGGCAGACAAGGACTTAAACCAAAAAAGAACAGAGGATAATTATGCCGCATGTTCAGCTTACGAAGACCGTATTGGAGATAGTAAGCACGAGAAGCATGATGATGTCATCGTGTTTGAGCATCGAAACGGATTGCACTATTTCGCAACCCTAGATGAGAACAACGCAATCGCTCTTAGGTCTGAAGGCTATCCAACTACTGGGGCTCGAGACAACGGCCTTAAATCTGTAATACGCAATCGTGAAAAACGGGAGCGTTTTAAGATAGATGAAGACCGCGAAAACTACTATACCTGCCTAACTGCAGGCAACAACCAGGAAATTGGTCGTAGTTGTCCAAAGAAAAGTCGCCAAGCAGCAGAATTACTAATTCCGCCAATGAGTGCAGCGGCACTTGCCTTAGCAGAGCGTGTAGCTGCTGATGCAAAGCTTGCCGAGGAACGTACTGCTGCAGCAGCAGCCAAAGAAGCTGAAGCTTTAAGTCTTGCAGCGAGTAGCGCGAAGACAGAAGGCTATGTACCTAATGCTGAACGGGAACAGGATAACTACCTCGTTTGCTCAGAGTATCAAGAGCGAGTAGGAGATAGTAAGCATGAGAAGCACGACGATGTAATCGTTTTTCAGCATGCGAACGAACTCTATTACTTCGCTACTGTAGATAATAACAACGACGTTGCACTGCGATCTGAAGGTTACCCAACCACAGGAGCACGTGACAACGGGTTAAAGTCAGTACTTCGTAACCGCGAAAAGCGCGCACGATTTAAGCTCGAAAAGAATCGCGGACTCTTCTTCACTTGCCTAACCGCGGGAAATAACCAAGAAATTGGTAGAAGTTGCCCGAAAAAGTCCGAGTCTGCCGCCATGGCAATTTGGGCACCTATGAGTGCAGCAGCACTAGCGTTAAAAGCCCGTGAAGCGGAGGCCGCAGCAGCAATCGAAGCTCCTGCTGTCGCAGCTACACCTGCTCCTGCACCGAAGAAAAAGAAAGTATCGTCCAGTTCAAGGGTGACAGAGAACTACCTTAAGTGTGAAGAGTATGAAGCTCGGATTCAAGATTCGAAGCATCCTGACCACAATGATGTAATCGCCTTCTCGCACAAAAATGGACTACACTATTTCGCAACGCTTGATAGCAACGGTGAGATCGCTTTGCGGTCAGAAGGATACCAAAGCACAGGCGCACGAGAAAATGGGATTCAATCTGTTTTCAAAAACAGAAAGATTGAGAAGCACTATGTAGTCATCCGTAAAGGGAATACCTACTACACCGCGCTCAAAGCAGGCAACCACCAAGAGATTGGTCGTAGCTGTAAGAAGAAGTCAAAAGAAGCGGCCAATTGGTTAATTCCTGGAGCAGCAGCAGCCGGTCTTGGCCTTGCAGCAGCTTCAGTGTCTGTGCCAACTCCTGCGCCTCCGACTCCTGCGCCAGCTCCGGTCCCTGCACCAGCGCCCAAGATTGAAGTTCCTGCGCCACCACCACCTCCTGCTCCAGTAGTACCAGAGCCTCCTAAAGAGAAAGAGGATGACTACCTCGTCTGTAAGGAATATGCAGGACGTAAGGTTAACGACAAGAAGAACAACGTTTCGCTTTTCAAGCATGGTAACGGCCAGTTCTATTTCGCCATAGTTGACAATGAAGGAGGCGTTCGTCTTCGCTCTGAAGGATTTTCTTCTTCCCAAGAAAGAGACCAGGAACTTTCAGGCGCATTACGCTTTCTAGAGGACGAGTCTAAGTACTCACGCATTACCAAAGGAAAGTATCACATCAATGTCCTTCATGATGAGACAGGCCGTGAGGTCGGTAGATCATGTGCTGCCAAAGAGGCAATTCCGTTTCTCCCATTAGTTGCTGTAGCCGCAGCTGCAATTCCGGTTGTAGCCGCTGTTCCGAAGCCAACTCCACCGCCTAAGAAGAAGGCTCCAGTTGCCGCGGTTGCCGCCGCTGGTGCTGTTGCTGGCGCAGCTGCAACTTCCGCTGCTGCTGTTCCTCCTGTAGCTGCTGCCGCAGCAAAAGGTGGTTGCGCACCATGGATGTGGATATTAGGATTAATTGCTTTGTTAGGCTTACTTTTTTACTTACTCCCACAAGGCTGTAACGGTCTTGGTTGTAATGCACCGAATACAGCGGCTGTCGTTGCCCCTGCAGTAGAAGCGCCTATCGTTGAGAAACCGGTTGTTGCTGAACCTCCACCGGCTGCCCCTGAGCCAGTTGCTGCGCCTGTACCTGAGCCAGTTGTTGCTAGTTGTAACTGTAACTCACTTACGCATCCAGTGTTTGACATTCCAAACACGAAGCCGAATAACATTACTCGACTTGGACGAGCTCCTGAGTTTGGCAACAGCCACAGCCTCAGCCCAGCAGAGTTTTTCGCGAAGCTTCAACGCCGAGCGGCCAACAACACTGCCGATCGTACCTTCTTGAATGGTATCGCCAAAGCGATGGGGTACAGCAACTTCTCTGAGTTAAGTGCAGATGAGTTCTCGAGTGTTACGCTTGAGCGCGGTACAACCGGTAACCTTGGTTCGACACCGCGTCACAAGACGATCTACGCTACACTCAACACGAGTGGGCAGGATTTGAAGGCATTCCGCATCAAAGCAGCCAATGGCTGTGACTTACACTTCATGAAGACCTGTGGTAACCACATGTTCTTCTGTCCGAAGAAGTAAGCATTTCCTCTCAGCGCTAAGCTGATCGATTTATTCAAGCCCCTTTCTGCTTCTTGCAGAGAGGGGCTTTGTCTTTTGGTCAAAACCAATTGAAGTCTGTTTGACTCAAAATCTAATGCAAATCGATTTTTTTAGGAAAATAATAGTATTATTACTCTAACAGATCGATTTTGGTCTATATTTTTTAATCATTCAGTTATGTTCAGGGCAGTGCAGTCCAGACAAGCCCTAGGCTTAATTCAGGCTATCTATTAATGCTATTTTTTGCTTCTGCTATGTTCTTTTCTTGCGCTCAAGAAGAACTTTCTTCAACTAGCACTTTAAACGAAGATGGTCTAGAGGTTCCAAACTTCGAGCAAATTCCTTTAGTTTTGGAAACAAGAGGAGACCTACCCTATTTCGAGGATCCTTTTGCCCTTAAAGAGGCAATTGAGTTTACCGATGCTTATCATGAACCGGAAATTGCAGCTTGGTGTAAAGCTTTACCAGTCAAAGTACTTTACAGTCTTGGTGCTTCTTACTCCGATGGTGAGATTTCTCAACTACCAACGCACGTCATAAATAATTTCTGCGGTCTGAATAGCGATGGAGAAATAGATCCAAATTTTGCAGTCTCAACAATGGGACGATTTGTGAGTGAGGACGGCCTTATGCAAATGGGAGATCGAATTGTATTTGTTTCCAATGATTATCAAATTTCGACAAGCCTCGATCGTCTTGATGAAATTAGGGCCACGATTAAATCGGGAGGAGATTTGACCAAATTTGATGTTAATTCTGATCGGACGAATAATTCTATTTCGTTTAATGATGGATTAGAATCACGCGCCGATATTGTAAGCATATTTGACAACTGTGGAACAGGTGTCGTATCAACAAGCACTGTGAGTTCTGTAAAACATCCTAATGCGGGCGGAACTAGACAGCATAGCATGTCTTTGAAGTTTGTGCAGTTTTATAATCCTCAAAACACAATTTATGGCCAAACTGATGGCCCGGGTCAAGAGTGGGCATGGCAAGCATTAGAATTGCGGTCAGTCTCTTATAAAAAGAGGAATAATCAGTATAAAACTCGGCACAATCTAAGTTGGCATTTTAGGGTTCAGCAAGATGCTAACCCTAGTATTGGGAGAACATATTCAGCTACTAAAAATGGGATGTGGGGTAAGGATATTACTCGTAAACTTTTCATTACTAATTTACCAGGAACAGGTGATGTTAACAAGTCGGGAACTATTAAGTACTCTCTTATGGATGTCTATCCTGGTGCAGGGGATGTTGGCACATGGGGTACTCACCGAGGTATGGGGGACAACTATAAAGTCCGTTGGGAATGCACAAGTATGTAAGAATCATTGCTATTAGGATCAATTTGATCATGATAGCAATACTTGTAATGCCTTTTATTTGCCTAGGACAGAGTCTTAATTTTTCATCTGGAGTTCACTTATCGAATCTTACATCAAGAGAGGGTAGCGAGGGTTTGAAAGTTAACAGCTACAGATTGGGCTGGAGTTCATCTCTTGGAATAGAAAGAGAAGTGATTCATGATATTGGATTTGACCTGAGGCTTAGGTATATTAATCGGAAGCCGATAGAGCGTTATGAGCTGGTTGGTAGTCAGACTGGGGGGACAATTCTTTTTGTTGGTTTAGTCCAGAATCTCCCTACTCACTCATCTTATGCAGGGTTTGACCCTCTCAAACACAATCAACTTCCTAATAGCCAATACCTAGAACTTCACTTTCAGCCTTCATTTTCTTTCACTCTACCCAAATTTGGTAAACTCAAAGTAAAAGCTGGAGGTTATGCTGCCTATTTGTTAAACAGCGAGCAAATGAAAACTTCTGTAGAAGAGTTCGGGCCTGAAATTGTGGAATTTGTTGAATCCTTCTCGCAGCTAGTTTCACCACCTGGAGTTGAATATTCGCCAGGAGATTTAGGTATTAGCGGAGGGGTGTCATATATCTTTAGTATCAAGCAATGGGGTGAATTCTCTTTGAATGGTCAATTTTCAAGAGGTACGATTAGAGTTCAGGAAAATACAGGCGTAAAGTTAAATTCAGGGGAGCCAAAATGGAAGACCTTTGAATTCGGAGTTGGTTACAATTATCCTATAAGGAAAGCAAGTCGTTGAAGGCCTTCCGCATCAAGGCAGCCAATGGTTGTGACTTACACTTCATGAAGACCTGTGGTAACCATATGTTCTTCTGTCCGAAGAAGTAAGTGACTCCTATTTCGCTTCATGCTGACTGATTAATTCAAGCCCCTTTCTGCTTCTAGCAGAGAGGGGCTTTGTCTTTATAGAGATTTTTTTGTTCGATTGAATCTTATTTAGGCAACGGTCCCTCAATTATTGCCGCCTTTACCTCATTTATAGTAACCGAAAAAGTATAAAATACTCATAGTAGGTTGATTATCAACTCCTATAGGCAGATATTAACTGCATCCCTTCGACTTGTATGGCCGTAGACTAGGTCGAACAAACACTGAAAAATGAAAAACCAATCAACTGCCCAGGCAGCTGAAGGGGGGGCAATGCGTATCCAGCTTTGGGGCGCGATGATACTCCTTCTATCAGCCCTCATCTTAAGTTCTTGCGCTTCTCTAGGAGCACTATCCGATCGATCTGCTTCTAATGAAGTATCTGTAGAGATACTAGACCCAGAAGTCCGCTTACGCCAAGACATTCAAGGCTGGGCCGAGAATTACATCGGAGCGCCATACGTGTTCGGTGCAAAGGGACCAAAAGAATTTGATTGCAGCGGATTCACAAGTCACGTCTTACGTGAGTTTGAAATCGCACTCCTTGGAAGCTCTATGAGTCAAGCAAAGCAAGGGCGCTCTGTTACGACCAAAGAAGCTAAGCCAGGAGACATCGTCTACTTCGAAAACAGCAACGGTCGAGTCAATCACGTTGCGATCGTTATCGCTAATTCACCAGCAGGATTAGAAGTTATACACGCTACAACCTCTCGAGGAGTGGTGCGGGATAACGTTACCACGTCCAGTTATTGGGCGCCAAGACTCGCTGGAGTACGCTGTGTGGTAGACTGTCGTGTAGGTGGTTTAGTGTCATCTTTTTAACGAAAGTGGAATACTATAGATAGTGTAGGTTAGACACTATGGTGTAAACCCTCGCTACGCCGTACATTTGCGGCCTCGCGATTTTACTAGGGTCTATTTGTCTGCTCTCTGACTGAGTAGATGTTTAGCTCCTAAAAAGCCATGTTTCTCTAATAGCCTATGCTCAACCTCATTCTCTTCGGCCCTCCTGGTTCTGGAAAAGGAACCCAAGCAACTAAACTCGCTGAGCAGTTTGGACTTATTCATATCTCAACGGGAGACTTGTTTCGTTATGAAATAGGTAACGACACACCATTGGGTAGGGAAGCCAAGCGTTACATGGATCTCGGGCAGCTTTGTCCAGATACTGTGACTATTGGTATGCTCCGTGCAAAAGTTGAGCGTCATCCAGAGGCTGGTGGGTTCATTTTTGATGGATTTCCCCGCACCGTTGCACAGGCGCAAGCACTGGATCGCCTTCTTAAAGGCATGAAAGAGCAAGTGGATGTGCTTGTTGCGCTTGATGTTGAAGAGGATGAAATTACAAGTCGTCTTCTTGAACGTGGTAAAAACAGCGGTCGTTCAGACGATCAAGATGAAGCGGTTATACGCAAGCGTTTTGCTGTTTATCTCGAAGAAACTGCACCTGTATACCAACATTACCTAGAGCTAGGTAAAGCGGTACGCGTTGATGGTGTTGGTGGAATCGAAGATATTTTCGGTCGTCTTACTGCTGAGATCGAGCCGCACAAGCAGCTTAGCTAGGCGAAGTTCGTCCCAGACCGAGAAACACGGAATTGCCAATCAAAGGACCTTACCTTTGCACCTACTTGGGTTGACCCAAGTAGCTACTTTTCTACGTTATGGCTAATCAGAACTTTGTCGACTACGTCAAGATCAATTTCCGCTCAGGAAAAGGAGGTGCAGGTAGTGCACACTTCCGACGCGATAAGATGACGGCACTCGGTGGCCCAGACGGTGGAGATGGCGGTCGAGGCGGCAGCATCATCCTTCGTGGCAACGAGCACCGTTGGACACTCCTACACTTGCGATACAGCAAGCACATCCGTGCCGAAGATGGAGCAAGTGGTTTTGAAGCGCAAAGCACCGGAAAAGACGGAGCTGACTTTATTCTAGAAGTGCCTCTTGGAACCATCGCACGTGATGCCGAAACCGGCGAAAAACTATTTGAAATTACTGACCACGGAGAAGAGCGAATTCTTCTTCAAGGCGGTCGTGGCGGTCGAGGTAACGTCCACTTCAAGACGCCTACCAACCGAGCTCCACGTTACGCCCAGCCAGGCGAACCTTTCCAAGAAGCTTGGAAAGTACTTGAGCTTAAGGTTATAGCAGACGTTGGTCTTGTTGGCTTCCCTAATGCGGGTAAGAGCACGCTACTCAGCGTTATCTCTGCTGCCAAACCAGAAATTGGAGCATATCCGTTCACGACGCTTGTTCCTAACCTCGGTGTAGTGAAGTATCGTGGCGACAAGAGTTTTATCGTCGCAGATATTCCAGGTATCATCGAAGGTGCGCACGAGGGCAAAGGAATCGGTCACCGTTTCCTTCGTCACATAGAGCGTAACGCGACCTTGCTTTTCTTGGTACCAGCCGATTCTGACGATATCGAGGCAGAGTACAACATTCTACTCAACGAACTCGCGATGTACAATCGCGAGCTTCTCGATAAGCCTCGCATTCTTGCCTTGAGCAAGAGCGACCTCATTGACGATGAGCTCGAAGAAGCAATCACGGAGACTTTACCTAAAGGTGTTCCGTACATCTTCATAAGTGCTGCTACGACGAAGAACATCGATCGCCTCAAGGATGTGCTTTACACGACGGTAAGTGAGACGCAAGACTTGAAGAAGGTTGCTACTCCATTCGAGGACTAAGAACCGCTGTCTGAAGTGTGGCGTCTGTTTAGGCGCCTTTCCCGAACACAATGTCCATGAGGGCGCCAAAACCTGTGGCGTCTTTGTACACGCGATCGTGATACGTTGCAGCTGAAAAGCGGAGCTGATGTGGCTTTTCATTTCGGACCACTAATTCAATCATTACATTCCCAAACTGTTGGTCGTGCTGATCTGCGGTGTGTCCATCCATTTCTGCATCTGGCCCCTCAGGGTGTGCCCATTGTGGGCGTGGTTTTAAATAGTATCGATCGGTTCGTTCAGTTGCTCCTCCCTTTGTGTAGGTCCGAGTATCTGCCACTTGGGTGCGGTAAGATTGCGTGAGCACGCGTTCTCTAAGAAGTAATTGAAAGAACTCGGCTTCTTGAAGGCTGTACTGGGTGTCATTAAAGTGAATGACGAACCCTTTTTGACTTTTGGTAGATAGGAAATCTAGCCCCTCATCGACTCGTTTTGGTTCGGTAAGAAATAGGGCATATTGGTTTGCTAACCAGTCAAGCAATCGTCCGCAGATCATTCCTTCTCGCCAGCGTTCAAAGGCTTCCGCCTTGTCTTTATGACGCGTGAGAACCTCGTGCAAGACCGGTTCAGAGCCTTGAGATTGCTCCGCTTCGTTAAAGATCGACTTGACTTGGTCCCACCACTTCATGCTGAAATAAGGAATTCATGCGCGTATAGTTTTGGAGACGTTAGTCCCGTAGCATTGCGGGAAAGCTACCTTGTACGCGATTGGAATACCTAACCACCCTTTCTCGCTATGATTTAGTAGCTGCAGTTATGCAGTCTATACTGGTCGTTTTTGCCCTTGGGACAGCCTTTGGGTATTTCACAAAGCGTTCTGGGAACCGCTCGTCAAACGTCTTTTTCGCCTTACTCTTATTGACGTTCTCATTGAGTATTGGAGCGCTTGTTTTCGAACATTTAGGCCTTCCGGCAAAACACCCATCACTTCGTTTTGTCCCGCTATGGTTTACGTGGACGATTGGTCCTGCCTGGTTTTTCTACGTGAAGTTTTCGGTTTTCCCTTCCTATCGATGGAGGTGGACAGACACAAAACACTTCGTTCTTGCTGCTGGGCAAGCGTTGTACTACACGGCCGTCTACTTCGGCGGGCTTGGAGAGATCGTACCGGAGACGATTCTAGGTATTCGCGCGACAACTCTTGATGAGGTCATCTTCTTGCTAAGTGTGTTTGGCTACCTCTTTAGCGCCTACCGCTACCTGCGTTACAAGGCTAAAGAAATTGGCGATAAACCACTTCGTTGGGATTACTGGAAGGTCAAGCTCTTGCGGCGCTCGCAGCGCATTTTGGTCGTACTACTTGTGTTCAACTTCATCTTTGTAGCGTTCAACTTTACAACCGTTCAGCAGAGTGGAGTAGGCTTGCTGCACCTCCGAGGATTCTATGCTTCTAGTTCGTTGAGTTTCGGTCTCATCTTGCTCTATTTACTTCGGGGCGTTGCTTATCGTCAGCACTTTTATCCGCAGGTACCTGTCGAAGAGTTGGCGTTAGTAGGGAGTAGCCCCTTCGAACGACTAGAAGCATTAACGATATCGCACCGTGGATTTTGTGATCCAGATTTGCATGAAGTGCGTGTAGCACGAGCTGTAGGTATCGCTCCTGAGAAGCTCAACGAAATGGCCAAAGAGCGAGGCCATCGAGGATGGTGGCCCTGGATACAGTCATTGCGGCTTAAGGAGATTTCGCGCTTGCGTAAATCGAAGCCAATCTCTCTGCGCAAAGCCGCACTAGATGTTGGCTTTGCAAGTCGTAGAGCAGCGTTGCGCGCATTTAGAAAGCGATCGCGATAATCACTTTTTTTGGTAAACGACATCGGCAAAATAGCCGCGCTTGTCATGAAGCATGTCAACCCGTTCGAGGCCGTAAGAACTACCAAGTTGGTCTAATTCGGCTCTTGAGTACTTTCGACTTACCTCGGTATGAATGACTTCGCCAGTGTTGAAGGTCCGTTCGATGTTTAACAGTGGGATACTTACGTGTTGCTGCGTTTTGGGGTAGAGGTAACTCCGTACTTCACCTGTTTCAGGATTGTAGAGCGGATGGAAATCCCATGCGTTCAGGTCGAAATTTCCGCCTAATTCACGGTTAATGCGAACCAAAAGATTGAGGTTGAACTTCGCTGTAACTCCGTGCTCATCATCGTAGGCGGCAAGTATAGTACGTGGGTTCTTTCTCAGGTCAATGCCTAGTAAAAAGTAGTCTCCAACCTGCATTCGTTGCGAGATTTGACCGACAAATTTCTTAGCTCCTTCAAGTGAGAAGTTGCCAATGTTCGACCCTAGAAACAGCACAACCTTGCGCACCGTAGGCGAAGAATGGAGTTCATCGAGTGCCTCCATATAGCTAGCATGCAAAGGGGCAACCTCCAACGATGGGAATTGCTGATCGAGCGCTGATTTGAGTTCGCTCAAGATATCTGCACTAATATCTAGCGGTCGATAGCTAAAGTCAGTAGCGTTCGCCACGAAGTCTTTGAGGAGCAACTTTGTTTTCAATCCATCGCCTGCGCCCAGTTCTACGAGCTCAAAACGTTGATTCTCTGGTCCTGAGAAACGTTGGCGAAGTGAGCTTGCCGAATCCTCAAGAATCTCGTACTCGCAATTTGTGAGGTAGTATGAATCCAACCCCATAATTTGCTGAAAAAGCTTGCTGCCTTGCTCGTCGTATATAAAACGAGAAGAAAGGTGTGCGAGTGGAGTGGAGAGACCTTCGGCCACGTGTTTAGCAAAATCAGACTGGGCTAAAGAGCTTGTAGGAAGGCTGGATGGCATAGGATTCGGGTAAGGGCAAAAACTGAAAAAGTGTACGTTGTCACAAGGGCTAGGACCTGCATAGTCTTATGCCTGTAAACTGCCATCGTTTGTCTGCGTGAAAGAAATTCCGATAGGTAGCTCGGCTATGGCCTGGACTTGTCGCCACAGATGCGCCTCTCAACGTTTGTTGGTTGACCATCCATTTGCCGTTGTATTCACCAAGGGCCCCGTCGGCGGTTTTAAAGCCTGGGTACGGTGCGTATGCAGATGAAGTCCACTCCCATACTTGTCCCCAGTTTACTTGGTCATGAGCAGCTTCCCACTCGAACTCTGTCGGTAGTCGGTAGCCAGCCCATCGGGCAAAAGCATCTGCTTCGTAATAACTGACGTGGGTGACGGGCGCATCAAGATTCAGGGGTTCGAGTCCTGCAGCCGTGTAGTTGAGCCATTCGCCGACATCGTTTTGATACCAGTGCAATGGCGCTTGTTGGTCGAGGGTTTTGGCGAAAGCCCATCCTTCACTTAGCCAATGTTCAACGTTACTGTAGCCTCCATCTTCTATGAAAGCTAGGTATTCTCGGTTGGTAGCGACTTGCTTTCGTATTTCGAAAGGCTCAAGAAAAACGCGATGTCGGCCTAGTTCGTTATCGAAAGAGAAGCCACCGCCTTCAAAGCCAATCTGATAAATCCCTTCTTCAACAGTAACCCATTCTTGAGGACTTACTCTTGAGAGTGAGGTGAGTTTGGTTTTGGCGAAAGCTGGAAAAAGAGGGTTGTGACCGAGGATGTACTTGATGTCCGTGATGAGCAATTCTTGGTGTTGCTGCTCATGATGAAGGCCTAAGGTGATGAGATCTTGCAGTTCCTGATTTGGGTCATTCGCTAAAAGTGATGAGATCGCGCGATCTACATATCGCCTATATGCGAAGATTTCCTCTGTGGTCGGTCGCGACATATTACCTCGCTGTGTTCGCAGAATTCGAGGTCCAGCAGCTTCGTAATAGCTATTGAAAAGGAAGGCAAATTGAGGATGGAAGAGGGTATAGCTTTCGCCAAAACGCGATAAGATGAACGTCTCAAAAAACCAGGTGGTGTGTGCAAGGTGCCACTTCGGTGGACTTACATCTGGAGAAGGTTGAGGGACAAAATCTTCCGGCTGAAGCTTGCTTACGATTTCTTCAGTCAGCGCTCGAACACTCTGATACTGTTGGTTCAACGCGTTGTTTGGTTTGGAAACCTGAGGTGAATGTGCTGAAGAATGCATATGGGTGGATGAACTTGAACGGCCGGACGAACTCTATAATAAATCCCAATTCGTCTAAAAGTTGGCTGAGACCGATTCACTAGCGTAACCTTGTGGCATGAATTGGAGAAAGTGGCTTTTTCTACTAATCGTTTTACCGATTGCTCGATTGCCCGAGCGGTTGAGGTATTTGCTGTCGGATACACTTGCTTGGGTACTGAGAAGTGTAGTCAAGTATCGACGCAAGGTGGTTGAAGACAATATAGCAATTGCGTTCCCAGAAAAGCCTGCGGAAGAGCGGAGGGACATTCTCAATAAATTCTATACGAATTTCACGGATGTCGCCCTCGAACAAACCTGGTTGCTAACGGCTACGAAAGAGCAGTTACTGGCGAAGAGTACGTTGGTGAATCCTGAGGTCGTAGCGAAGTTTGCTAAAGAAGGTAGGCCTGTAATGCTGGCCGCTGGTCATCACAATAACTATGAGATCGCGGTAGCTTCGATCGCCATGCAGATGCCGATGCCCTTGGCGTTGATCTATGCACCTGTCGCAAATCCTTACTTTGATGAACGTGTACGCGTTACTCGTGGAAGGTTTGGCCTTAATCTCTGGCCTCGCGGAGAAGCCTCTCGAAGGGCGAAGGAATGGTCGGAACAGTACGATTCGTTTTCAATTGGTTTTGCCTTTGATCAAAGTCCGCATGGCGCCAAACGAAAGTATTGGATGCCTTTCTTTGGGCGTCCAACGGCAATGGCGACCGGCCTGGAGTCATACAGTCGCAAATACAATGCGGCTGTTGTGTATGTATCTGTGGAGCGTGTGCGCCGCGGACATTACACGATGACCATGCAGGAGGTTACTCCAGATGCGAACGCTGAGCCAGATGGTGCTATTCTCGCCAAGGCAAATGCGATGCTTGAAGAGGTATTGCGCAAAGATCCTGTCGGTTGGCTATGGAGTCATCGACGATGGAAACTTGATATTGAAAAGCACCGAATCGATAGAGATACGGTGATTGAGGACCCGTTTTCGTAAACGCAGGTAAGTCGTTGAGTTTGTGGTGGTAAATAATTACGTTAAAAAAAGCGCAGTTCTACCCGATTTCAGTGACCTTGTCGTTTTTAGGTTTCGTTTCTTCGCGCTGTGACTATTGGGTGGAATGCGCACACCCTTCCGTTTGTCGGCACACTATGAAACCACTACTCATAAGCGTCTTGTTGTTTATACCGTTTGCACTTGGTGCGCGGTATTATTTTGTCTGTCAAACCCTACAGTGGTGTGACCGGACAACTCTTGCGTACGAGGTTGTAGAGGATTTAGATCTTCTGCTTCCTGATGGTAGCATGGCCGCGCTTCGCTTTGGAGAATATCCAGAGGGCGCAGTCATGCCACCTCGTACAACGGAAATGCTTGCTTCGATGGACAGTCTAGCAGCATACGCACATCGCTTCCCAGATTACTTATTGACGATCGAAGGCCCTGTTACACCAAGTGAGCGTGGTAGCAGTGACTATTATCGTGATTTGGGATTGGCTAGGTCTGCTGAGTTAGCAGGCAACCTCCAGCGTCGAGGTATTCCTGGTGAACGACTTGAATTGTATAGCTATCCTGTAGCTGACAATGAATCTCGTGCATTGCGGGTAGGTTTTGAGCCAATCCGACCAGTTACTGTAAATAATGCCCTGCCGACCGGAGAGACCTTGTTGGATAGTACAGTGTTGTTAGGTTTGCGATTTGAGACGAACTCTACGGCACTTTCACCAACAGAAGATTTGACAGCGTACGCCTCTGAATTGGTGGACGTATTGAATGCAGAGCCTGAACTTTCGCTTACGTTGATCGGTCATACAGATGATCATTCATCGGATGCGCATAATGATTCTCTCGGATTGTGGAGGGCACAAGCTGTCGCGGCTTACATCATCCATTTGGGATATAATCGCGAAATTAATACCTTGAGTCATGGAGAGCTCAAACCGATTGCGACAAACAGTACGCAAGAGGGTAGGTTCTTGAATCGTCGAGTTGAAGTACGAATAGACTGATATTACTATGGAATTCGCATCACAGTTTATCGAAGGACTAGACGGTCCAGCTAGTATGACTTTTTTAGGTCTACTCCTCGCAGCATTCATGATTGGCCTATTGCCTGCGGGCTTGACCTATGCCTTTCGTATACGAGACTTGAAGCGTCGCACAGGAAAGCACATTGATGCACACCAACGTGTAACGCAAGAACGTAACGTACTTGAGAACCAACTCACCCGTGAAAAGGAACAGGTTGCAACGTTCCGAACTCGCTTGCAACAATTGAGTGGCGAGCGCGCTCGTCAGGAAGCCGAACTGGTTCAAGTTAGAGCTGAGTTAGGCGCTGCACAGGCAGAGGTTATTACCAGCAAAATAGAAGCGAGTAAGAACGATGAGTATCTCCAGAGCCTTCGCGGAAAGGTTGCTGCATACTCATCTCAAGTTCAGTCATTAAAGCAAGCAGCTCGCCCGAAGGCAGCTCCTACTTCTTTTGACATGGATACCCTTTCAACCCTCCAGACTGCACGCAACAAGGTGGAAAGCCTTGAAAAACGCGTGACTAAGTTGACGGCTGACAATGAGCAGCTGCGTAAAGAGAGGGCTAAAATATCTCAGTAGCCGCAGGCTATTAAGATATTTTAGCAAATTTTGAATTGATAATTTTGAATGCCGAGACGCAACGCCAGCGGTTGACATGCTCTGCATGTGCTGGCGAAAGTTGATTCAGTTCATTTTTTCGGTAGACCGCGAGAGCGGTCGGACCACAATGAGCAGTACGTCCTCTATTAGCGTCTTACGTCTCATATCCCAGATCGCACCTCTTATCCCTCAGTGTCATAAGCAAAATGAACTACCCTGTTCATGAAATGGCTGCCATGAAAAGTGGAGGATAGATTCATTTTTGAGCTAACTCTAGTCTCAAATCTATCCAATGCAGCCTTTCGTCACACAGCGCAGTTCTCGATTTTCTAAGTTTTCCGTTTCAACATTCCTACTTTTTATCTGCTGTTTCTTGGCTCTTCCTGCAAGTCATGCGCAACTAGGGGATCGACTTAAAAGAGCTGCTCAGCGAGGTGCTGAACGTGCACTTGAGCGCAATGCGCAAAAGAAAACAGAAGAGGCCGTCGATAAAGTCTTTGAGAAAAAGGAAAGACGTGAGGATTCTACGTCTCCCGATGGAGAAGAAATTGGGCTAGAAGAGGATGCCTCTGTAAATGGGAATTCTACTTCCGCTCCAAGTGAAAGGGTTAGCTCAAGTTCATCGTCGCCTAGTGAGGTTGAAACGACTTCCAAACCAGCGTTTTCGATGAGCTCTAAGTTTGATTTTGAGCCAGGTGCTGCAATCATTCACTACGATGATTTCTCAAGATCAAGCCTCGGTGATTTGCCTACTGGCTACAATACACTCGGAAGTGCCGAGTTGATGAAGCTGAATACGAGTGAAGGAAAGTATTTGAAAATCAATGACGGAACAGGCCAGATCGTAGCCTATGACTTTACGGAGTTCCCTGAGAATTTTACGTTCGAGTTTGACATTGCGCATGACATCCCGTTTGAAGGATATCGCTACAAAGCTGAACTTGGAATCATGTTTACCGATGAAGCGGATCCAGAAAAAGCACTTACCTCTTCCACGAGAAAAGTAGGAAAGAACAACGTTACTTTTTGGATTGACCGTGATATTAGTAGAGGTTGGGCAAGCGGCTTTGAGAAGACCAAAGACGGAGAATGGATAAAGGGTAAATCTGGTAAAATTTCAGACCACTTTAATGAAGCGAGCCGAGGTAAGCCTCAGCATATTTCTATCTGGCGTCAAGGAAAGCGATTCCGGATGTACATCAATGAAGACAAAGTCTACGATGTTCCGCTCGCGTGGACGGGCAGTGGGAAGATCGCTGGCCTTCGTTTTATTGGTCAAATGAATGTGGAGGGCGATAGCTATCTCGTCTCTAATTTACGCTTAGCCAAAGGTGCACCTGATACGCGCTCGAAGCTTGAGACAGAAGGCAAGCTTACAACTTATGGAATCACGTTCGCCAGCGGATCTAGTACCGTTGAACCGACCAGTGCCGGAACCTTAAAGCGCATCGCGCAGACCTTGGACGGCAATCCTGACATGCGTATCCGAATTACAGGACACACTGATGGAGACGGAGATGCTCCGAGCAACCAAACGCTGAGTGAACAACGTGCACAAGCCGTTAAAAGCATTCTAAGTTCTAGCTATGGCATCGCTTCCGATCGACTTGAAGCTGGTGGTCAAGGTGAGTCGATGCCTATTGCCGCGAATGATGATCCTTTAGGGAAGGCTATGAATCGGAGGGTGGTGCTAGAAGTTATTTAAGGCCTTCAGCCTTAAATAACTTCTAGCTAAATTTTGAATTGTTGCTTGAAGCTTCGCTCCAACAATTTTGAATTTTGAATGCCGCGAAGTAAGGCTCGCCTTCGGCTCATTTTCTCGGTAGACCGCGGGAGCAGTCGGACCACATATGGTTAGCGTCTAGTTAGAGCGTCTCAATTAGCGTCTCATGTCTCATATCCCACGTCTCAAATCTCTTTCTTCCCTTCCGCAAAGAAATCTAAAAAATGTACCTCCTTCTCCTTCGACTGAAGTTCGGACAAGGCCTTTAGAAAGATAGGGTGGTGTTCTTGTGCATCGTGGTTTTCGATGTCTGCCATAGATCTCCAAGATTCTAGGCTTACGAAATGTCCTGGTGCTTTGGACCGGCGGAGCATACTGAAAAAGAGGTTGCCACGATCATTGCGGCCATCGGCTACGTGCTGGCGGAAGAGTTCTTCTGCGGCTTCTATTTTGTCTTCTTGGATGTAGAAATCTACAAGAATCCAAACTCCCTCTTGCACATGCTGTGGTACGATCATCATGCTTCATTAACTATGATCTGCACAGAATAGTTGAAATGAAAAAGGGCCAACTCGTTAGAGTTGGCCCTTTTCACTTCTGTGTGTTCTCGGATCTAGCTCACCTCGAAGGTGATCTTGATGTTGACGCGGTATGCGGTCACTTTTCCTTTGCTGTCAACAACAACAGATTGCTCGTTGATGTAAGCAGACTTGATTCCGTTTACGCTTTTAGATGCGCGCTTTACTCCGCGTGCAGTTGCGTCTTCCCAGCTCGTTTTTGATTCTGAGAGAACTTCGATAACTTTCATGATAGCCATGGTAGTGTGTTTTGATTGATTCAATAGAAGTACGTAAAATTGGCTTTACATATTTTGGCGAAAGCTCGGAAACCCATTGTTCTAGAGCAGATTACCACAATTTAGGGATCGCAATGCTGCCGAAACGCTTCACTCGTTTTGCGTATGCTGCATAGGCCTCGAATCGCTCGTGGAGCATCGATTCTTCGAAGGTTGATTTTTTGATGAACAAGAGGATCAATAGTGCTGTGACTACAAATCGCCAGAGACTCATGTACCCGAGGCTCAATCCTACCGCAAACCAGATCAAGGAGGCATAGATCGGATGACGGGCCCAGCCAAAAGTACCCGTTGTTACGAGCGAACTGTTCGTTTTGGGACTTGGCCAAGGAGTAAGGTTTGTGCCTAACTGCACGAGCGCAACCAAGCCAAACACGATGGCAATCCCGCAGATGATAAAACCCATAAGTCCCGTCCAAGGGTGGATCATTTCTGCGTTTCCAAACGGATTAATGAAGAGGGCGACGAGCAGTACGAACTGCAGTCCAACGTAAATGATATCCTGTTTGCTTGGCATGTTTTGATCCTTTTATCAAATACTTAGACTCACTCCTGTAGAATGGATCAGTAAGTTTTGTCCTTGGACCCTCGCATAGCGGGGGCGACAGCTGAAACTACATCAACGATGAGTCTTGCACCGAGCTTGGCCGTACGATTGTCAATGTCAAATCCTGGGCTGCATTCAGCAACGTCGAAGCCGAGTACCTTCTTCGTCTGCACCAATTCAATGAGCTGTTGCTTTATGCGAGGGTAGCTAAGTCCGTCAATTCCAGGAGCGCTAACGCCTGGCGATACATAACTCGGGAAGCCATCAAGGTCGACCGTTACATAGAGGGCGTCGCAGCTTTCGCCAAAACCCTTAAGCGTTTCACTTGCACGATCTGCGTCATCAAGCATCACCATTTGAGTGCCTAACTCGGTCGCGCGGTTTAATAAATCTCGTGTGTTTCCTTGCGCCTGCACGCCAACACAGCAATATTTAAAAGGCTGTTTGAACTGCTCATTGAGCATCGCAATCAGTGAGAAAGGGGTTCCTGAATTTGGGCCTTCTTCGCCGAGTGGACGTAAGTCTAAGTGCGCATCAAAGTTGATGGCGCCGAGCTTGAAGTCTTCTGTTTTCGTTTTTTGACTCCGATGGAGGCCGAGGTAATGACCCGCTGCAACGTCATGTCCGCCGCCAAGAACAATGGTGATATAGCCTCCTGATTGTGCCTCTTCGACCACATTGCTAAGGGTCATCATCGTGTCGAACAATTTGTCCGTGCTATGGACGACGTCGCCCATGTCAATGATGCGAATGCCTTCAGGCAGATGGTCGGGCTGTTTGGTGAGTTGTGCACGTATCGCGGCTGGGCCTTCAGCAGCGCCGGTGCGGCCTTTATTGAGGCGAACACCTTCATCGACTGCGTAGCCGATGAGGACGATTCCAATTTCGTCTTTCGTCAATATCGGTAGCGGGTCATCGACCGAAAGGCAGGTGACGCGCTGGTACCAGTATGCGTTTGCTTCGGGCGTTGCTCGTCCCGTCCAAACCGTCGATAGGGTTGCTTTGTGCATACCCCAAATGTAATTCTAAGTCGTCGGTAGGAGCGGCTTCATTGAACCCATGAGCCAAGTGATCTCACGATAGTCATTGGTTGGCCACATGCTGATGTTGGCCGCCATGCCGGGTGCTAGAATGCCTACGCGATCGTGCTGGCTTAATGCTCGAGCAGCGCGGGTAGTGATGCCTGCGAGTACTTCTGCGTTACTGAGTTTCTGTGCGCTGGCGAGAATACTTGCCTGCCCTACGAGATTTCCTTGTGGCCCTGACCCTGGGTTCCAATCGGTAGCGATGGCGAGGATTGCACCTGCATCTAAGAGTTTGCGTGAAGGAGTGAACGGTTCGCCGAGTCCAATCGATGCTCCTGGTAGTGCCACGGCTACGGTTTGAGTAGCGGCTTCCGCCCCCGCTGTGCGAGGGTCTAAGGACAAAGCCGCAATACTGGATGCATCTGAATGTTCGAGGTGATCGACACTATCTGCTCCGAGTTTTACGCCGAGTGCTGCGCCGCCAGGGGTGAATTGATCGGCATGGAGCGTTAAGGAGAAGCCATGTGCTTTTGCAGCGGTCATGTATGCTTCGAGTGAGTCGCCCCAGAAGGTCGAAGGCTCAGCGAATGCATCGATGCGGGGTAGGGTAGTGCCGTTTGCTTCGGCATGTGCCTTCAGCTTGGGTAGTAGTTCGTTGGTGAGTGTTTCGAGGTACGCTTCTGGTTTGCCTGCAAACTCTGGTGGACATACGTGTGCTGCCAAGCAAGTTGAAACGACATCGATTCCAGCTACGCTTTCGTTGGCCTGTGCGATCAGGTTTAAGTGTCGCATTTCTTCTGCGACGCTCAATCCGTAGCCGCTCTTTACTTCGGCAGTCGTAATGCCTTGAGCTTTCATGGCTTCGAGTCGCATCGCGATGTTGGCTACCAAGGTCTCATCACTTGCAGCGCGCGTTTGTGCAACGGAAGTTTTGATGCCTCCGCCTGCTGCTGCCATCTCTAGGTAGGTCGCGCCACTGTTGCGCATGGCGAAGTCCTGTGCCCGTGATCCTGCCCAGCACAAGTGCGTGTGGCAGTCAATCAGTCCGGGGAGCGCCACTGCTGGCTGCTTCACTTCATTGACGGTTGCTGCTGGGTACTGCTTTTGTAACTCCTCAAAGCTTCCTACTGCTACGATTGTCCCGCCGTTATTGAGTTCGCCGTTGTAGACCACGCCTGCATCGGTGATGATTTCGAGTTGGTCGTCGGAAAGTGGGCCTCGTGTTGGGAGGTTGGCGAGTGTGAGGAGCTGGGTGAAGGGGCCGAGGAGGATCATGGGGTGAAGGTAGTGGCCGCTTACGCAAAAATCCTATGATCAATTCTACTAGCCTCCCAGATAATCACTTAGCGAAGAACCTCCACAAATACCACAATCAAATGACTCAACATCTCCTGGTGCGCCAAATGTTTCTGGTACGGAAAGTTGATTGTCGTAGTCGATGAAGATGTCCGTGTCAAGATTGGCTGAAGGCTGGCCAAAAGTTGACATCTGGTTTCCATTTACAGAGATTCCTTGAAGTCCAATAAATGAGGAGGTGTCCGCACCTGTGGACAGGTAATTTCCGCTTGCCCAAATAAGTTGGTCGCATCCTTGATTTGGGGTAGCCTCGGTTCCCGCTTGCCCGAAATCTACACCTCCTCCAGTATTGGTTCCTGCAGTGCCAAGCGCTGAGGCATTGGCTGAGCCACCAACAAAGACCATTGGTTGGAGCGTCCACGCGCCTGAGATTAAGCTATAGCGAATGACACTTGCAGAATCAGGAGATCCGTGTTCTGCGAGCAACATATTTTCTCCATCGCTGGAGAAGGCTATGTCTGCAATGATGGGCGCATCGCCGGGAATATTACTGATCTCTTCTATTTCTGAGCCAGGGGCAGGAAAACCTCCAGTAGCCAAGAGGGTGATTGAATAGATAGATCGTCCTGATGTTGATACGCGGGAGAAGTAGACTTTTGTTCCTGTCGCTTCTTGGTTGATTCCAATTCCCCATATTCGCTCGTCTAGAGGGGCGATTCCAGGTGTTCCACCATCGGGATTAAAAGGGTCGTAGGAATCTATGATAGACGGTGTGGAGGAAATCCTGTAGATTATTCCGTCCTCAATATTGGTTGCAAAGAGTTGATCTTGAATTCGATTGTAAGCAATGTTTCCAATTCCATTTAAAGGTGAAATAGAACTAGGAAGATCCACTGAGCTTACAAGATTAAATGTAGGAGGTGAGAATTTAAAAATTCTTGCGGGGGGATTGGGTCGGGACGAGTTGCCGCTTACTATTCCTAAGGATGAGTTTCCTCCTGTTTCAAAGTAAATGTCAGAAGACGCGAGATACACATTGTCGTTGCTGTCGATTGCCGTGCCGAAGACTTGTCCGATATCAAGCGCATTCCACTCTGGACCTTGAATGGTATTCGAATGATGGTCTTGCCATAGAGCTCCTCTAGGTGCCGCACCTGTGTTACGGGTATCGAAGATGATTGCAACTGCCCCCCTTCTTCGTGGGGCGTAGAAAGTAGCTACGGTATATCCACACCTCTCGGAGGCTGGAGGTTGAGGGTTTGCACGTCCTATCGGTAGGGGCTCTTCGCAGGAACAGCTTGGAAGTAAAGTCAAGCTCAAAACAGTCAATAGTAGTGACGTTAATCTTTGAATAGTTGAGAATTGAGTTTTCATAAGTTTTAAGATTAATTGCAAATGAGACGAGCTTCTGTTCTTCGGTTATTGAGGTGCTCGGCCTCGTCGCATGGAATGCCATCGCTACAGTGATTAAGTAGTCGTGTCTCTCCGTAGCCTTTGGCTGTGATAGACATTCGAGGAATCCCCTGGCTTACGATGTACGTCACCGCAGATTGTGCACGGCGTTGACTGAGGTTTTGGTTGTAGGCTGAGGTGCCTCGGCTATCCGTATGTGAACTCAGTTCTACTCCTTGGACGTTGTGGTCTTTCATGTAACGTACTAGTCGTTCCAACTCGAAGCGCGAGGTTGGGGAAAGGCGATCTTCATCAAATTCGTATTTGATATCAAGCACAACTCCTTGAGCGCATTCAAATACTTGTACGCCCAATTCTAGCTCGACGAAAAGTGTTGCCGACCGGTTTAAACCGACCGTGGAAACTGCTTCGATTTCTGAGAGTCGATTGGCTTTGTTGCCAACTACTTCATAGGTTGAGGAAGGATCGAGCCTGAAAGCAAATGCACCATAAGCATCTGAATTGTCTTGTGCGACGTCTCGCGTTTGCTTTTGGGTGAGGCTAACAAGGACATTGGGTTCATTAGCCCGAGTTGTTAGGTTTTTAGTTACTCCTTTTAGAATAAAGCGTAAGTCTTCGTAGTAGACCTTTTTTTGAATAGTCGTGTCTCCGAAAAACTCAGCATCTTCAATAGATGTAACCGTCGTTTCGACACCATAGACAAGTCCAACCGTCGTATAATCTCCATGAGGCAATTCTCCAAAGTCTACTACTCCGTAACCATTTGTTACACCTGCCGCGACAGGGTTTCCATTTATGTCTCGGATAAGTGCATCCGCACCTGGGATTGGCTTTCCAGTAGGTCTGTCAATTACTGTGACAATGACCTTATGCTTGTCGTTTGGACAGCAAGTTGAGCATTGGATTTCGTCTTTTTTGGGAGGTTTGGTTTTCTCTCGTTTCCCAAAGGTGTAGGATATCCCAAGACTTATTCCTATGGATGCTAAGGCCGCACATGCATGTTCAGGGGCTTGTGGATGGTCAAAACTTGCAGCTCCTGCGGGAATAATTTCTGAGTTACCTATCGTATTCGTGGTGAACGTTTCACTCGCATGAAACCAAGGCTGAGTTCCTGAATAGGGTGCAAAACCAAAATTTCGATCGAAGGGTACTCCAAAATGTTGAAGGTAGTAGGCCCCAATACTGAGGTTGAGTTTTGGCGAAAGCTTGAAATCTACAGACGCGTCAATTTTTCCTAACCATGCTCCTTCGGTGAACCCAGTATGAACGATTAAGTCTTGCGTTCCTCCAGAAGAATTAGTGCCAATGGAGTACATGTCTCCACCTCGAAACAATGAATAGCCTCCAAGAACAAACAGAGAGATTCTAGCTTTTTGCCCAGCCTTAATACGAAATCCAGGCCCAAGAAGGAAATTATGCCTTCGGAGAGCATGGTGTTGTGTACTTACTGAGAGCGCACCTGATCCACCGTCTACTGTTGAAGTAAGGTCAGCTGTTGGCTTGCTTGTGATAAAGTCATAGCTGCCGCGAAGGGCGAAGCCTCCCTTAAATGTATAATCGAGATGCGGTGAAAGGTAAAGTCCACCGTTATAGTTGAAAGACTCGAAGGGGAGGTTGAAGAGTGGTAAGTCGTAACCAAGTCTGATTCCTAATTCAAATTTTCCTCCTTGAGAAGAGTCTTGGGTTACTACAGCAGAACTGTCTTGTTGCGCCATTCCTATACTATTGATGACCAAGTGTAAGGCAAATGCTACAAGGAAATTTTGGTATAAGCGTAGGTTTTGCATGGCTGATCATTTCTAGAAAGTGATACTGCCAATGTTGCGTCGATATCCTTAAACTTAAATCGGTGTTTTAAATCCAAGGGGTTTTACTTCAAATTCAAAATAGAATGTTTAGAAATTTCGATTCAATTTTAGTGGGGAAAGGTTTTCTAGAAAGTGAAGTCCTTGCTTTAAACCATGGTGTGGAGATTGGTGTAGATGTGTTTAGTGCTGGTAGTTAGTGAGTTAGCGAGATTTCAACCTGATTAAAATTGGTTATGTTAGCATCAGTTGTTTTAGGAGTTGTTTTATGGGAAGCAACTTGTATCGATTTTTTTTGAATATACCCGTATAGGATTAAATGCTTAGCCTCTTGAAAAGTCAAAATGTAGAAAGCGGGCAACTGGTTGCGATTATTGTCGATGACGAACTTCCTGTTGCACAAGCGTTAGAAAAGCTACTACGCCTGTACTGTAAGCAAGTTCAATTCTTAACTTCAGTTGAATGTATTGCTGACTGTCTCGCTGTACTCGCAGAGAACGAGGTTGATCTTGTGTTCTTAGATATCGCTCTCGGAGGAGAGTCCGGATTCGATTTATTTCAGAAAGTTCCATACGTTGACTTTCAAGTCATCTTCACAACTTCGTATAGTGAGTTTGCTATAAAGGCTATCCGAGCGGAAGCTGTTGATTATTTACTCAAGCCGATTGATCCGATCGAATTAAAAAGTGCTGTGAATCGAGCGATGTCAAGAAAGGAAGAGTTCTCCGAAAGTGTAAAAACCAGTCCAGTATCAAAAGATGAGCAGGTTTCTGTCTCGACCAATGGTATTGCGGTCGTAACGAGTGCAGGCATCAATTTGCTGCAACATGAGGAGATTGTTCATGTCGAGGGGAGTGGGAGTTATTCGACCTTCCACATGAAAGATGGTCCTTCGTTGATTGCTTCACGTAACTTGATGCATTATGAGCGCCTTATAGAGTCTGAAACGTTTTTTAGAACGCATCAGTCGCATCTAATAAATCTGGCGCACTTGAAATCATTTAATGCGAGTGAATCTCAAGTACATCTGACAGGTGATCGATTAATCCCCGTCTCTAAAACGAAAAAGCCATTGCTTTTGGATCGAATACGAGACTTGTATAGAGGAGCTTAACAGCTTTTACTGAGCCGTATTTCGAAAAGTCTTTTTCCTAGAACAATGTGAGTAAATATCCTAAATCGCTCGCATTTGAATTTTCCGTGCCCGAATATAAAATGACGAATTTTCAAGGTATGTGACTTGCTAGGTTAGGTGCAACAAACACCAAAACCTAACTCGTTATGCTTAAGCATATATTCCTTTCGGTTGCCTTGGCGATCCTTTCCTTTAGCTGCATTGCGCAGTATAATGTTGATTTTGCGAATCTTAATCAAGTCGAGTTTCTCAGCGAAGTTGAGGCCTGTAATCAAGAAGTTGCCTTATATGTAGGATGGCAACCCGATGCCTACGGTTCTGAAAACGGTAGACTACTATTTGGCCGTTATTTTATCGCAAGCGGAACTATTATCAATTCAAATGTTTTTCCAGCGAGTGGGTCTTTAAAACTAGCTGCCTCTAAGATTGACGTAGAAGCAACAGCAATTCGTGATACACCTGGGGGTGAGTGTACGGGATACGCAATTGCAGTATCTCTTAGTGGTAATGGAACTCCTGCGGCAACTCGACTTCTTATTTTGGATGTAACTGGTGATCTTGTTACCCAAACAATTACTTCGGCATCGCAATCACAACAAGGGCAAGTACACGGCCTCTTCCAAGATAGTTCGGGCGACTTAATTATGTGCGGATCAATTTGGACAGCTGGCCAACCGTCATTACCGCTTGTTCAAAAGTTTAATTCTGTGAATGGACTTCTCCTCGATAGTCGGACCTTAACTTTTGATTTTGACGGAGACGGTACTCCTGATGGTTTTGAAGCAAGAGATGTTTTAGAATTGACTCGATCTAATACTTCAGCTAAATATGCAGTCGCTTGTAGGTCCACTCAAAACACCTATGTTATTGGTCTAACGGATAACCTTACTCCAGCAGGCAGCTATATTTACGACGTTGATGGTATAAGTAACCCTGAAGTGCCTATTGCTATGGCAGAAAAAGATGGTTTTCTGTTCGTCGCTGGAGAAGACATGACAACTGACAGAGTTACACTTGTTGCTGTGTCATCCAGTCAGACGACAGGTGAAGCTCTGTTTACTGAGAAATTCACAGAGGTGCTAGAAATTAGAAAGTCAAATTTTCGAGTAACGGATATCGTAGCCTCTCCGAATGAAGGTATAATACTTTCTGGTTACGATTTTAAAGGGCTATTTGGAACGCCTTCAGGTTTTGAAGCGCTTTTGGTCCATGTAGGTCAATTGGGGGCAATTGAGCAAGTCACCTCACATAATGGTGCTTATAATTCAGCCATTTTGAGTGACATTGACAGAATACCTGGGACTTCAGGATTGATTTGTGCTGGATCAAGCATCGATAAAAATCTACCGGGCAGTTGGTCTATGAAGTTGTTGGCTGTAGATCGTAACTGTTCTGAGCCCTGTGTAGAGCCTGCTTATGTGCGTGCGTCAAGGGTGCCTAGTAGACCTTTATCTACGCGGATTGGGATTGGGGATACTCCTAATCGCTCATCGCGAGAACCTATTCCGCTTTTAGCCGTGAATACAGTCTCAATATCTAATTGTAGTAGGCCTCAAACGTGTGCTGGCACTGATCCTATTTGTCGAACGGATGAGATCAATATCTCGACAGGTTACAATGAAGATCTGCAACAAAATATAGGTGTTGGACAACCTGACGATGATTGGGTACTCACAGCTTCAACTAGCTTTCCCGGGTCAAACTTTCCACTCCCAACTTTTGTAAATTCTAAGTGGCCGTCCTGGCATGGCACATATCCATCTGATGCGGGTTGGATAAACTTTAGTCCTACAATACCTCAACCTGGAGGATCGGACCACGTGTTCCAACGGTGCTTTTGTATCTGCCAAGAGGATAGCGTGAATTTTGATTTTTCAACTACTGTGGATGATCAGTTAGAGTTAAATCTAATTAATGAAGGAGGCTCTTTTGTTGAGCAACTTCAAGAAATAAATTCGAATGGTGCTGTACACCAGATGTGGAACGTTCACACTCAATTACTATTACCTGCGGGTAAGTATTGCTTAGAAGCTAAAGTTCGAAATGAAGTGGGGGTGATGGGCTTCTTAGCTAGTGGTTCAATTAGGAGCCAGAGCCTTGTGACTGACGGCTGTTGTGCAAGCGCCGACAGCTTCCTAATCGCCGGCGTTAAATTCGATGACGAAAACTGTAACGTTGAGTACGATAGAGATAAAGGTGATGCTGAGCCAGGGGTAGAAAATTGCACGGTTACAGTCACAAACCAAAGTGGAGTTACTGTTTGGACAGGACAGACAGACGCCAATGGCTATTTCTCTGCTTCAGTGCCTGCAGGTACTTATGACGTAAGCGTTACGCCCTTAGCGCCAGCCGTTATTCACGTACCGGCAAGTGGAACAGAGACGGTTACCGTTGGGCCGGATGCCGAAACCGCCTATGTCGTATTCGGACAGAAAGATCCGACAGATTGTAATTGCTTGGATGTTTCTATTACTCCGTTCGCTGTGGGGCAAGTTTCTGGAGATACCTGTTGTTACACTATCCTTCTAGAAAACGATTTTGGAGATTATTATGATGAGGTAGTTCTATCGACAGCGAGTGGTACTTTTTTCGCTGGAAATTCAGGAACAGATTACAACTGGACAATTGAGGGCAATGGTAGCTCAGTGAGCGTTACGCCAGAGTTTCAAGCAACGCTTGGAGAGCTGATCGAGGTAATCGTTTGCCTTGAAGGAATCGGTACCTCAAGTGAAATTACCATCGACTGGCAAAAGGATGAGCAGTCTATTTGCGAGGACACGGAGATCGTGAACTGCGGTTGTGGTATTGAAAGCGTTGGGACAACAACACCTGCAACTGGAGATGAGTGTTGTATCGCAAGTGTGAGTATTCAGAACGATTTCACTCAAGGATTAATTTCTAAGGTAGAGCTAGAAATTGTTGAACCTTCCTCATCTACAACCACCTTTGATGAATCAACTTATGATCTAGGGCAAGGAGTGGCAATTACTTCTTCCACGACGACAAGTATTACGCTAGAGACTGTAGATGGTACTCCATTCCCTACTGGTGACTTGAATGATGTGCTTAGCTTTTGTTTCGCAGACGGGATACAACCTTCTTACGAACAGCACATACAAGTGACATATTTTAATGAGAAGTGTAATCCTATTATAGGTTGCACGGACACGTTAATTTTTACATGTGAGCCTATTGAGCAAAGCGACTGCCTAGAAGCAACCTTCATCTCGGCTGAGTGCGATATCGAAAATGACCAATTGCAAGTCGTAACATTAGATATCGCCAATTTTTCTGACGAAACAATTTCGCAGATAGTAATTTTTTCAAATACGGTTCCTGTATTTCCTCAATTGACTCCAGTGTCAATTCCAGCGACACCCCCTGGCAGTTCAGCTACAGTGAGCTTTACAATCTCGACAGCCGGCTTGGTACTTCCACAAACCCTTACGCTTTACGTAGGTATGCATGGTGTCCAAATCGGACCCGTCCCGTGTTGTACTCGGGAAGTCGAAATTGAAATTGCACCTTGCTGCGAACCATGTGAATCCGATTGGCTTGCTGTAGCAACTCAAGTTCAAGATAGTTGCTGTACTGACATCAGTATTATCAATGATTGTGAGGATCAGCTTCAGAAAGTTACAGCTACGATACTCTCTGCTGGGTCCTTCATAAAGAGTGTCGCTATTAATCCAGATTTTACAGATGACTGGACTGTGGGCATGGGGTCTGGGACCGACTATGTTGAAGCTGATTTTACAGCTTCAGACTACGCGGAGATAGGAACCTACGATAACCTGTTCTCATTCTGCCTTGGTGATACTGTAGGTAATCCTGTTGAGTTCGTTGAGATTAACTACGTAGGATATGGCGCTCAAGGAAGAGACAGTGTCTTGTGTACTGACACGATTCAGGTTTTCTGTGATAGAGAGCCAGAATGCCTCGAAATTTTGCGTGACTCAGTTTACTGTGACTCAGATGGGAATTACTTTTTAGATGTCGTCTACGAGAGTAATACTTATCCAGCGTTTACGGCAGACAATTTAATGCTTACCGTAGAGCCAGCAGGCACCACTCCTGGTCTATTTC
The DNA here is from genome assembly GCA_045110575.1 of Saprospiraceae bacterium. Lineage (GTDB taxonomy): Bacteria > Bacteroidota > Bacteroidia > Chitinophagales > Saprospiraceae > CALDTK01. Next base: position 68,261 of record JBGCGF010000012.1, read on the forward strand.
TCTTCCCGACCATTAACACCGGTATTGGCTTAAGCCCAGGTGGGATTCATTCAGAAACGTATCAGATTTATGGATTCCCCCAAGCGGGAGATCAACTCGTGATCTCCACCGCACTTCATAGTGTCACGCCCAGTGGCGCGCGCGACACCTGTTGCTTCGACGATGAAATCATCGCGTTGACTTTGCCAGATTGTGGACCAGACAACTGCTGCCGTGACTACAACGCGTTCCTCATCGACGTCATCAACTACCAAGGACCAAACAGCATTTGTGACACCGCTTTCGCTCAAGCTCCACGCCTAGATAGTTGTCAGTTTACAACGATTGATTGGGGAGATGGAACCACCACTACAACACAAGGTGCATTTGCTGTGCAGCATGCATATACTCAAATTGGCACGTATAACGTCTGTACCCGTTTTAGCGAAAGCTTAGATGGAGGATTTACCAGCTGTTGGTCGCAAGAACGCTGTGACACCATCGTTATCGATACGTGCAGTATAATAAGTTCAACCCCACTCTGTGACACCTTGTCAGAAGCGATGACTCAATACTTCGGATGGGCTGCAGTCACTTGTTCTGCATACGACGATTTCGATGACCAAAATGCGTATAACGGAAACGACTACGTACTTGGGCTTATCGATATCAGAAACCATGAAAGCGCACCCGTTGGCAGTAACTGGAGTCCTCCGATGTATCACGGACCTGCAAATGACTGGACTGGAAATAACCTTGGTGACATCTTTGGACTTGCCATTGATCCTCAAGGAGGAATCTACACGTCTTTCTATGGCCTATACTCTAGGGAAACTCAAACGGCTTCTTCCCAGCATTTTGGTAGCCCAATGCTCAACCCAGATCAAAAGCCAACCATTTACTGGATTAATCCTGTTTCTGGCGTAATTGAGAATATTGGTGTAGACTTAGCTGCCAACCAAATAGTAAGCCCTGGAGGCAATTATTTAGGATATGGAAATTTAGCTTACAATCCTGGCAACAAGCACCTGTGGGTAACAGACCTTTCTAGCAATAAGATCTATGCTATGAATGGGGATCCCACAGACCTCAATTTTGGAGAAGTGATCAACAGCTTTACCCCTCCTTCAAACTCTGGTTTCGGTGGTGTTCAAGGCCGAGTCTTCGGTCTTGGTTACAATCATATAGAGCACCGATTATACTACTCAATCTGGCGGGACAATTCTCCAGGATCAGGAGGCGGAATAAATGAAGTCTACTCTGTTAAGTTGAACCCATCAGGTGGAATTGGTGGCTCTGCAGTCAGTGAATGGGTAGCTACCGATCTGGCACCAGCATACCCATTTTCAAATCCTGTGCTTGATATTTCTTTCAGTTCTGATGGTTCGCAAATGCTACTATCTGAACGCAGCATCATCAGTGAGCCTGGGGGCAAGTATGCTAGCTATTCACACGAGTCGCGTCACTTACGCTTGACAGTTGCTAATCCTACTTCAGCTAGTGGTAGTTGGGTTTTATCGGCTGGCGATCCATACGGATCTGTTTATACACTAGGAGCTAATTCTGCTGGTGGAGGCGATTTCACGTACAACAATCCGAAGTTTGATAGTTGTGATGCGATTGTTGTTCTTTCAGAGGATATCATCAAGCCCGTTGATAGTGCAACCGAACTGATATATGGCATCAGAGGCGTAGATGCAGATGGCGGTACCGTTGCGGATAGCTGGTATGTGGATCTAGACGGCGTGACTGATAAGCGAGACAAGTATGAAATCGGTGACGTTGAAGTTTTCCGCGAATTATGCTGTACTTCTAATCCTGTACAGCGCTGTGCTTTGAACTCAAATGAATGGGATGACTTAGTCAACGGTATTGAAGTTGAAGAATGGCCGAACTCTATGTTTAGGTTAGGTGGTGGCATCATCTCTGCTCAGTACTGGGGAACAGTAGACTGGGGAGACGGCACAATAGATAGAAATATTTCGGCGCGCGATTTTCCCCTCGACCACATCTATGCTTCTAGCGGTTCATTTACGATCACACTCGACCATGAATTAGTTGGTACAGATGGTCTACGTTGTTTTGAAACCACCCAAACCATCGGAGTTACCGACGTAGAAGAGGCTGATCTAAGTACGGCTATAGAAGTGATGCCTAATCCATTTACAAGCGAGCTCCGTGTAAGTGCAAAAGGTCTGGGTGCAAACATCGAAGAGGTGTCCTTGTACAACATGACCGGGCAGCATGTGCAAGCATATAAGCTCGGAGGTCAGCAGGACCAGCATACGCTAGACACACAAGGTCTTGCCGCAGGTATGTATGTCGTACGTGTGCGCTTGAGTAATGGACGGGTAGCAACACTGCAAGTCGTTCACCTAGAATAACCAACATCAGTATCTTAATGGCCTGTCTACGTGTGGTTTAATCCGCAGGTAGGCAGGCTTTTTTGTTCTGTATTTTAGGCTTTCGCCAAAACCTATATCACTTATCTAGTGCACATTACCCGATTTTACGAAGCAGTAGTTAAGCGATTTCAAGCAGTCGCTTGGATTTTACTATTACTGTTGTCACTACCAATAGCTCTCTTTTCCCAAATCCAATCCGACTACCAGTTTAAGCAATTCACCACTGACGACGGCCTCCCTAGCTCAGAAGTACACTGCGTCATTCAAGACAGCAAAGGCTACATGTGGTTTGGTACAGACAATGGTGTCGCCCGCTTTGATGGATATAATTTCAAGACTTTTGGCTATGCAGAAGGGCTAGGGAATCCTGTCGTCTTTGAGATGTTTGAAGATGAAAATGGTTTGATCTATTTCGCCACGATGGATGGTAAAATGTACGTCTATAATGGTGTAAAAATTACGGCATGGAGATATAATTATAAGATTGATTCTTTAGGTTTAGGGACTCGTTCAGCTGCTGTGAAGAATTTTGATCTGTATGGATGGACTACTGTCACTGATCAGAGTAAAGGACTGGCTCATATACACAGTAATGGAAAAGTAATTTTACCTGTAAAGTCGAAATATTCTTGTTATGTAGGATCAATAAGACCGCATGCAGCTCGAGGTTATATTTCTGGTAATACTGATAATCTAAGTGTTGAAGAACTTGCTGTAGATTCAGCTAATGTTAGAGGAGTGTTTAATACCTCTTTTGACTCGATTTTTTCCTATTCAAAGTTGGAAAGTCACTCCTCGATGATAGGATCAACCCATCTAGGGTATTTTTATGTTAATGATACTGCTGTTTTGTGTGGTTTTGATTCATTGTATATCTCAACGGATCTTTCCTTTTCGGAGAGTAAATATTTTAAGACTTCAATTCAAGAAATTAGATTTTCGCAAATAGGCTACTTGGCAAGTTGTGACTATCCCTCTGTGCTTTTGCGTTTCGACAACGTGAAAGAGTTTTACGCTGGCGAGTCAGACACTCTTGTTTCAGGGTTTCGCTGTACAGATGCAATTTTGGCTCTAGATGGAAGTGTTTGGGCCACATCCGTCGATAAGGGAGTGTTGCACCTACCGGGATTAGAGCAAGTTAAGTATTCTAGTCTTGCTGGCTTGGATAGGAAATATATTCAAAGCTTCGCTTTCTATCAAGATGAACTTGTCTTGTCTACGAGGAATGGGAATATGGTTGGGTATAATCTGAAGAATTCATCACTCAGGAGTTTCCCGCGGACAACCGGTGTAAGCTCAAATGGGCATATATATATATGCATCTGGAGATGGGGAATCCCTTTATAAAAACTACTATCGATTTGATGAGAGAAGAAATTGGGTGATTCCCAGTTTTAAATTGGCTGATGGTGTGAAGAGGCCTTCATATGGAACGGCTAAGGTTCGTCTTGATTTAGGAGATAGTTTACTATTTGCTGGGTCACACGGTATTATACTTTTAGATAGGAAGAATAATCTTACCTCTAATTCATATAGGGCGGATCAAATACCTAATCGATGCTATGATGTCGCTCCATCTTTAGTGAACGGATATCTTATAGGAACAAAAGAAGGTCTTGCTCGACAAGAAGCTTTAGGAGAAGCATATGTTGATTTGAAAATCCCCCACCCCTCCTTCAACCTCCGAATCCAAGCCATAGAAAATGTCTGCGAAAAATTCATGGCCATTGGTACCAAAGGGCTTGGCGTGGCGGTCTTCACCTCAACTGACACCGTCGAAATCCGGAAAGCCGATGGGCTCACCAGCGACATGATTGAAGACCTCTATGTAGACTCAGAATGTAACCTCTGGGTAACCACACTGAGTGGACTCAACAAAGTGACGTTCACAAGTCTCGACTCCTTTCAGATTCAAAACTTTACGATTCACCATGGTTTGCCTTCTAACGAAGTTACTCAAGTGCAAGAACACAACGGAGAAATGTGGGTAGCCACTACCAAAGGGTTGATTACACTCCCCGAACATGAAATCGATACGTTTGCCTCTGCACCCATGTTGGTCGGAGTATCAGTCAATGATCAAAGCGTAAAAGTAACTTCTGAGCTGGATTTCGCTCACGACGAAAACTCTTTGCAGATCGAATGGCTGGCCATTGACTACCAGCAGATGGGGCGCGTTCCATATCGATACCGACTAGATCAAGGTAACGACTGGACATACACACAAGATCGCAGTGTTACCTATCCTCAGCTCTCTCCCGATGACTATGACTTTGAAGTCCAGCGCGCCAATCGCGATGGTATTTGGAGTGAAAGCACAGCATATACTTTTACCATCAATGCCCCTTGGTGGCAGACTTGGTGGTTTACAGTACTAGGGCTTGGAGTACTTGTCGCAGCTGGAGTTTATGCCTACAAGCGCCAAGTGAAAGAAGTGAAAGCATCTGCGGATATTCAGCAAAAATTGCTAGAGCTTGAACGATCAGCGCTTCAAGCGCAAATGAACCCGCACTTCATTTTTAATTGTCTTTCCTCGGTCCAGAATTATATCCTTTCCAACGATACGGAGCAGGCCGTTGGATACCTCTCTCGGTTTAGCCGGTTGGTGCGTCAGACCTTAGATGCTTCCGTAGAAGGCTATATTTTCATTGATGAAGAGGCGCAGTTGCTCGACAATTATCTCGCTCTTGAACAGCAGCGATTCGGTGAAAAATTCAGTTTTGAACTATATGTCGACCCTTCTTTGAAAGGTGTTCACGCGCGAATTCCTTCCATGATGACGCAGCCGTTCGTAGAGAATGCCGTGATACATGGTCTAGCAGAAACAAATGGGGCTGGTCACATCTCGGTTCGTTATGAAAAGGACGATGCGAAATCTGTACTCGTCACGATAACAGACAACGGCCCAGGCATCTCAAGTACGAAGGAGTCTCGCGCCAGGGTAGGGCACAAGTCCGTAGGCATGACCATCACACAAAAGCGCTTAGAGATGATGTCCCAGTCTTCTGGTGTGACGTTGATTGATCTTGCAGAAGAGTCTATGGGACTCGTGTCAGGTACTAAGGTTGAGTTGCGGCTTATGTGTGCTTAGCTCACCCCACAAACTCCTCCTCAATCCGCTCAATCAACTTTCCTCGCTTGAGCTTCGAGACCGGGATCTGTTTTTCTCCTTCCAGCAGCGCCTCGCGCTCTTCCGTGCAAAACATCTTCAAGTACTTTGTATTGATGATGTGAGATTGGTGCGTTCGGAAGAAAGATCTATGCTGCAATAGCCGGTCGTAGTAGGCAAGGTTGTGGGAAGCTACCGTCTTCGATCCATCAATAAGATGAATGGTCGTGTAGCTCCCACTACCTTGCAGGTGTACAATGTCACCATACCGCATCAACCGAATGCCTTTGGAAGTAGACACGGCTATGCCTAGGTAGATTGATGGGTTCATTGCGGGCATCGTGTATTGAAGTTATCTGTGGGAACCTGAAGTATTAGTTCCTGGGAGAGGTTTTTGTATTGTATTGTGAGTTGACAATCCAAGTTTAAGGCGCGCACGAATACCTTGCATTACTGTGCTGTTGGATTTTAGTCCTGGTGGTAAATTTGCAATGATATCATCGTAGATATACCAAGTGGGAGGGCAAGGTGCACCGATAGTCACACCTTCAAAAACAGTCTCATCTAAAGAGTCCTCTTCGTCGTTATTATTCGTTTTGTAAATGTTAGTGCCGATTTGCCCTTCTATTTTGAGGCTAAAGGATGGATATGAGAAATGCTTAGCGCCTTTTTCGGCGCTACTCGGTTTTCTACCGAAGGATATTTTACAGCCAGATAGATGTATTTTACTGTAATATGTAACAAAGTGCTTTAGTTTCTCTAGACTAAAAAAAACGAAGTCGATGCCATAATTTTTAGGGTAAAACTCCAGGCGTTCATACAGATTGTCGATTTGTAAATCAGATGTACCAATGCTAGATAAATGAACTAGTGCCGTAAGTGAAGCCTTATTGTTGAGTTGGGAGACTTTAGTATGCTCCTTTACTACTGAGTTTTGTGCGTCAGTAGATAGAATTCTTCCATCTTTATTGTCTACATATACTTGGCGGACCTTTAAATGTGGAAGGGTACTCTTAATTAGTTCAGTTTTCTTTGGGGATCCATCTGTCTTTTGCTCTTTAAATTCTACAAAACAAAATTGAAGTCCAATGAGAACTAGTTCTCTGTCTGTTAGAGTAATAGGCTCTAACCAGAGATTGCGTAACTCATTTGATATTTCATAACTTATAGGAGAAGATTTTTTTGCAATTTTTTGCATTCCAAGTTTAGATTTGAGCGATTTAAAGTTCGCTGTGCCGAGAATTACTTTTTTCTTTGCCATGATCTTAAAGTTTTAGTGTGTGTTGTTTAAGTAATACCGCACCGCTTCTGCGCGATTGTTCACGCTGAGCTTGCGGTAGATTTTGACGTTGTGTTGCTTGATCGTTTCGACCGTGACGCCGAGGCGATCGGCGATCTCTTTGTTGAGAAGACCTTCAGCTACCATCCTTAAGATGTTGGTCTGGTGGTCGGTTAGCTCTGCGAAAGCATGGGTTTTAGCGGAAGCCGAAACTTTAAAACGCTCCAAGACACGCCGTGCAATCGCACGACTCATTGGTGCGCCACCAGCGGCATATTCTCGTACGGCCTTTACGACTCCATCCGGACCTTCACGTTTGTTGATGTAACCACAAGCCCCAACTTGTAAGGCGCCAAAGACCATCTCGTCATGATCGAAGACCGAAAAGATCAAGAAATCTGCAGCGCAGCCTGCGTCTTGCAGACGGCTCATGGCTTCGATTCCAGAGATGCCCGGTAGGCCTAAATCCATGACCACCACATCGGGACGTAATTTGGAAATACCCTCTACCGCAGCTTCTCCCGATGGATACGCCGCTAGACACTCAAATTCGAAATCGTGATCGAACGCAGCGACAAGCTGGGTTCTAATCTCGTTTTGATCTTCTACTATACAGAGTCGTAGCATGGTGCTAGGCGTTTTGTGAAAGCAAATATTCAACCCGACGTAACGGTCAACCAACATAACCTTAGTTAGAGTCTGTCTAAGAATTCGGATTCTGGCGAAATTGATAGAGTTTTGCGGGGATTTAGGCGAAAAGCGCAAGACCTAGCTGGCTAATTCGAGCATTTTTAACGAAAATCCACTCAAAAAAATACAATTTTTAGTCGAATTGGGATTTCTTAGACAGGCTCAAGCTCCGCCGACTTTCGAGTTATCTAAGGGGATAGTAATTGTGATGGTCGTCCCATCGTCGTGTTTGGTTATTAAATTGAATGTGCCGTTGAGTTGATTGACTCGCTTTTTCATGTTGATGGTGCCATTTCCATGCACAGCCTTTGAAGGATTAAAACCACTCCCATTGTCTGATATCGTAAGGATAAATTCATCCTTGTAATCCATCCGACCTGAGACGTCGACCTGCGTACCTGCAGAGTGTCGTACCGCATTGGTGATGGCCTCTTTGCCAATTAGGATTAGGTTTCGGCGTAGGTTCATCCCGGCCTTAACCTTTAGCATCAACTCTTCACCGTATATGTGCGTACGAAAATTGAAGCCTCGCGGATCGCAGAGCATATAGCCGTGCTCATTCAGTTTATTGAATAGAGCGAAGAGACTTAGTTCTTCTGTTTGCAGTGCCCAAATAATATCGCGCATGTGGTCAAGCGAAGCCCGACTAAGCTGTGAAATTTTGGTTCTCAGGTCTTCTTCGCTTATGGGTGACGTCCCTTCACTGAGGAAGAGGATGTTGGACAAATCACCACCGAGGTCATCGTGTAATTCTCGTGCGATGCGGTCACGTTCTTTCGCTACAAGTTCAACTTGTTGAATCTGCTGTTTGGCTTGTGCTAGCTTTCTACGATTGATAACATGAGCAATTCCAAAACCTAATCCAAGGATTCCCGCCAGCGCTGATAGCTTAAACCACCACGTCTGCCAGTATGGAGCCTCGATAAAGAGCGATGCCGTTAAAGGAGGGCGTTTACTCTCGCCTTCATCTTTCATGCGTATACGCAATGTGTATGTACCTGGCGGCACTTTGGTGAAGCGTAACACAGATCCAGAGCGCAGTTCCGCCCAGCCTTCTTGGTAAGGACTCAGTTGATATTCAATCGGACTTTTTACTCCATCTATAAACCCAAGCGTACCAACACCAACGTCGATTGTATTCTCTGAATAGTTGAGTTCGAGCGGATCTCCCTTGAGCATGTCACGAATACGTAAATCGGGCCGTTCGTTGATCCAAAGGTCTGAGAAGTAGTTTTTAAGCCTGTTCTTTTTTTCCGATGATTGGGACTTTGAAAGCCCAATGACTCCCTTCTCTGTTGCCATCCAAATGCTGCCAGCAGCATCAATGATAGGAGCGATAATGACACCTTCGTTGCTCGGTAAACCATCGAGTGTTTGCCATGTTTGCCACTCGCCTTCTGTGTTTCGAACATTGAGCCCTTTGTCCGTAGAAGCATAGAGTACCCCTGTCTCGTCTACATGTAATCCATAAAAGATACGGTCATCTTTTAGCGGAGCGGATACTTCCCATGTCTTAGTCGTGGTATCTTTTTGTGCGTGAAAAAGTCCGCGAATTGTTCCAATCCAAACGCTTCCATCGGGAGCGGTCGCAATAGATTGGACAGATCCGCCGACTGGTATACTGTCGATCTTGTTGATCTCATCGCCTTTAAGGTCAAGGACGTAGGTGTAAGTTCCTTTCTCCCCGTCGATATATCTTGTGCCGTCTAAATAGAATAGTGGTCTAAGCCATGGCCCGTCTGAATAGCCACCTTGATACTGATAGGTATTAACGCCTTTCAGCTTATGGATTCCATTCTTTGTCGTAATTATTACAGCGTCAAGTTCTTGATTGTAATGTGTGCTATAAATGAAGGATTGATCAGAAAAAATGACCTTCCAGTCACCAGTCTCTGTAGACTGATATAGCTGGTCTCTAACCGCGATCAAATGCCTCCCGTTTGGTAACTGTGTAGATGATGCAGCCCATCTACTTTTAGCCAAGTTCGACAAGTTTTTAAGAGTGGCAATGCTTTGCGTTTGACCGTAAGAACTGATCGTACCTGCAGCCGTCCCTACCCAGAGCTCATTTGATGTGCCGCGATAGAACGTTCGCACGTTTAGTGGCTTCCCTTCTGTATTTCTAAGAACTTTCAAGTTGGGCGAAGCAGGAATCAATGCATCTATGCCTCCTTTGGCTTGCATAGTCCATAGAGTGCCATCAGGCGAGTGGTGAATTGAGCGCGGCTTGTCTTCCTCATTCACCCCTCTATAAACTTGACCAAACCACTTCTTTTGGACGTGGTCAAAAACTAGGAGTCCGTCATCGTTGGATGCGGCAAAGATGTAGTCGCCCTGCAGTGAAATACTCCATAGTAATTGGCTTTGAGTCTTAGGGAGCTTGTATTTAGCAATAAGGGTGTCCGCCCGATAGTCGAAATGAAGCAATCCTTCATTGCTTCCAAGCCATGCGCTCTTCTTTTCGCTTTCGCTAAAACAAGCGGCATAGATGGTCGCTCTCTTTACGATTTCAACCTTTGAATCTACTCTGTGAAGTGTCGAGTCATTCGTCCACGTTAAAAGTTCCAGTCCTGGGCTTTTAAGCCAAGGCATGCCTAGGAAGAAACTATTTGTCATTGAAGTAAAGCGCATCGAGCGCGATGGCTGTGGGGTTCCTTCAATTGTCTCTGTAGCAAGGTCTACACGTGCGATTTGAGAACCGTTACTTATAAGTAGATCATGACGTTCCTCATCGTAATGGAAAGCATGGTAAACTTCATGTGAAGGCATGAGTGTTGAGTCTAGGCGTATGCTCCTCAGCGTATCAACGGTGTAGTCGTATACATGGAGGCCGTCTACTCCCGAAAACCATAACAGCCCATTCTTATCTTCAAAACATTGGCTCTGGACAAAATCCTCAAAGCCCGAAGACGCCGGAATAGGGTAGTGTTTAAACGTACTCCCGTCCATTCTGAAAACTCCATGCGAAGAGCCTATCCATGTGAATCCTCTGCTGTCTGAACTGATGAACGCATTGAACTTGTCGTACAGTAAACCATCATCTCGATCAAAATGTCTGACGGTGAATTCAGGTGCTTGAGCGTATATAGGAATTGGATGTAGCAGAATCATGAAGCACATGATGCTGCCTATCCACTTGTTTTTATACCTACTGATCACTGGCAACTAAGCTACTCAACTTGGTCATTATTAGAGGTTAACCTTGCTGTAGTGTTTTCAACGGCATGTTGAATGCCGTTATATTATTTTATATCAGTGCTAGGGCTATATGTGTTTTTTTTGTTAGAAATGGTCTCGATATACTTCACATTTAATCTTTCCGTCTTGTCTCTCAAGCCTGTCGCCTTCTGTTAATCATCCAGAAATACAACTTTTCCCAAGTACTACAACTAGCCTATTCCATAAAGCCCCCGACAACAATAGCTACTTAGAAGCTTTATTCGTTATATCATCACGTCTCCTCACCTTCCAACCCCTCAGAAATGCATAAAATAGTCTCTCTTCTCTTGCTTACGCTATTTCTAAGTTCAGGAGCTTCAGTTGCGCAAGTAGGAACACTTGACAGTACATTCCTTTCAGGTGACGGTCCCAACCGACAAGTAAAGACTATCGCCGTTCAACCGGACGGTAAGATTTTGATTGGCGGAGGCTTCGTCGAATACGATGGGATAGACATCACTCGTCTGGCGAGGCTTAACGCTGACGGCACTCTTGATAATTCTTTTCGTATCGGTGATGGACCTTCAGGAACCGTTGAAAAGATTGAACTGGTTGAAGACGGAAAAATGTTCGTTGTCGGATCTATTTCCACATATAATGGAGTGAGATCTGATTTTATCGTTAAACTAAATGATGACGGATCTAGAGACAATACTTTTAATATTATCCATAACAGTGGTGTAAGTAGCTCTGCTTCTGATCTCGTTGTTTTAGAAGATGGATCTATCTTTATAGCTGGTGGTATTCGAGATTTCAATAGCACGGGGCTAGACTTCCTTGTCAAATTAAATCCGGATGGAAGTCAAAATACAGACTTTGATCAAGGGTCAGGATTCGATCGTAGTATTAATGCAATCGATATGCAGTCTAACGGTAAAATTATCGTTGGCGGAAACTTTACAGAATATAACGGTCAAGCGATTCGCTATTTGGCCAGGCTCAATATCAACGGGACTTTAGACACGACGTTCAATACAGATGAGCGAGGACCGAGTAACAAAATATCAGAAGTAAAAGTGTTGGCTGATGACAGAATTATAGTTGCCGGTAGTATAGGTAATTACAATGGAATATCGACGAATGATGTTATTAAAATATTGCCAGACGGGGAGCTTGATATTAGTTTTCAGCCAAGTGTTAGTGACGCTGAGCAAATTTTCGTGCAGCCCGACGGGAAAGTTATCGTTGTCGGTCCGTACACCTTCCTTAATGCGGATCGAAGAAGTCTGATGCGGTATAATTCTGACGGAACTTTTGATTCTCTATTCATTTCAGGTATGGGTGCCGGCCCTAATGCAAAATTGGAAAGCTGTGCGCTTCAATCTGACGGTAAGATTCTCATTGGTGGCACGTTCAGTTTTACTACATACGATAGTACGAGGATAAATATACTGGCACGGATTAATGGAGATGTTCAGGTTAGTGAAGTTGATCCAGTTGCCGTTCGAGAGGTTTTAGAGATATATCCTAATCCCGTTGATGATCATCTACATTTTCGAGGGGCGATTCAGAAAGGGAAATTTAGGATTTATGGCCTTGGTGGTAGATTGATGAAGCGCGGCGTGCTTCAACATGGAGCCCCGATTTCCGTTGAGGATTTAGAGAGCGGTATTTATCACTTGTTGCTCGATGAGGGTAGTAGAGCGTATCGAGGAAGGTTTGTGGTCAGGTAAGTTGTATGCCTAATGAGCATGTCGTTTCTCTAAATTCCCATTCGTGTAATGCTTGTCAAGCACTACTCAGAATAGCCCTTGTGTAGGCGCATTTAGGCTGTGTAATGAAAGCATTTCAGCATTGGCTGTGTCTGCGCGATAAGCTGTACGGAAGGTGGGAGCCGTCCTAAACACCAGCATCTACAGCCCTTCTACCCACCAACTACTAATCAATTAGTATTTTTTTGCCCCAAAGTTTGGAAGTACCAATGCGTTAGTACTACATTTGTACTAATCAATTAGTACAAGAGCATTTCTAGGATTTCAGATTCTGGCGAAATTGAGATGATTTTGTTTTGCTTGAGGCAAAAAGCGCAAGGAATAGCTGGCTATTTTGAGCATTTTTAACGAAAAACAACGGAAAAGCAGCCAATTTTTAGTCGAATTGGATTTCCTAGAAACGCTCTTATATGCAAAAGCTAGCCAAACGCGAATCGCAAATCATGCAGGCCATCTGGTCGCTTGACAAAGCCACCGTCAAGGAGATCGTGGAATTGATGCCCGAGCCCCGCCCACATTACAATAGTGTCTCAACTATTGTAAAGCTGCTGAAGTCTAAAGGATTCGTTGGAGAAGAGAAGCTGGGACGTGCCTACAGCTATTTCGCACTTGTCCCTAAAGAAGACTACCAAGAGGGTGTTGTTGATGATGTCGTCAAGGGCTTTTTTGAAGGTTCACCGATGAAACTCGTCAATTATTTCGCCAAGGAACAGAAGCTCGATGCAGACGACCTGGAGCGTATTCTCAAAATGATTAGAAACGAGAAGTAATGGAATATCTAATCCACACCAGCGTGCTACTTGCCGCCTGCTTTGCATACTATTGGTTTGTCCTTCGCAGAGAGACGCACTTTACGCTCAACCGTTGGGTGCTATTGGGATGCCTGGTAGGTTCTCTTGCACTACCACTGATCACCGTGCCAGCAACGTGGAGTTTGCGAGCTTCTACTGACGAGCTTGCTGTGACCAACCCATCTTCCGTAGAAGACCTTGAAACGGCTACTACTCCAGTGGCAATTCCACGGGTTGAATCGTCTCAATCTTTAGAGGTGCGGCCTTCAGTTAGCGCCTCGTTAGAAGAGCTTGGAGCTATCTCGCCACCCGTAGATTGGTTTAAGATTATTCGATGGGTATACCTCATCGGTGTACTCATATTTGGCTTCAATTTCCTAATTCAATTTGGGCAGTTGATGATCCGTATGCTGCGTAATCCCGGTCACGAAATAGACGGTTTTCGACTCATCGAAATGCAAGAAGACGAAGCGCCTTATTCCTTTTGGAATCGCATTTTCTTAAACCCTGATCGCTACGATCCAGACACCTTCCATCAGATTGTGCAACACGAGCAGATTCACGTTCGCCAGAGGCACAGCTTAGATCTTTTGTTGGCTGAGGCAGTAGTGATTCTGCAGTGGTTTAATCCCTTCGCTTGGCTTTACCGCAAAGCGATCGAGCACAACCTCGAATACTTGACGGACGATGAAATGCTGCGTAGTGGAGCCGATCCTGAATCCTATCAATTGAACCTCGTAAAAGTCGCCGTCCCCAATTTTCCAAATGGCCTTGTGGCCAGCTACAACCAAAGTTTTTTAGAAAAGCGTATCACCATGATGAAAGCTAAAAAATCCTCTCTCCAATCTAGTTGGAAGTACTTAGCGATAGTGCCACTCTTGCTGATCTCTGTGTTGCAGTTTAACACGGTGGCGCAGTCTGTCGCACCCGTTGCCGCTTTATCTCCATCACCCACTTCTGCACCCGCTGCTGTTTTTACGCCAGAGCCTGTGGATGAGCCGTTAGAGCAGTCTCCTCAGGAGGAGGAAGCAATCTCTGTCTCTAACCTCGAACCGGTGAGTGCGCACATCTCTACACCAAGCTTAAATATCGATTTAAACCTGGCAGACAGACCCGTGAACACTGTCAATAGTTGGACGGCCATCATCGATGGACAAGACATCTGCTTTCAATTTATGTCGCGATCAAACTCTTCGGGCAACGGGTATAGTTCCCACATGTCACATTGCTACTTGGTTAGCGATTTTGGGTCGTTACCCCGCACGAACATGGGCGAGTTTCGGCTGAAGCGAACTTCAGGTACGATGAAGTTTAAAGGCATTTTTGATGGCAATGACGGAATCGGCAACTACACGTTTGTTCCTGATGCTGCGTTCGAAAGTCGACTAGAAAAAGAAGGGTACGGTTCTTTTAAGGAGAAAGAAATGCTCTTACTTTTCTTGGCCGATGTTGACGAAGACTACCTCAAGTATATCTCAGCTCAAGGTTATCCAGCCAATAAAGAAAGCCTCATTGAACTTTCTATTTTCTTTGAGGATCTAAATGAAATTAAATCTCGGACGGCTGGATTTAAACGACTTGGATATGCACAGCCCAGCTTAGACGAACTCGTGGAGCTTCAGATTCATGGGGTCACAGAAGCATATGCAGAGGAAATGAAAGCCTCTGGTTTCCGTGGCCTGACCCTCCCTCAATTGAAGGAGGCAAAGATTCATGGCCTTGATGCAAATTTGCTGGAGGTGCTGAGCAAGTCTGGATATGACGAGCTCACATTTGATAGTGCCAAGGAAATGGCCCACCATGGGATTACGGCAGGTTACATTTCAGAGATGAACAGTTTGGGCTATTCCAATCTGTCTGCCCGAGATATCGTTGAGGCGAAAATTCACGGCGTCGATGCTTCGAAGATTAAAGACTTCCGCCAAGCGGGGTTAACCGACTTGACACTCAAAGAGGCAAAGGATTTCAGTATTCACGGGGTGACATCCGAGTTTGTCAACCAGCTAAAAAGCTTTGGATATGGCGACTTAAGAAAGAAAGAACTACTAGATGCTAAGATTCACGGCGTCAACGCTGAGTTTGTCGGCGGCCTCCGTTCGATCGGCTACAAAGACCTAACGATGGACGAAATT
Organism: Saprospiraceae bacterium; assembly: GCA_045110575.1. Lineage (GTDB taxonomy): Bacteria > Bacteroidota > Bacteroidia > Chitinophagales > Saprospiraceae > CALDTK01. Next base: position 83,577 of record JBGCGF010000012.1, read on the forward strand.
GTCAAAGCCCGTATCCATGGGGTAACGCCCGAGTGGGCAGACTCTTTCCGTGAGGTTGGCTTCAAGGATATTCCTTTCCGCACGTTAATTGAGTTGCGTATTCACCGTGTCTCTCCAGCGTTCATCAAGGAGAACATGAAAGAGGGACGTACACTGAAGGAGTATGTAAAAATGAAGATTATGGGGCTGTAGGGCGTGACAACGAACGCTCCCTTAGCTCATTTTGGAGCAAAATTAAGGAGACTAAGTCCTATGTAGCAGTGTGGTTAGTTACGTTTTTAAATAGAGTAGTCAGCTCTACCATGATCTACTTTTTTTAAATACACCATTTGGTAAATCTTTTGTTTTCATCAACTGGAGGAGTTGGTCACGAACAAGGTTGACATGCGCTTCATTTCCGCCGTAGACATGCTTTAAAGAATTTATGCAGGTCTTTAGATTGGTTTCTTCAATTGTTGGGTTTCTTGCTTTTATGTCGTAGAGGCCTGGCGTTAGTAATGCGAGACTAGTTGCTTTTATACAAAATAGTGCGCTTTTTGGACTTGCGATAAAAGTATACGTGTCCCAAAAGGATAATCCTGTTGTGTGCAGTCCTTGGTACCTATTCCATGTGAATCCTGGGTTGTCAGAGCTAATGAACGGGTTTTCGGAGCTAGCTAGTTGGCGTATTGTAATTCCAGCTTGTAGTTCTATTAGAGCTTTTCGTTCTGCAATATTTGGGTAATCATTGAGTCCGAAATCGCGGGCGAATGCCCCGTTTAGGTTCGGTAGGGTTTTTAGTATGTCGTTACGTTTGGATACCTCTGTTTCTAAGTTTGCTAGATGGAATTGGTCGGTAGGGTATTTCTCTTTGAAACGCTTTGTAAGTAAAGATAGCGTCGGTGTTAATTTATCGGCTGCATTGTATCCGTGATTCCCGTCAAGGAATGAAGGGTTTCTTCGTTTTAGTTGTAAAGCTAAGTTTAGTATGTCTTCAATATTTTTTTGAGAGATGGATTCAGCGCTTTCGAAAGTTTTAATTGTTTCTTTAAGGTGGCTGTTTTCATATGGGAATGCAGTCTTTTCTATTTCATTTTCTTGTGTGCGAGATCCTGATAGTTTTTTGAATTCAGAGGTTGTCTCGTAGAAGTAATCTTCGGAAGCGATAGATTTAATAGACTTGTATTCAACTCTTGAAGGTCCTCTTTCGTCATGAGGACGGAACGCGTAGACCATTTTTGATTTACCCGTGTCGCTGAAAAGCTTGAGATACGATCGAGGGACGTAGTGTTGGTTTTTTATTAAGGGTGCAGGCATACAGTATTGTAGATATTTTCTGGAATGTATAATACTAAGATACCCCCAGGAACCACAAAACCCATCACCTCTTTCAAGGCAATGGGTTTCATGTTTTGGCGAAAGCTTAATAAACAACATCCCTATTGGACATCCCAATCAGCAGTCCAGCAGCGAAGCGGTCCAGCAGCGAAGCGGTCCAGCAACGAAGCTACTGTGTTACAAACCAAGCTTTTCTCCATCTTTTTTTACCTTTACGATCTGAGGAGTAGTTCTAGGACTTACTACCTCGTGTAGCCTCGACTCTTCCAAGTCGGGGCTATCTTTTTTTTGCTCTAGTATT